>JBEKHB010000012.1:0-79839 GCA_050012495.1 Syntrophorhabdales bacterium
TTTCTGTTCTAAAGCAGTCGAGGACGCCCTCCCCGAATGAAACCCGGGCGCCCTCTCCTCCCAGGGGCCGGACATCGATGCCCGGCCCCTCCAAAAGTGCACCGGCGCACAACCAGCCTGAATAAAGCAATGGACTGCGGGGACCTCCCCGGCGACATGGTCACCACGTCGGGCTCCGGGCTCGACCCTCATATCACGCTTCAGAATGGTGAAAAGATGGTGAACGTGCTGGAGGTGAATCTGGAACTGCGCACGCGGTATGGAGCGCCCTAGCCGGCACTTCTTTTTGGACCTGCCAATGCATGTTTTGAAAAAACCGCTTGACAGATATCCTGAGGGGCATTACACTTCATTAATCAGGAATGATTCCGCTTTGAGTAAGATCAGCAAAGAGTCGATAATCGAACAGCTCAAAGAAAAGGGGTTGAGAATTACCCCTCAAAGATTGGCTATCATCGACGTGCTGCTTGAGCTGAAGCCTCTGCATCCCGGCGCGCGCCTTGTCTATGAGGAGGCAAAGAGGAAAAAGGGGAGCTTGAGCCTCTCGACCGTCTATGCGACGCTTAACGAGTTTTCCCGTCACGGCATTATCAAAACGCTTCAGTTCGATCGGATGGAAAACCGTTACGAAGGGAATCGTGAAGAACACCTCAATCTGATCTGCGAAAAATGTAACAAGATAGTCGACTACATTGCCCCCCTTGCTGTTGACAAGAGGGAGATAGAGAAGAACACGGGCTTCTCGATCACTGACGCGAGGTTGGAGTATTACGGCATCTGCCGGGAATGCGACCTGAGAGGACCGGCCGGAGAAGGACTGATTCCAGGGAAGAGACAGGGAAAAGGGGCTGGAAAACAGCACACTAAAAGGAGGTCATAATGACTGAGAAACACCTTACGACCAACCAGGGGGTTCCGGTGACGGACAACCAGAATTCTCTCGCCATCGGTGAAAGGGGGCCTGTGCTCCTGCAAGACGTGCATTTCATCGAGAAACTCGCCCACTTCGACCGCGAACGCATACCGGAGCGTGTTGTCCACGCAAAAGGCGCGGGTGCCCACGGCTACTTTCAGGTGCACCAGAGCATGGCAAAGTATACAAAGGCGCAATTCCTTCAGGACCCGAAGAAGCAGACGCCCGTCTTCGTCCGCTTTTCCACCGTGGTCGGTGCGAGGGGGTCGGCGGATACCTTCCGCGATCCCAGGGGATTCGCGGTCAAGTTCTATACAGAGGAAGGGAACTACGACCTCGTCGGCAACGACCTTCCGGTCTTTTTCATCAGGGATGCGATCAAGTTCCCAGACATGGTCCATGCCTTCAAGCCGGCGCCCGACACGAATATTCCTACCAGCTCCTCGGCAAACAGCCGGTTCTGGGACTTCATCTCCCTCTCTCCCGAATCGATGCATATGATCACCTGGCTCTTTTCCGACCGCGGCACGATAAAGAGCTACAGGAAGGTTGAGGGCTTCGGCGTCAATACCTACGTATGGGTAAACGCCAAAGGCAAAGCGGTCAACGTCAAGTATCACTGGAAGCCGGCGGCCGGCGTGGAGACCATCGACCGGCGGGAGGCGACGCGCCTTGCCGGGGAGGATCCCGACATCGCCACCAGGGACCTGTATGACACGATAGCCTCGGGTGTGCCGGTTGAATATGAGCTCAAGGTACAGATCATGGAGATGGCCGATGAGTCAACACAGAGTTTCGACCCCCTCGATGCGACAAAGACATGGCCCGAGGACAAGTTTCTCCTGATGCCCGTCGGGCGGATGGTGCTCAATCGCAATCCGGAGAACTATTTTGCCGAGGTCGAGCAGGCCGCCTTCTGTCCTGCCTCCATTGTTCCCGGTATCGAGTTCTCCGCCGACAAGCTCCTGCAGGGGCGCACATTCTCCTATGCCGACACGCAGCGGTACCGGTTGGGCACCAACTATCTAGAATTGCCCATTAACCGGCCCCTGGCGCCGGTGAGCAACAACCAGCGTGACGGATCCATGCAGTATGCCCCTTATGGGGGCGGGACCGTCAACTATGAGCCGGCAAGCCTCCAGGGCGGCTCGCCGCGGGAGACCGGGGAGGCGGGAAACCCTCCCGCATTCCGGGTGGAGGGTCACATGGTGCGCAAGAAGATCCCCCTGACCGACGACTATATTCAGGCAGGGGAACGCTACCGGACCCTCGGCACAACAGACAGGGACCACCTGGTGGATAACATCGTCGATTCCCTTGGAAAAGCGGATATTGCCATCCAGCGCCGCATGGTGGACCACCTTGCGAAAGCCGATCCCGAGTTCGGGAAGCGGGTGACCGCAGGGCTCAAGCTCTAGCGGACAAGGGAAGTGGGGAGCGTATAAAAAAGATAGGGAGGATACCATAGTATGGCAACGTTAAAGGGATATTGCTGACATCGGAACCATGGAGCGGGAGCATGTGCATGTGTGGCACGGCGTTGCGCGCGACGTCCATGGTATTTCATTCAAGGTTTTACTCCTTATCAAGTCCACTAGCCGGAGGGTGCCTGGGCGTCCATAGAATTGCCGTCTGTATGGTCTGATCTCAATAAGGCGTACAGCACATGGTCAACGTAGTGGTCATAGAGCCATTCCGCCTCACGGAGGATTCCTTCAAGCTTGAATCCGAGACGTTCAGGAATCGCGCGGCTGCGAGTATTCCCGGTAGCGCACTGAATTGTGATGCGATTCAGTTTCCATGTAGTGAAGGTATGGGAGACGAATGCACGACAGGATGCCGTCACGATACCCTTTCCCTGGTGAGCCTCATCTAACCAATAGCTCAGCGCAGTCGAGCGGTTTGCCCAATCGACATTCACATGGTAGATCATTCCACAAAGATGTCCTTCGAACCAAATACCGGCACAAAATCCCCTGTTATTTGCAAACTGTTGGAGCCATCCGGCAATAAACCGTTCGATGTCCGCTGCCGACCGCACGGTATCTGGAAGCCAGGGGTGCCATCGCCGCCAATATCCCCGGTTGGAATCAATGAGTGTGAAAAGCTCGTCGCTGTGCTGACGTTCAATCAAACGCAACTCGGTATGTTCACCAACTTTGTGGAAAAACGTTTGTCACCCCGAGAATTTTGCACCCGGGCGAAGCTGCCTCCGATTCGAGGCGACTACGCCGCTTTGGGCCATGATTGGTCCCGCAGAATCACGTGCCGTCAAAAACTCATTCCCGTTGGAGAGCCGCCTCGTGAGCCGCGACCGCCTCTTGGGTTGTTATCCGGTCCGGAAGCACCTTTCTTGCACTCTCCAAGAGAGCCCGCGCCGCATTTTTTCCCATCCGGCCATGTTGCCCCGGAGAAATCGGCATCGGAAAGGTCGGCCCTGGAGATGTCCGCACCGGACAAGTCGGCGCCGGAGAGGTTGGCATGAGACAGATCGGCGCCGGAGAGATTGGCCTTGGGCAAGTTGGCATTGGTCAGCTTGGCGCCTGACAGGTTGGCCCCGGAGAGTTGGGCATCAGGCAGATTCGCACCTGTGAGGTCGGCACCGGAGAGATTGGCCTTGGTCAGCGTGGCGCGGGAGAGATTAGCGTTTCGCAGGTTGGCATTGGACAATTTTGCATCCGGCAGATTGGCGTCGAGCAATCTGGCGCCGGCGAGCCTCTTGCCGGACAGGTCGGCGGCGGGCAGATCGGTATGAGATAGGTCGCAGAACGGGCATTGCCCTGTTGCCGAGAGCTTATCGAGATCTTCCTGCTTGAACCCATAGGACACGCCGGAAACGAGAAATAACGCGACGAGGGCGAAAGCGTGGATGGGGAGACGTGCGCGTTTCTTCATCATCAGTCCGTACCCCTGTGTCAAATCCATTTTCCCGTCGAGCCACTCACACCCATAAACTCGGGCCGGGCCTTCCCCGATTTTACCAGACCCCCTCGTCACTTTTCCGGCCCCTTGCCCATACGCCTCCATATAGAGTGATACGAGTGATGGTCATATGTCAATCGCTTTTAGACCCTCTCCCCACCATTCTCGCGCGGGTCAGGCAAGAGACGCACAATAGTGTCGAAAATCGCGCCCGGTGGACGGGCAAAAATGTCGAGGGAATGAGGATCGTGGGTGGGAAAGCCGACTCGTCCAGGGTGCCCTGATGAGCCGCAGGGCTTTTCCTGATATTTCTCTCTAAAGCGAGTATACTGTAGGCCGGTCGATTTTACCCTCTTCGTTTCGCGGATAGTCAAGAGATCGGCTGATACGGATCACAATCGCTTCTCGATTCCTGACGATATCACCAGCACCTACCCCAAGGACTGCAAAATGGCGACCGTGGCGGAATTCATCGACGTCAGGCAACAAATTGAGGCACTCGTCAAACAGGTAGCGCTGCTCACCGAGCGGAAAGTAGCACTCGATTCAGCGCAGAGGCTCGAACACGCAGGCCAACTGCTGGAGACACTCAAGACCATGGCAGACAACGATGTGCAGGTGGTCTGCGTCGGACGCCTGACGAGAGAACTTGCGACCCTTCAAAAAAAGGTCGGGTCGTTGAAAAGCGCCAAGCGGGTCATGAAAAAACAACCGGTTGCCTAGGTCTCCCGCCGGCCCGGGTGCCGAGTTCAAAGTGCCTCATCCTTAGCTCGCGCTGAATGTGGCAACCAACGTTTCCAGCCCGTCCCATCGGTGGTAGGCCTCATCCGGCCCCTTTTCCAGGGCCTCCAGCCGGTCGTTGGCCGCCTTTCACCCAACAAATGCAGTTACCGTTCTCGCACCTGTAATGTGAGGCCCAAGAAGGCTTTTCCTTACTGCATCCCTTGCTAAAAGTTCACTCAAGGAGTAGTTTATTGTCACGTGCGCGGCGGTCGCTGGAGAGAAAAGCTAAAGAGGACCGAAACCACGACAAAAGAGACGGCCGGTTCTCGTTTCACGAAGGAGTCACTGTGGAAGGGAAATCCTATGCTCTGCTGGCGGCAATTCTTGTTTTGCTGACCCTGGCCGGCTCATCGGGGGCAGGGGCGGCAACGATTGCCGCGGGATCGAACTTTGTCGCGGCCGTTGCGTCCGCCGGCACCCTCTCGACATGGGGCGGCAACGGAAGCGGTCAACTGGGTAACGGCACGACGACCGGTACAAGCACACCTACGCAGGTAGGAACAGGCACGACCTGGAGTGCTGTTGCCGCGGGATCGGACTTTGTTCTGGCCCTTCAGTCCAACGGCACCCTGTGGGCCTGGGGGGACAACAGCAGCGGCCAACTGGGTGACGGCACGACTACCGGTGAAACCACACCGGAGCAGATAGGAACCGGCACGACCTGGAGTGCTGTTGCCGCGGGATCGGACTTTACCGTAGCCCTTCAGTCCAACGGTACCCTGTGGACCTGGGGGAACAACGGCAGCGGCCAACTGGGTAACGGCACGACCACCAGTGCAAGCACACCTACCCAGATAGGAACAGGCACGACCTGGAGTGCTGTTGCCGCGGGATCGGACTTCGTTGTGGCCCTTCAGTCCGACGGCAGCCTGTGGGCATGGGGGGACAACAGCAGCGGCCAACTGGGTAACGGCACGACCACCAGTGCAACCGCACCTACCCGGATAGGATCCGGCACCTGGAGTGCTGTTGCCGCGGGATCGGACTTTACCGTGGCCGTCTCCGCCGGTACCCTCTGGGCGTGGGGGAACAACGGCAGCGGCCAACTGGGCAACGGCACGACTACTAGTGTAAGCTCTCCCGTCCAGATAGGAACAGGCACGACCTGGAGCGCTGTTGCCGCAGGACAGTCCTTTGCCGTGGCCCTTTCGTCCGGCGGGACACTCTGGGCATGGGGTGCTAACGGCAGCGGCCAGTTGGGTAACGGCACGACTGCCGGCGCAATGGTTCCTACCCAGGCAGGAACCGGCACAAGCTGGGACGCTGTAGCCGCGGGATCGGACTTCGTTGTGGCCCTTCAGTCCGACGGGACACTCTGGGCATGGGGTGCTAACGGCAGCGGCCAGTTGGGTAACGGCACGACTGCCGGCACGAGCACGCCCGAGCAAATATTGTCGGGTTTCACCGTGGGTCCTACGGTTACGTCCACGGTTCCCGCGAATGGCGCAACCGATGTCGAGATAGACTCCTCGATGCAAGTCACCTTCAGCGAGGCCATGGACCCGACATCCATCACGACTGCCACCTTTACCCTGAACAGGGGAGTGACGGGCTCAGTCGGCTATGATGCGTCAACCAATACAGCCACATTCACCCCATCGAGCAATCTGGATTACTACACTCTCTATACGGCGACGATCACCACGGGAGTCAGGGACGCCAGCGGCAACAACATGACAGCAAACTATACCTGGACTTTTACCACGGAGACGAAGAAGACAAGGTCCTGCTTTATCGCCACGGCCGCATACGGGTCGTATCTCGACCCCCACGTGGCGGTTTTGAGGACTTTCAGAGACACCTACCTCCTGACAAACAGGGCAGGGAGGTCTTTTGTCGACTTCTATGATCGGTGCTCACCTCCCCTCGCGAACCTCATTGCAAGGCATCCAGGCTTGAGGACGATGACGCGGTGGGCCTTGACCCCCATAGTCTATGGGATCATGCATCCTTTCGTATTCGGACTTATTCCACCACTCTCCTTCGTCTGGATTTGCCTGGAGAAAGGGAGGAGGAGGCGCAAGATCCGCCGATCTTCCTGCCATAACTCAGGATAACAAACACGTTGACGCGAAGCCTTTTGGCCGAGGGGTATTATGCCGCAAAGGCACAAAATCACGAAAAGGGGTGGCCTATGGTGAAACACGTGGCAGCAACCGTTGTGCTGGTGCTCATTGCCCTCAGCTATGGCGCCGCGAGAGCAAATGATAGCCACATGATGACAGACGAGCAGCTTCTCTCCATGCTGGGAAAGCCCGATGTAGTCATCATTGACGTGCGCACGAACTATGACTGGGATCACAGTAACGCAAAGATCAAAGGGGCCGTGAGGGAAGAAGGCATGAAGTTCGGTTCCTGGATGAAGAAGTACCCCAAAGACAAGACAATCGTCCTTTATTGTGCCTGAGTGAACGATGCAACGAGTGTCAGTTTGACACAAGCATATCTAAAAGCAGGCTACGAGAACGTGTACTATGTGAAGGGTGGCTGGGACGGCTGGGTCAAGGCCAAGTATCCGACGGAGCCTAAGTAGCCTTTTTCATCTATCGCTCCACTTTTCCGGTAGCCTGCGCCCAAGAGAAACCCAATGACGGCTCTGCCGGGATGAGAAAAGGAGTGTCATTGACAGCAGGAGAATTGCCGGGTCCAGATAAATGCTCCACGACGCCATGGTGGATCCGATAGCCCCGAAACAACCGCATTCCACATCGATCCCCCGCGAGAGCAGGATAACCTTGGTAATGAAAAAAGAGATGCTCAGCAAGGCGATGCCGAGAGCGGACAGACGGGTGAGCACGCCGAGGAGCAGGCCAATTGCGCAGGCGAGCTCGATGAATGGGAGGGCCCATCCGAAGCCGATTGCCAGCGGTCCCGGCAGTATGTCGAAATTGTATACCATGGCGACCGAGTAGTGTTCGATATCCACGAGCTTTCCAAATGAGGAGACAAGAAAGGTGACGGCCAGAACCAGACGGAAGACAAGTATCACGTACCGGTTTTCGAGGAACCTGTGTCGAATGGCGCCGCTCCCATCGATGGTCGCTTGTTCCCTTATGACATACCTCCCATGATCGATCAAGACACACGCCGGCGGAGCGCATGGCTTTCCATCGCGCTGTATGATAACTATTATACTACCAAGTCGGCCTCGAAGCCCCATTTTTGTTGGCGCTACCTGCGCCGCCACAGGCGGGCGCGAGGGAAACCGCTGCGTCTTCACCATGAGCGAAAGCCCTCGCATGGCAGGGGTGGCCGCCGCGGTCATGCTCCACGAGAAGCCCTACGAGAATTACTGGATCGCGGGTGACGACGACTATGGCCATGCCCTCGCCGACGTCCCCTGGGGCGCCCTCAAGAAGCCCGAGCCGACCCTTGTGCTGGTGGGTCAGCCATGGTGGAAGGCGGGAAGGAAGTAGCCGGGGGACGGGTGGAAAGTGACGAGAGGACAGGGGAAGCGGCCTAGACGAGGGAGAATATAATCCTTCCTCCACGCACCTCCCTGCGCAAGGCGCCTTTCCCCTCAAGGTATTTCAAATGAGCAAAGGTCTCGCCCGTTGCGAGAAGCTTCTGCAGGTCGGGCACCGAGGCCCAGGAGTCGGAATTGGCCACATTCCAGGTTATCCTGGATGCTACCTCGTAGACGTCCTTGCCGCCGTCTTTCAGTTCTGCCATGATCTCGGAAGCCCTCGCTCGATGATGCTCCCTCAACTCGTCGATCCTTTCCCGAAAACCGGTAAAGGGGTCATGATGCCCCGGCAGGACGAGCCGGACATCAAGGGGATAGATATGGTCGAGGCTCTGCAGGTAGTCACGTAGGGGGTCGTTCACATCGATGCGTGCCTGGATCCCGGGCGTTATATCGGCAATGAGGTGGTCTCCCGCGAGGAGAAGCCGGCTCGTTGATTCATAAAGGCAGGTATGGCCGCGGCTGTGCCCCGGCGTCGTGACGCATCGAAACCGATAATCCCCGACCCTGAGCTGGTCTGCGTCTTTCACGAACCGGAAAGGCCAGACCTGCTCGATGTGCGGTCGCCGCGTCAACTCCGGCGGGAGGACTTCCCCGAGGTCGCTGTCCGGGAACCCGGTCAGCCGTGCGAACTTCTGGAAATCGGCAAACATTGCGCCCGATCTCACCGTTTCGAGCACCTCCGCTTCCCGCCTGTCGATATAAATGACCGATCCTTCCCGTATCAGTCGGGAAACCAGGGTGAAATGGTCAGGGTGGGAATGGGTGATAAAAAAATCGCTCCTGGCCGTATCGATGTCGAGCCGGCGCAAGCCCTCATCCATGGCCTGCATGCAAAGATCGAGGTCCATCCCGGTGTCGATGATCAGGTTGCGCTCCAGCCCCTTTACCACGTAAGCGTTGACCGACCCGAGAAGCGATGCAGGCAGGGGTATGGGAATCCTGTAAAAGCCGGACGCGATTTCTTCGACCATCAATTCACCGTCTCGCCGTTCAATTCAGGCGGCTCAGAGAATACCACCTGCCCGGCCCTGCAGGCAAGAGATTCGGCGGTGGACGGCTTTTCATAGTGACGAGTGATGAGCAGCCGGTGACGCGTAAAGGATTTAACGCAATCGGTTTCACCTTTCCGCACATTTGTCGATGAGCACTCACAGGCGAGAAGACGAAAACGCAGCCGCTACCCTCCGTAGGCCGCCACCTCCGGTTCTGCCTGACGATCCCGGTACGCCGCAATCAACCTTTGTCCTAGAATGCCGGACAGGTTTCTATAGATCAGAACACCGTCCGAAGGATAATCCTTGATTATGCGGATGATGGCCTCTACGGGCACCCTCGAAATGGTCGATTGGGTCATGCAGCGGGCTTGGGCCAGGTAACGGTGCGGTTTGACCAGGGCCGACCAGCCGAATATCTCACCGGGATAGTAAGCAAGAAAGCGCGTCTCTCGCGGCTCCCCTACCACGAGATCCACCTTGCCGTCTTCCAGCATATAGAAGTAGTGTGCCTCCTCGCCTTCCTGGAATACCGGCTCCTCCTCCCTGTAGATCTGCTTCGTCTTATGCCTTTCTATGACGCCCCTCGCGTCCGCGCTTATGCCGTCAAACAACTCCTCCTGTTTTATGAACATACTTACCTCCTTGCAAGTAAACATACGCGGTGACGACCCGTAACCCACACACATCCCAAATCCAAATATAATGTAAAACCGAAAAAGCAGTTTGACAAGAAGGAGCGGTGGCCGGCCTGTCGGCCCCCTTAATATTGTTAAGGCCGGCCTGTCGGCCCCCTTAATATTTCCCCGGTTCGGGCGAAAAACTTACTTATAAGGCTTTAGCTCTCTTTGTTCTCGAAAGAGGTATCGCGCCTTGTCAGGGAAAAGGTGCCACGAGGGGGGAACGATGGGTGCAAGAGGGCATGCCTATTTATCACGACGAAAGGTGTCATGAGCGCCACGACAGAAACATTCGGGCCGGGTACGCCCCTTTACAACAGCAAGATCATCCTTGCCTATGTCAGGTTCGCCGAGCGCCGCTGCGCCGGCGTCAATATGAACGAGGTATTGGCCTATGCAGGGATAGAGACCTACCAGCTAGGAGATGTGGACCATTGGTTCACGCAGGCGCAGGTGGACCTCTTTCAGGAAAAACTGGCAGAGCTTGCCGGGATCGGGGATATTGCCCGGGAAGCAGGCAGATATGCCGCGTCTTCGTCATCTATGGGGATCATAAAATATTACGCGCTCAGCTTCGTGAGCCCCATGAAGCTCTGTGAGATGATAGGGAAGACCGCCGGCTTTTTTACCAGGTCGGTCGTCTGGGAAACAAAAAACACCGGTCCGCGCACGGTCGAGATCACCGTGACCCCGAGGCCGGGCGCACGGGAAAAACCGTTCCAGTGTCAGAGCAGGATCGGGTATCTCGAAGGGATCTCCGAACTCTTCAAGTCCAACCTCCCCGTGGTCGAACAGACCGAATGCGTCTTTCACGGAGGCCGATGCTGCCGGTACGTCGTGACGTGGTCCGGGCCCCGGTGGGAGGCGCAGAGGAAGATGAGAAATTATCTCGCCCTGTCTCTCTCAGCCCTGTCTGCCGGCCTGTTCTTCATTTCCACTCCGGGTATCTCTGCCGCTTCCATGCTTGTGACGTTGGCCGTTGTCCTTGCGCTGTCGGCCAGGGCATGGCGCATAGAAAAAGACGAATTGTGCTCCGCGATAGAGAGCCTGAGGTCCGCGACGGAGATGCTCATCGAGAAGACAGAGGTACATCGGAACCAGGCCCGGCTAATGCAGGAAACAGGACACGCCCTGGCCAGGCAGAGGAGCATCGAAGGCATACTGCGGGAAGTGGCGCAGCTACTGGAAAAGCGTTTCGATTACGACCGCGGCATGATTCTTTTGGCCGATAAGGAGAAGCACGCGCTCAATGTCAGGGCCACCTTTGGATATCCCGAAGAACTGGCGCCTGCCCTTCAGGATATGGTCTTCACGACCGGGCCGGAATCACGGTCGTTTCTCATGCGATGTTTCCGCGAACAGAGGCCTTTCCTCATCAACAACGTGGACGAGACCGGGGACCTCCCGGCGTTCTGCGTGGAATTCACCAGGAAAACAGGGACAAAAGCGTTCATCTGCTGCCCCATAGTGTGCGCCGACGACGCGCTGGGGGTGCTCTCCGTCGGCAACGTGAAAGCAAAACGCCCCCTGCTCCAGCGAGACATCGACCGCCTCACGCAGCTCGGCCGGCAAACCGGCGGCAGCATCCGCAACCTCACGGCCAGGCAGGCGGATAAGGCGGTCAGGGAGAGCGAGGCCCGGTTCCGCGCCGTCGTGGAGAAGTCGGGCGAGGTCATCGCGCTCACCGATGCCCGGGGAAACTTCGTGTACGTCTCCCCGCCGGTGACCGCAGTCTTCGGCTACTCCCCCGAGGAATTCTGCGGGCAGCACCGGCGCATGCACGTCCATCCCGACGATTGCGGACGCCTGGCAGAATTTTCTGCCTGGCTGCGCGCGAACCCGGGGGAGACGAAGGAGCTCGTGGTACGCCTTCGCCATAAAAACGGTGCCTGGCGTTGCGTCGAGATCACCAGCCACAACCTGCTGGACGAGCCGGGCGTGCGGGCCGTCGTCTCCAACGTGCGTGACATTACCGACCGGAAGATTGCGGAGGAGACACTCAGGGAATCGGAAAACAAGTTCAAGAACCTGGTGGAAGAATCGCCGGTGGGCGTCTATCTGATCCAGGACGGGGTCTTCAGGTACGTCAATGCGAAGTTTGCCGAGGTCCATGGCTATGACGAGTCCGAGATGGTGGAGCGCATGACGGTCGCGGAGACGATGTTTCCCGCAGACGAGGCTTCCATGGAGGAGAAGACCCGGTGGGTGCTCGGGCAAGACCAATGCCGCACAAGGCAATTCAGGATAGTCACGAAAACCGGGCAGATCAGGCACGTCGAATGCTATGCGACCCGCACCATGTACCGGGGCCGGCACGCCGTCATAGGGACGCTGCTCGATATTACGGACCGTAAGGCCGACGAAGAAGCGCTGCGCTGGAAAACTACGTTCCTTGAGGCGCTCGTCAAGTCCAACCATGATGGAATCCTCGTCATCGACAGCCAGGGACGGATGCTCATGGAAAACCAGCGGACCGCGGACATATGGAAGATCCCCGAAGACGCCGTCACCGAGAAGCAGCGGATGGCGCATTTCTTGAGCATGGTCAAGGAGCCGGATCTGCTCCGAGAGAAGATTATCTACCATAAGGACCATCCGGACGAGTCCATGCGCACCGAGATCGAGCTCAACACAGGCACCATCGTCGACACCTCTTCGTCTCCCGTCATCGGCGAAGACGGGAGACGGTACGGGAGGATCTGGACCTTCCGCGACGTCACGGAGCTGAAACATTACTGGGATATGCTGGTAGACCTCTCCACAACCGACGGACTGACCGGGCTGGCGAACAGGCGGCGCTTCGACGAGTTCCTTGAGCGGGAATGGCGCAGGAGTGTGCGCGAGGAGTCTGCCCTGTCGCTCATTTTCATGGACATCGATTTCTTCAAGGAGTATAACGACCACTACGGGCATCTGGCCGGGGATGACTGTCTGCGCCATGTCGCGGGCGTCCTCGGAAGGCTGGTGCAGCGGCCCGGGGACCTTGTTGCCCGCTACGGGGGCGAAGAGTTTGCGTGCATCCTCCCGGGCACGGACCAGCAGGGCGCGGCAGGGCTTGCGGACAAGATCATGAAGAGCATAAACGGCCTCAACCTCCCCCACGTCGCTTCCCCGGTCGCGAGCCATGTCACCTTGAGCTTCGGCGTGGCGGCAATGGTCCCGGAAAGGGGACAACCACCGTCGGAGTTGATCCGCCTTGCCGACCATCTCCTTTACTCGGCCAAGAAGGGGGGGCGCAACCGGGTACATTGCTGGCGGCAAAGGACAAGAGCCAGAAGAGCCGTTGAAAGATAGTGGCCTTCCTTAATTATATGTCTTATAGGACTTATAAGACTTATAATTAAGGAGGCGGAGGTGGCGTGGATGGACGAAGATGAATGGGGTCGTGATCCTTCCGTGCGCAGCATGCGGTCCGTCTTTGCCGCCATCGAGGCGGCACAAAACCGCTTCCTCCATGGGCTCGGCGTGGGCCGCACCGACAAAAGACTCCGCCATTGGCGAAAGACGGCCCTCCATCTCTTCGAGCAGACCTGGGCAGTCGCCGCCGAGCGCGGGATGCCGCCGGCTGAAAAGGATGCAGCCGACCTGTACCTCTGCTGTCTCGCAAAGGTGCTCGGGACGTACGGGATCCAGGCGCCGCACCCGTGCGTGCCCGATAACCCGGGCGTGATGCGTCTTTTAGAGGAAAAAGGGTGAGTCCGGTGATACGGCTTCGTCTTTTCGGCCGCTGCCGCATCTATCACGATCCGGTGAGTCCCGTGCTGCGGGCCCCGGCCCAAATCGGGTGGGATGCATGGTTCCGCACTATCGACCTCGTCACGCCGCAGCCTTTGAAGGGAGAGGAACTTCTGCGCAGGGCGCGGGGGTGGTGGACTGTCGAGCCTAATGACGTCTCCGCCCTCGTCAACCACTACGGCCGCCTGCTCGTCGGCCCAGAGGGCGAACTGATGGTCGAATGCGCGGACGACCAGACCATGGAGGCCCTCGCAGGGGCGCTCTCAGAGAAGTTCGGCGACCAGGTCCAGCTCGCCCCTTGAGCGGGGGATGGCGGCCCCCCTCCTCGCCATTCTTGACAACCACCCGGAAAAGCGGTATTTTCAAACGGTCATGAACCGGACGCTTCTTCTCAACACCACCTTCGAGCCTCTCGCGGTCGTCTCCTGGCAAAAGGCCATCACCCTCATGTTCCTCAACAAGGTCGAGGTGATCAGGGAGTACGACAGGGAGATAAGGAGCGTGTCGACCGGCTTCAGACTGCCTGCGGTGATCAGACTCCTCCGGTTTGTCGGGAACAAGCAGATCCAGGTGCGCTTCTCAAGGAGGAACGTGTTCCTCCGCGACAACTATATCTGCCAGTACTGCGGCGAGCAGTTCGATCCCGAGTATCTCACGTGCGATCATATCATGCCGAAATCGAGGGGCGGGATAACCGGATGGACGAATATCGTCACCTCCTGCATTTACTGCAATCTGAAAAAGGCCGACAAGCTTCCCGAGGAAGTGGAGATGGTTCCGAGAAAAAGGCCGGGCCGCCCGAGCGGCTCTTACGTGCTCATGCTGCATCTCGGCGCCGGTCCCCTCCCTGACCATTGGAAAGACTACGCATTTCTGAGGGATTAAAGATGAAAAGCATATGGGCGCCGTGGAGGATGGAGTATATTGCAAGTGAAAAGGACGCACGCGAAAACAAGTGCTTTCTGTGTATTGAGCCGGCAACCGATGAGACGTCGCTCGTACTCGCGCGAAAACAGACGGCGTTTGTGGTCATGAACCACTACCCCTACGCCAACGGCCATGTGATGGTGGTTCCTGTGAGACACGTGGGGAAGATCGACGAGCTGAGCGACGGGGAGCTTCTCGATATGATGGGTCTGGTGCGGGTCCTTTCGTCCCTGCTCAGGGAGACCATCCACGCGGAGGGGCTGAACATAGGGATCAACATGGGAAAGGCGGCCGGCGCCGGGCTTGAGGAGCACCTGCATATCCACGTGGTCCCCCGCTGGGTCGGCGACACCAACTTCATGCCGGTGCTGGGAGAGACGAAGGTAATATCCGAACACCTCTACGAGACATACCGGAAGTTGAAGGAAAAGGTGCATGAGAAGCTTCTTTGACCCTTCAGCGCCCGTGCTGACGCCGGCAGATCTCGTGCTCGCTTTTACCGGTGCGGCGCCGGAGGCGCTCCTCCTGCCGCGGAGGGCGGTCATCGTCTTCACCCCGGCCGACCTCGACCGGCTCGCAAGAGAGACCGGGGCGGAGCCCGTGCCCGTTTGGCGCCCATTCAAGCGCCTTTACAGGCCCCGAGGAAAAGAGACGGTCCTGGCGCGGTCCTGGGTCGGCGGGCCGGCCGTCGCCGCCCTTGTCGAAGAGCTCGCCGCTTTCCGTGTGCGAGAATTCTGCTTGTGGGGCTACTGCGGAGGGATCAGCGCAGATGTCCGCGTCGGAGACGTCATCCTGGCGACCGCGGCGTTCAGGGAAGAAGGTGTCTCTTCTCACTACCTTGAAGACGAAGACGAGCTTGTAGGGTCGGAATGGGCGGCCCAATGGGAGCTGCCGTCGAAGAAAGCCCGAATTCTCGCCGGTCCCGTCTGGACGTGCGACGCCCTTTACAGGGAAACGGCGGAGAAGGTTGCGAGGTACGCCGAAAGGGGGGTGCTCGGAGTTGAGATGGAGGTGGCCTCTTTCTATGCCGTCTGCAAGCAGAAGGGCCTTAAAGCCATGGCGTTCCTCGTCGTATCCGACGTTGTCCGGCCCGACGGGTGGGAAAGCGGCTTCAAGAGCACGCAACTGCAAAAAGGGGCCGCGAGGTTGTCGGCCTACATCAGAAAATACGTGCTCGTCTGAACAACCCCTATCAATTGAAAAGGGCGTCTCCCCGAAACGGAGCGGACGGTCATCGATAATGCCCTGAAGGAACCAAAGAAGATCCTCTACCGCTTCCACGACAAGGTGTGCCCGAACTGCAAGAAGCGGTTCAATGCGAAGGCCCCGGTTCTTCCCAGAAGTCTCTACGGGAACAATCTCACCGCGCAGGTCGCCGTCATGCACTACTTCCACGGCATCCCCACGGGGAGGATCTGCGAGATGACGGGCATCAACGTAGGGAGCCTCGTCGACATCTTTCGCCGCTTGGGGAGGTACTTCCTGCCTGCCATGGAAGCCCTGAAGAATGCCTACCGGGCGGTGCTCCACACCATAAACAAAAGAAGGGCAGAACAATCCCTGGAATCGGTCTTCAAAGGAATCCTCGACAAGATTGCCGAGAACCCTGCCGTTGATGTTACCTCCCTGATACTGCCTGCTCCCGAGCAAGCGTGAAGGGAAACTGAGGGGTTACTCCAGTGACAAAATTTCTCTTGACAACAAGTCAGGCATTTGTTAAATATACTTATTAAGCGCTCGTTAAACAGAATCCTACTGTCGGCCGAAGTTAAGGGCGCGGAGATGGGTGAGGTTCAGGTGAACTTTTTAGCCATTGAGGAAGAGGCCGGAAAACAAGTGCAAGCGGCAAAAGTGGTGACCCCCTATGAAAAGGATAGATAGGCCTGAAGGCGTGGCCTGTGGAGCCTTATACTTCGCGTCCGATGACTTGAGCTTCGTTATGGGGCAGACCCGAGTGTCAGCGGAGGGCTTGTCACCGCGTAGAGGAACCGTATGCGCTTTCTCGAAGGCGTAAAGATTGTCGATTTTTCCCAGAGATTGCCGGGACCATACTGTTCGAGTATTCTTGCCGATCTCGGCGCCGACGTAATCATGGTGGAGAGGTCGGGAAGCCTGCCGCCGACCCGGTCGGTTTTCCCCGGCCTTTTTGAGCTTATTAACAGAAACAAGAAGAGCATTAGTCTTAACCTGAAGAATGATGAAGGAAGGAAGATTGCCCGGCAGTTGATCAAGGAAAGTGATGTGCTTGTAGAAGAATTCCAGCCGGGAGTGGCTACCAGGTTGGGTATCGGTTATGACCAGGTTAAGGAGATAAATCCTGCCATAATTTACTGCTCGATATCGGGGTTTGGCCAAGATGGACCTTACAGGGACCGCGTAGGGCATGACGTCAACTATCTGAGCCTTTCCGGCATCCTGTCCATCCCCGGTCAGTTTGATACGCCGCCTTCACGGCCGGGCGTGCCGATGGTTGACCTCACGTCAGGGATGTACGCCGCCATTGCCGTCCTCGCCGCGTTGATGATGAAGGAGCGGGAGGGAGCCGGCACATACCTCGATGTCTCTATGTTCGATACCATGATCACGTGGATGAGCGTGCGTGCGGGAAACTTCCTGGTCTATGGAAAAACACCGCAAAATGAGCACCTCTCCCCCCTCAACACTGTTTTTGAAACAAAAGACGGGAAGAACATTTCCTTGGGGCTCGTGGAGGAGCATTTCTGGAGAAAGTTTTTGGTGGCCGCCGACGAACAGAAACTTCTCAAGGACGAACGCTTTGCGTCCGCCGCCGGAAGAAAGGAGCACGGCAGCGAGCTTTTCGAAATCCTTAAAAAAATTGTAGCAAAGCGAACCTCACAGGAGTGGGAAGGGATACTCGATTGGCGAAAGGTCCCTTATGCGAAGGTTTATTCCATTGACGAAACAATCAATGACCCCCACCTTCAGGCGCGCAATATTTTTTCAGAAATTGACGTGGAGGGCCTGGGAAGGATAAGGGAAGTTTTGTTCCCTGTACAGTTCTCCGGCTCACGGCTGGAGATCCGGTTGCCGCCGCCAAAATGGGGTGAACATGTCGACGAAATCCTAAAACGGTTGGGCTATTCGAAAAAGAAAATTGCGAAACTCAGGGAGGAGGGCGCTATCTAGAGAGCGGTTTTCTATTCAGCATAAGATAATAAGGTTGATCGGAGGGGAGATAAGATGAAGCTCGAGGATATCAACAAAACAGCAGTCATAGGCTCTGGGGCGATGGGGAATCAAATCGCGGAGCTATTTTCCCGCCTCATGGGATACGAAGTCAATATCATCGACGTCAGCGACGAGCTCGTTCGAAATGGCATCAAAGCGATAGACTATAGAATGGAGAAATTTTTTGTTGCAAAAGGCAAGATGACCCCGGAGCAGAAGTCGACGATAATGAGGAGGATCAAGGGATATAGCACGCTGAAAGAGGCCGTGAACGGAGTCGATTTTGTAATCGAGGCTATCCCTGAGGTGATGGGGCCCAAGAAAGAGATGTTCAACAAACTCGATCAGCTTTTGCCGGATGCGCTCCTGACGTCCAACACCTCTACCTTGAACATAACGGAAATGGTGAGCGGCACAAAACGGCCGGACCGGACCGTTGGCATGCACTTCTTCAACCCCGTAGCTATGATGAAGCTGGTCGAGGTGGTGAAGGGGGCGCACACATCGAATGAAACGGTTGAGGTCGTGGTGGCCTTGGCCCGCAAGCTAGGCAAGGAGCCGGTCGTTTGTCGTGATACAAGCAACGGGTTCCTCGCAAATCGAGCTTACGAGGCGTTGAGAACAGAAGCGGTTCGGATGGTCTGGGAGAAAGTGGCTTCCCCGGAGGACGTGGATAAGGCCTTGAAATTCGGCTACAACCTGCCGGCAGGCCCGCTGGAACTTGGCGATCAGCTCGGCAGTTGGGGCAGAAGGTACGAGATGGAGCCCGACAGGATCAAAGAGCTGGGAGAGGCCGGCCGGTTGCACCCGTTGATAAAAACGATGGTGCGGGCCGGATATCCGGGTGGGTCCGGGAAGAAAGGGATTTATGATTTCTGGAAGGAGGTTATGTTCAAGTGGTAACAGAGAGCGGCGAGTTTACGGGACTTATTTACGAGAAGAAGGAGCACGTGGCCTGGATCACGCTGAATCGCCCTGAGTCGAAGAATGCTCAAGGTCCTTTTGAAAGACAAGAACTGGTGCGGGCCCTGGAACAGGGGCGTGATGACGACGATGTCTATGTCATGGTGATAACGGGGGCGGGAAAGGCTTTCAGCGCCGGCGGGGACATTGCCAATTTCCCTCGAAACCCCGTTGAGTTTATGGAAAAAATTGGCATGCAGGTGAAGGGCAAGAGACGACCGATCGAAATGACCAGAGAAATCCCCAAGCCGATCATTGCTATGGTCAACGGGCCCGCCCTGGGTGGCGGCTGCGAGTTGGCGATGGCATGTGACATTATTATCGCTTCTGAAAATGCCAGGTTTGGACAGCCGGAGATCCTCCTATCTCTGATCCCCGGCGGCGGCGGCACACAGATGCTGCCCCGTCTGGTGGGTGAAAAGAAGGCGAAGGAACTGGTCTTCACCGGTGAAACGATCAACGCTGAGGAGGCATTGAGAATTGGCCTCGTCAACAAGGTGGTTCCAAAGGAAACGCTTCGGGAGGCGGTCGGGGAGTTCGCGGCCAACCTTTGCCGGAGAAGTCCGATCATACTGAAGCTGGCCAAGCTGGCCGTCAACAAGGCATTGGAAACGCCTTTGTCAGTCGGCCTCGCGTACGAGGTTGACCTCTGCGCGCTCTGTTTCGGGACGGAAGATCTGTACGAAGGAGCGAAGGCTTTCAAGGAGAAGAGAACCCCCAACTATAAAGGTAAATAGGGAGGAGTGGGATGAATGCGGGAATTGTAGCCTATGGGGCCTATGTTCCAATATATCGGCTGAGCCGGGTGGAAATCGCCAAGGTTTGGGGAACCAGGATGGCGAAGGGCGAAAAGGCGGTGGCGAATTGCGACGAGGACTGTATTACGATGGCCGTGGAAGCGGGGATGGACGCGCTGAAGGGCGTCGATCCTTCTACGGTCGATGCCCTCTACTTCGCCTCGACGACTGCGCCCTATCGCGAAAAAAAATCGGCCGGCGTAATCGCTGCTGCCCTCGATCTAAGGCGGAACATCGTGACGGCTGACTTCGGTAATTCACTCGGCGCGGGCGCGAATGCGGTCAACGCCGCGCTGGACGCCGTGAATGCCGGGTCAGCCAGGAAGGCCTTGGTGGTGGCTGCCGACTGCAGAATACCGGCACCAAGCTCGGCGTTTGAGCTGGCACTGGGGGACGGTGCCGCAGCCCTGCTGATCGGTGCGGAAGAAGTGGCCGCGACGATCGTAGGCGGGTATAACCTGTCGAGCGATTTCATCGACATCTGGCGAAAGGAGAGGGGTGACACGTACCTCCACTCGTGGGAGGATCGCTACACCATTGAAAAAGGGTACACCCCACACCTGGCTGAGGCCATCAAAGAGCTATTCAAAAAAACGCAGGTGAAGCCGACCGAGATTGCAAAAGCCGCCTTCTATGGGCCTGATTCGAGAAGCCACGCCGGCTTGGGACGGATGATCGGCTTAACTCCCGAGCAGGTACAGGACGGGATGTTTGAGGTTATGGGTAACACCGGCGTCCCCTTCTTCATAATGCTCCTGGTGGCGGCCCTTGAAAAGGCGAAAGTGGATGAGCAGATCCTCGCAGCGAGTTACGGCGACGGCGCGGACGCCTGGCTTTTCAAGGTTACGGACAAAATAGAAGGCTTGAAGGGAAGACGCGGTATCGCGAAACATCTCGCCTCGAAGATGATGCTCGCGAACTACGGGACCTATCTGAAGTTCCGGAACTTGATGGAATGGGAGCGGACACCGCTGCCCCCTGCCGAATCCTCTGCGAATGTCTTTTACCGCGAAGGAAAGGCTCTTACACGCGGATACGGCGGAAAGTGCAGGGCGTGCGGCCATGTCCAGTTTCCGCCGCAGCGCCTTTGCATGTGGTGCCAGTCGAAAGACCAGTTCGATGACGTGAAGATCATTGACAAGATCGGGAAGGTATTTACGTACAGCCTGGATGAACGGGCAGTCTTTGCCCTTGACCTGCCCAACGTCATAGTTATCGCCGACCTCGAAGGCGGTGGACGGATCTATGGACAACTGACCGATAGGGACCCAAAAGCTGTCAGCGTTGGGATGGATGTAGAAATGACTTTCAGAAAATACCACGAGGGTTCGGGCTTTCATAATTATTCTTGGAAGGTTCGCCCGGTGAGATGCTAGGGAGGAAATATGGCGGAGAGCTTAAAAGACAAAGTGGCCATCATTGGGATGGGTTGTACTGAATTCGGTGAGCTCTGGGATAAAGACGTTGATGACCTGATCGTTGATGCGGTATCGGAAGCTCTGCAAGACGCACAGGTTGAGCTTAAGGATATTGAGGCCGTGTGGGCTGGAACGGCGCAGAGCGGGGTTAATGGCTGCTCCGTCTCCGCTCCGCTTCAGTTGCAGTATGTGCCTGTAACAAGGGTCGAAAATGCCTGTGGCACCGGGATCGAGATTGTCCGAAATGCGGCCCACGGGCTGGCTGCTAAGGTCTATGACCTGGTGCTCGCGGTCGGCTTCGAAAAGCTGAAGGACCTTGGCTATCCTGGTCTTCATCCGGCTAAGTTGTCCGACAAGTTCCACCCGATCTATCCGGCCGGAGGGACGGGACCCGGCCGTTATGCGCTCGCAGCTACCAGGTATTTCCGCCGTTACGGGCTTTCGGCAGAGGAGGGAAAGAGGACCATTGGCAAGATATCCGTCAAAAGCCACTATGCGGGCGCACGAAATCCCAAGGCCCACCTGAAGCGGGAGCTTACCCTAGATGATGTGCTGAAAGCCCCGATGATCGCCTGGCCGCTTGGCCTGCAGGACTGCTGCGGGGTAACGGATGGCGCCTCCGCTGTCATCCTCTGCCGGACGGAGGACGTGAAAAAGTATGCCCCCCACCATGTGGACGACTATGTCACGATCAAGGGTATAGGGGTCGCAGCCGGGCCCGGTTGGGGAAAAAACAAGGAAGACTACGACTTCACACACTGGGCGGAGACGGAGTATGCGTCGAAGCAGGCATACAGGATGGCAGGGATCACGAATCCTCGCAAGGAGCTTGACGTTGCGGAGATTCATGATTGCTTCTCCATCGCCGAATTGATCGCAATGGAGAGTTTGGGCTTTTGCCCAAAAGGACGCGCAAAACAGGAGATCATCGACAACGGCTCTTTCATCGCTCCGCAGTTTAGAGAGGCCGTGATGCGGAAGTGGGGTGCATCCGAAGAAGAGATCAGGAACATGCCTGCCCCGGAAGATATTCTCGTCGTCAACCACAGCGGCGGCCTCAAATCGTTCGGGCACCCGGTCGGCGGGAGCGGCGGCCGGGAAGTTTACGAGATATACAAGCAGATTCAGGGCAGGGCCCAAGAGCCGTCACGGCAACTCAAGAACGTCCGCTTAGGCTTGACCCACAATCAGGGAGGACACCCCGGAAGATTTGCGTGTGCCATGGCTATCGTCGGCGTTCCACCGGAGAGACTGTGAGATGATCATGGGGGCGTACAAAAATATCCTCCTCGAAAAGAAAGAAGACCTGGCGGTTCTGGTGTTGAATAACCCGGGAAGCCGAAACCCTTTGACGGAGAAAACAAAGGAGGAGATGATCGAGGCGTTGGCAGAAGTCGACCAAGCCGACGAGATGAGAGCCCTGATCATTACCGGACGGGGAACCGCCTTTTGTGCAGGTGGGGATGTCAAAAAGATAGGTCAAGTGCTCACCCCACAGGAAACCGATAAGATGATGAGAAAGTCGCAACAGCTTCTCTGGAAGCTGCTCGACCTCGAGAAACCCGTCGTGGCCGCAGTGAACGGGGATGCCTTCGGGATGGGCTGCAATCTGGTACTGGCGGCAGATTTCTCGATCGCCTCTGAGAAAGCTCGATTCTCCCAGGCCTTTGTGAAACTTGGTCTTGTTCCGGATTTTGGCGCGCTTTACTTCCTGCCGCGTCTGGTTGGCTTATGGAAGACAAAGGAACTCGTTTACCTGGGCGGCGCAGTTGGCGCCCAGGAGGCGAGAGAGATGGGGCTTATCTACAGAGTTGTCGCGGACGCTGACCTGGACGATGAGGCTATGGCTCTGGCTGGCCGGCTGGCGCAGATGCCCACCAAGGCCGTCGGGCGGGCCAAGACGTTGCTTGGTCGGACCTATGGGATGACGCTGGCGGAGCTATTGGAGGAAGAAATAAAGGCTCAGACATTCTTATCCCACACGGAGGACCATCGCGAGGGGCTACGAGCCTTTTTAGAAAAGAGGCAACCAAAGTTCCAGGGAAAATAGGTGAGAGAATGGAGGGGCCACAATGAGTAAGGAAATCATGGCCATCGACGTATTGAATTATCCGTACACCCCCGAAAGTACAAAGAAGTTCTGGTCAAGTCCTGAGATGCAGGAGATGGCTCACAGGGTACTTGGCGGCCATACGCCTAAGGGTGTCCCGGCGGAACAGTTTATTGCAGACATGGATGCTGCAGGGTTCGAGAAAGTCTTCGTCGCCGCCTTGAAGATGGGGTCGTACAAAGGCAAATGGCTGGCTAACGATTTCACGAATGAAGAAGTCCACGATATGATCAAGAAGTATCCCGATAGACTGATAGGAATGGCGGGCTACGACCCGATGAACGTCATGGAAAGTGTGCGCGGTATAAAAAAGGCCGTCAAAGAATACGGGTTCAAGGGGGTTTATGCCCATACCCTCGGCTGGGACATCGCGGCGGATGACCGTAGAATGTATCCTTGCTACACCACATGTGTAGAATTGGGCATTCCTTTTTCCATGCAGATAGGCCATTCCTTGGAGTTGATGCCGAGCGAGGGAGGTAGGCCGATCCATATCGATAAAGTAGCCCTCGATTTCCCCGAGCTGGTCTTTATCGCGTCCCACACAGGCTGGCCGTGGGTCGAGGAATGCATCGCGATGGCTTCGAAACACTCCAACGTCTATATCGATATCGCCGCGCATCTGCCGAGATATCTGGAGCCTCCGCTGGTCCAGTTCATGGACACGCGAGGTCAAGACAAGGTCCTGTTCGGCACTAATTCCTTCGGGCTTAAACGGTGTAAACAGCAGTTACTCGAGATGGCGCTAAAAGAGGAGACAAAGCGAAAAGTGCTGAGGGATAACGCGGTGAGAATTTTCAGGTTGGCCTGAGCTCGGGAGAGGAACGCAGAAACAATGAAATGAGGACTGACCGGAGAAAATCTAGGATAGAGGCGTAACATGATATGGAACAAAAGAGTATTGGCTGAAATCAGGAAGGCAAGAAAGACTTGGGAGAAAACCACTCTTAAGGGCTCGCTTCAGAGGGCTCCCGAAAGGGAAATATTCTCCGAATTGCCCAAGAAGCGTCTCTACACACCCGAAGACCTTTCTCATTCCGATTATCCCCGAGACGTGGGTTTTCCAGGCGAGTATCCTTACTTAAGGGGCGTGCACCCGACAATGTATCGTAGCCGGCTCTGGGGGATGGCAGAGTATTCAGGCTTCGGGATGCCGGAGGATACGAACAAAAGATGGAAATTCCTGCTGCAACAGGGGCAGACAGGCGTAAGCGTCGCATGTGACCTTCCGACTCAACTTGGTTATGACCCTGACAATCCATTGGCCGAGTCAGAGATCGGCGTTGTCGGCGTCTCCTGTCCGTCCCTGAGAGAAGTAGAGCTAATGTTTGATGGAATTGCCATGGACAGGGTAAGCATTCGCGGCTCCATCAATCACCCACACATCGTTCTATGGGCGATGTACGTTGCCGTCGCTGAAAGGCAGGGGGTCTCTCCTGAAAAAATCGGCGGCAATGTACACTGGGACTGCCTCAACGAATATCTGGGAAGGGGCGCTTATATTTTTCCACCGGAAGGTGCCTTGCGTCTGGCCCTGGATTTCATGGAATATGGCCTGAAACACATCCCTAAATTAAGTTATCAGGTAAATGCATACACGGTCCGTGAGTCAGGAGCAACTTTAGTCCAGGAAGGGGCGTACGCCCTGGCGGCCTCGATCGCTTACATCGATGCAGCCCTCGAAAGAGGGATCGATGTAGACGAATTTGTTCCACGTCTCTCCTTAAACATGGCTATCCACATGAACCTCTTTGAGGAGGCAGCGAAGTTCCGGGCGTTGCGAAGACTCTGGGCGAGAATTATGAAAGAACGGTTCGGTGCAAAAAAGGAAGCCTCATTACAGTTCAGGTTCGGCCCGGGTACGGGTGGGTCTACCTTCACGGCCCAGGAGCCTGAAAACAATATCGTCAGAGGCACAGTCGAGAGCCTGGCTGCCATCCTTGGTGGGGCCGGCTACCTGCACACAGCCTCTTACGATGAAGCCCTCGCCATACCAACAGAAAGGGCTGTTACCATCGCGTTGAAGACGCAGTTGATCCTGGCCTACGAGAGTGGGGTTACGGAAGTGGTAGACCCACTGGGCGGATCCTACTACGTTGAAGCGCTGACGGACGAAATCGAAAAAAGAGTAGTTGGGTATTTGCAGGAGATAGAAAAGAGGGGGAATATTTTCGAAGCTATAAAAAGCGGATGGTTCCAGACGGAAATCGCTCACGCCGCCTATCAGAAGCAGAAGGAGATTGAGGAGGAAAAAAGGGTGATTGTGGGCGTGAATCGTTTCCTCACCGGAGAAACATTAGAGTATGCAATCCACAAGGCAGATCCGAACGTGGCCCGGGAGATGAAGCGGCGAATCAAGCTGCTCCGGGAGGAAAGAAACAACGGAAGCGTGCAGAAGAGCCTTTCCGAGCTGGAGGCGGCCGCAGAGGGCACGCAGAATTTGGTTCCTTTTGTGATGCAGGCAGTCAAGACTTACGCAACAATAGGTGAAATTTGCGGGGTCCTTCGGAAAGTCTTTGGCGAATATACGGGTCCCACTTTCTGAGGAGGAGAGAACATGAAAGAAAAACGGCCGATCCGAATGCTCATCGGCAAGCCCGGGCTCGATGGCCACGATCGCGGGGTGAAAGTTCTTGCTATAGGGCTGCGGGATGAGGGTTTCGAGGTGATCTATCCGGGGCTCCGACAGACGCCGGAGGATATCGTGCGGATCGCGATCCAAGATGACGTGGATGTCATAGGCCTGAGCAGCCTTACCGGCGCCCACAATTTTTACTTCCCTCGTGTTGCAGAACTCGTTTCCGAGAATGGAATGGATGACGTTCTTATTATCGGAGGCGGTATCATTCCCAACGACGATATTCCCCGCCTTAAGGAACAGGGTATCAAGGCGATTTTTAGACCGGGTGCAAGAATCAGAGATATCGCTGACTTCGTAAGAAACAATGTAAGGCGTAGCGAGTAAACCGCAACGATGATAAACGGGAAGATTTTTGAGCTTGACGAGAGGAAAGGCCAGGGCAAGATCCTGCCATTACGCGAAGCGATCGACCGGTGGGTACGACCCGGAATGAAGCTGCACTTTGCTGATGGTGCGGACGCGAACGCCGCGGTCCGCGAAATTATCAGGCAGTACCACGGAAAAGACCCGGAGTTTACACTTATATCGGGAGGTGTCACGACCCCTGATCTCATAAGTCTGGTTGCAAGCGGGCTCGTCAGAAAAGTCGTTACCACCAATTGCTCGTACACCTACCCGGCCCCGCGGCCGATCCATCTCCTTCAAAAAATGCACAAAGACGGGCTGATTCAGATCGAGAGCTGGTCCCTCTATTCTCTTGAACAAAGACTTATGGCTGCGGCTCTCGGTGTGGGCTGGATGCCGACAAAGTCTCTGAAAGGAAGCGGTTTAGGAGAAGAGAATGGCGACTCTTACAAGATAGTGACAAATCCTTTCGACGCAACTGAAACGATGGGTGTGGTGAGGGCCCTTTCTCCCGATATCTCCATTGTACACGGATGTGTGGCAGACCAGGAAGGCAACACCATCCTCTCCCCCCCCTATTGGTCGGGCCTATGGGGACCGAGGGCGAGCAATAACGGAGTAATTGTCACTGTGGAACGGATTGTTCCCACAGAATTCATCAGGAAGCACAGCGCTCTCGTCAAGATACCAGGGTTTCTGGTGAGGGCCGTGTGCTCAGTGGTTTTTGGCACCCATCCCCAGGGCTTGGCCGCCGAAAGCATAGACCTGAATGGATATGGCGAAGACTACGAGTTTATTCTCGACTTTGTCAAGGCGAGCCGGGACTCGAAAGGACTGAAAGAGTGGATGGAGGAATGGATCTTCCAATGCCGCACGCAGGAAGAGTACGTGCGGAAACTTGGTCCGGCGCGGACTTCCTTCCTGGCGAGTAAGTCAACATCAGGCCAGCCTGAACCGGAAACACGGGAGCATGTTGATCGGGATGGTCGCGCTCCGTATAATCGCACCGAAATGATGGTCGTTGCAACGGCGAGAGAGATCAAAGAGATAGTCCTTCTGAAGGATTACAGCTCTATCCTATCCGGGATCGGCGCTCCCGGACTTGCTGCGTGGCTTGCCTTCTACCTGATGAAAGAAGCGGGTATCCACATTGATTTGATGACGGGCGTCGGTCAAGTCGGCTTCTCTCCACGGCCGGCTGATCCTTTCCTCATGAGCCTTCCCAATGTCATGACCTCCAAGATGCTGACGGACACGACCGACGTGTACGGTACGTTTGTCGGCGGTGCCCATAACAGGTGCCTGAGCGTTCTTGGAGCAGCCCAGATCGACCAGTACGGGAATATCAACACGGTGAAGGTGAACGACCTTTATTTTATAGGTGTCGGCGGAGCAGCGGACGCCTTGAACTCGTGCGAGACGATTGCCGTGGCGAAGCAGTCTGCCGATCGCTTCCTGGAAAAAGTACCCTTCGTCAGTTGCCCGGGGGAGCGGATTAGAACGCTGGTAACCGACATGGGCGTATTCAAGAAATATGACGGAAATACTTTCACCCTTGCGAAAGTTTTTGCTCCCTCACACGGTGCGGTTGATAGGGACCCTGTGCAGGAAATAGCGAGCCGATGCGGTTGGGAAGTGAGAGCGGCTCTTTCACTCGAACAGATTCCTCCTCCTACTGAAGAGGAGCTATCGGTGTTACGGGCCCTCGATCCAAAAGGCTTCTTTGTAGGGAAGTAGCCTTCGTCCCACGCGATGTTATCGATGGTGGAGAAACGGTATCTGGTAGATTGATCACGTTTCTATCGTTGGACTCCAATGGCGTACCCGGTTCCTCAATGACCGGGTTGGACTGACCGCCATTGCTCGCCTGCTTTCAGAATTGAAGTCGCCAGGGAAACTTGGCGGCTGTACTGGAGACAAACTCATAGCGGAGGATGTGATGTCAGAATCGAGAGTTACATTTACAGAAGCCCTCATCACCGATGAAATGCTTGCTGAGGTGCGAGCATTTGTCGGGACGAGGTTTCGTATCGGACACTCCATAAATAACGAAGAAGCCACCAGAATCGCGATCCAGAAGTTTGCCGACGGCATAGGGGATACAAACCCGCTCTGGAGCGATCCAGAATATGCGGAAAAAACCCGCTACGGCGCCATTATAGCCCCGCCTTCATGGGTCTTCAGCGTGTTCTCCGGTATCCAATACGGTTTCAGGGGAGTAGGCGGTTTCCACAGTGGCAGCACTATCGAATTTTACCTACCGATTTTTCGAAACGATACGATCACGCCCGAGATGATATGCACCGCCATCGAAGGGCCGAAAAAGAGTGTCTTTGCCGAGAAAACGATCATAGAGCGGAATGATAACCTGTATACCAACCAAAGGGGAGAGCTGGCAACGAAAGTGACATGGGAAGTCATACATTTTGAGAGGGCGAAGGCAAAGAAGACGGGTAAGTACCACCATATTCAGTTACCGCACCCCTGGACAGAAGAAGAGTTGAAAAGAATAGAGGATGAAGTCTTTAATGAGGAGAGAAGTGGAGCAGATACGCCTTGTTGGGATGATGTGCGGATAGGCCAGGAGTTGAAGCCCCTGGTTAAGGGACCTGTCACCATGACCGACGAGATTGCCTTTCTTATCGGAGGCGGCGCTCCCATACCCAGGCTTACGGCTCACGCTGCCGCGCTCAATTTCTATCGGCGCCACCCCGCCTGGGCCTTCCGTGATCCCATAAGCTGCGGTCTGGAGCCCATCTACGCAGTCCACTACAACAGGGAAGCGGCTCGTGCTCAAGGGTTGCCTTATCAGTACGATGTCGGTTTTCAAAGGAACGCCTGGCAGATTCACCTCTTGACGAACTATGCGGGAGATGACGGTTGGCTCAAGAAAAGCTTCTGTGAATTCCGCAGGTTTGTCTACTTCTCGGACGTGGTGTGGCTGAAGGGCACGATAACGGATAAATTCATCGATGATGACAGCGAATGCTGTGTAAAGATCGAGACGACAGCTATAAACCAGCGGGGTGAAGAGGTGATGCCCGGATATGCCATTGTGGCCCTTCCCTCCAGAGTGCATGGTTACTCGCCGTTGGATAAGAGATTGGGTCCGCGATGAGTGGAGCGACAGAATTACCTCGAATAGAGGCCCGCCGAAAGAAAGGGAAGAGACTACCCGTCGCCGTGGTGTATATTGCAAAACCTTGATAATTCGGCCCTGGGATGATAGGCTTGCACAGTGCGTAATGACGCTTCAATCGAAGAGATTTTGCCCGGGCTGTACAAGGTCAAAATTCCCCTCCCCGGAATTCCTCTGCCAGGAGTTAACTCTTACATTGTAAAGGGCGCGAAGCGAAATTTGATCGTCGATCCGGGATGGAATCACGACGAATGTTTCGTTGCGATGCAGCACGCCCTGGAGGAACTTTCTGTTGATTTGCGAAAGACAGATTTTTTTATCACCCATGTGCATCTTGATCATGTGGCGCTTGTTTTAAGGCTTAAGACTGCTGATTCGGAAATGTACGCAGGACAGTGGGAGGCGGAACACGTTGAATGGGACTGGGATGGAGCAATTGCGTTTGCGCGTGCTCACGGGTTCCCCGACCACGAGCTATCTATACTCCTCCGGGAGCATCCCGGCTATAAGTGGACGAAATCCCGGTCAGAACTGCGTCTGCCCTTCCGCATAGTGCAGGATAAGAGCGTGATAACGGCGGGCAAATATGCCTTCACGGTTATCGAGACGCCTGGTCATTCAAAAGGTCATTTATGCCTTTACGAGCCGGAAGAGAAGGTCTTGGTATCGGGTGATCACATTTTGAAAGAGATAACACCTACAGTTCAATTATGGTCGGAAGAAGATAACCCTCTGCTCGACTATATCAAGAGCCTCGATAAAATTGAAGCGCTGGATGTAAGGCAGGTGCTGCCAGGTCATGGCCCGATCTTTAAAGACTGTAAAGAGCGAATTAAGGAAATGAAAGACCACCGGCTCGAAAGGACGAAGGAGGTTATCTCCCTCCTAAGGCAGGCAAACAGGACTGCGTACGAGCTCGCATCACGGATGACCTGGAACGTAAGGTATAACTCCTGGGATGCGTTCCCGGTCGTGCAAAAGTGGTTCAGCATGGGAGAGACACTTGCCCACCTATTTTACCTTAAAGAAAAAGGATATGTAGGAAAGCATGCCGGGAACGGCCATATTGAATTTGTCTTGAACCAGTCACAAAGCCCTGTCAACAGCCTTTAACAAAGCAGGAAAAATTATTCTGTTGTTGCGACGCAAGAATGTCACGCTCGATCTTGTTAAACATTTTTCTGTTAAACATTTTTCTTGACAATCAAACGATCATTTGTTACAAAATACTATCAAACGTTTGTTAGATATGTTTCCTTCAATGAAAGCAATGGGACGAAGATGACGGAATGCAAATTAATCAAACCCCTGCCAAAAGGACTTAACGCCCTGAAGGGGTTTGCCTCTCGGCAGCTACATCTAAGTTCTCCGGAAGCGGTCTGGAAAACATGGTCGCCTGGAGCAACGGTTGTCCGTTTTACCTATGCCGCGACTCCTTATGATTATCTCTCACTCGACGCGGAATCTAAGGATTTGTTTGTATGTCCAAGCGGCCTGTCCATAGGCTTTACAGTAGGCTTTACAGTCTTGTCAGATTTTGAGAGATGTAGCTTTTTTTCTGCATGGGTGGCAACGTTTGTTATTTACTATTATCACGCCCTGAGCCGAGTGGGAAGGTAAAGCAGCTAGCTGTTGGAGACCGCTTTACCGGTCGGACATGAGGGCGTCAAAAGGGGAGAGGGGGATTGACTATGGAAGAAAGAAGGTTGGGTCAGGAAGTAAAGGTGGTAGCGGTCCTTTTTTTTGCCTGGGGTTTTGTGGCACTCGATCGGATGCTGGTTGGCTACCTATTTCCCTGGATTGTACCCGAGTTTAACCTCTCGTACGGTCAAACGGGGCTTATCATGACCGTAATGGCGCTGTTCTGGGCACTCGGTGCGCCAGTGGGTGGGGCCTTGTCGGACAAGTACGGGAGGAAGAAGATTCTACTGCCTATGGTGGTAATATTTTCTGTTTGCTCGATGATAACCGGCCTTGTGAGAAGTTATATTCAGTTAATTGCAACCAGATTAAGTTTGGGTTTTGTCGAAGGGGGGTACTTTCCGACTGCCGTAGCTATGGTGGAGGAGGAGGTCTCACCGAAGAGAAGGGGGCTTATGATTAGCCTCCATAATATGGGTTTTCCTATTATAGGAATTGTTTTTGGGGCTACTTTTGCTACACAGATGGCTACGAAATTTGGATGGAGATCCACTTTTTTTCTGACCATCGTGCCTGGCATCATCCTTGCCGCTATTATATATTTCTTGCTCCGCGAGCCACCGGCCTCTCTGGAGAGGATCAAAGTAAGAAATGCGGCCAAGGCGATCGCTGACCAGGCAGGCGGCGAGCTTGCCAAAATGACCTTCGGACAGTTGCTTAGGTACAGGAATGTATTTGTTCTTCTTCTCATAAGCATCTTCTCCATGGTGTGGTTCTGGAATTTCCTCATGTTCGGGATGCTGTTTCTTACCAAGGGAAAAGGGCTTTCAATACTACAGGCTGGATTTGTTATGAGTATTTTCGGTGCCGTAAGACTTGTTGGTTTGATTTCCGTGTCGTCGGCATCTGACTATGTGGGCCGGAAAAAGACGATATTGGTCGCGCTTCTAGTGACGGGCCTTGCCACTATCGTGACGGCTCAGACAGAATCGTACGCGATCCTCGTTGCAGGTATTCTGGTAGCCGGTTTCTTCGGTGAGCCCTCTCAGACGTTATTCACCTCGATCATTCCAGCGGAATCCGTACCAATCGCATTAGCCGGGCGCGCCATTGGCGTTATCCTTTTAGTTGGGGAAGTTATCGGAGGCGGGATCATTCCTCCGATAACCGGTGCAATTGCAGATAAAGTCGGTATCAATTTCGTAATACTGGCATCAGGGTTTTCGTGCCTTATCAGTTGTGCACTCGCCTTCCTCTTAACGGAAACGGCACCCAGGAAGGTTGCAGCGGCCTTTCGCGGAGGGGCATAAGGTATGGGTGAAATGAACTCTCGGAGGGTAATCCTTCATGTATACATGGGATGCCATCCTCCTCGAGGCGGGAAGGAATAAGCCTTATGCCGGGGAAAGGGAAGTCAATTCCGCCCCAGGTTTAAAAAGAAAGGCGGAAAGGGAGTAACGCTGTACCCATAGTCTCGTTGATGAGGTTGACCTCGGCTCGGGGGGACAGAAGGGAATACTGCGTTACAGCAGAGAAAATAGCGCTAAGCAAAACGCAAAGAGGAGGTTTGAAAGAATGTCTGACGAACAAGTATTTGGCAGGGATCATTTCCCGCACATTTTTAAACCGGGGAAGATCGGTGGGTTTACGATCCCCAATCGGGTAAAACACGCAGCCTGTTCAATCTCCAATTATAACTCGGTCCAGGGCTTCATCACGGATCGCGAATTCTATCGGGACCAGATGATAGGGAGAACAGGATCGGGTATTATCACGAACCAGGGAGCATATCCTGATCCGAAAGGTGAGGGGAAGGGATATTGGAGACAACTCGCTTTGTACGATGAACGTTTTGTTCCTGGACTTACGCGAGTTTGTCAGTCCTATCGGAAGGACGCTCTGAACTCTTTAGTCCTTTTCCAGATCACCCACTGTGGCCGTTATGGTGGACTGGATTGCGGATATACGATGCAGCCGTCGGTAGTACCGCAAAAATTGCCGCACTTTGGGGCTCCACCCAGAGAAATGACCATGGATGATATCAAGCGAACAATTGCAGACCATACCAATTGCGCTCGGTTGGCTGTTCAGGCGGGATTCGATGGGGTAGAGCTTACCTGCTTCCAGGGATACCTCCTTGCGAATTTTAATTCCCGTTTTACCAACAGACGAACAGATGAATACGGGGGGTCACTTGAAAAACGGGCCCGGTTCATGGTGGAGATGATACAGCAAGTCCGGAAAACAATCGGACCGCATCTGGTGATAGGTATTCGTCTGAGCGGCTCGGAACTTCTGGGGGACCAGGGGAACACCGATGAAGAATGTATTGAACTGGGAAAGATCGCTGAAGATGCCGGCATTGATTACATTAGCATAGTCATCGGCTGGCATGAATCTGAGGAAGGAGCCTTGGGCCGTCACCACAATTCGGATAGATGGCTATATATGTGCGAGAACTGGAAAAAGGCAGTGAAAGTTCCGCTGACCTTTGGCCCGTGCTTACAGGACCCCTATGTGGCAGACCAGGCTATACGCGACGGTGTGATGGATTACTGGGAAATATGCCGTCCTTTTCTGGCCGACCCCCAGCGAGTGCATCAAATTGGAAAAAACGACATTGCTGGTATACGACCCTGCATTGGAGATCTCATGTGTTTAGCAAAAGGGCTCGTGCAACAGCCATACATATGCACGCTTAACCCGATCTTAGGTCATGAGGGTGAAGAAGAGTATCAAACCCGTCCGGCAGTGAGGAAGAAAACGGTCATGGTGATCGGTGCCGGACCCGCAGGGATCCAAGCGGCACTGGCAGCAGCCAAGAAAGGCCATTACGTGTCCATGTACGATCAAAGGAGCCGCATAGGCGGTCAACTGCTCTCAGCCTTAAAAGATCAGAGGGGTGGCTGGACCTATGAGGAGTTAGTTCAATATTATGAAGAACAACTCAGACGCCAGGAAATCGACGTTCACCTCGGAGTCACGGTAGACGAAAAACTGGTTAAAAACGTAGTGCACCCGGAAGTCGTAGTTCTTTGCTCAGGTTCCAAGATAGAACTTCCTTCAATCCCCGGGATTGACCGTAAGGACGTATATACGACATTTGACGTTATGGAGGGTAATCCTCCAACCGGCGACAGGGTGTCAGTGATTCACGGAGGGAAGGTAGGCATCGTCACCGCTCTTTACCTTTCTACCCTGGGGAAGAACGTCACTCTAATCCACGAGGGTGAAAGACCGGTTGAAAAGGTTCCTGCGACCTGGAGATGGCGCTACGGCCAGTGGTTAAAACAACATGGAATACGTATCATTAATAAAAGTAAGCCGATCAGCATTGATGATAAAGGGATTACGATTGTAGCCAATGACGGTAAGCAAGAGTTAATCGAGTGCGATTCGACAGTTTTTGCCCGGAGAGTGGCCAACCAGGATTTGTTGGACTTTTTGGACTGGGGCTGCGACGTACTCTTTATTGCCGGCGACGCGATCCGGCCCCGGTATCTCCATGTAGCGATTCACGAGGGATTTAGAACCGGGAACAGAGTCTAGGGGCTTGGTCTTGGAAGGTGTGCATTGTGAAATTGTTTACAACGCTCGGCAATTTAACGGCGGCATCAAGAGAAAAAGCTGACTGCTTGGGGAGGGAGAGAAATGAGGTCAGATGGATTTCGGCCTTATCAGAAAGAACTCGCAAAAATATATAATTCTAAGAGATGGTGGTTGGGTTTGACCTTTGGTGATATCCTGGACCGTGCTGCAGACTGCTATCCCGAGAAGATAGGCATAGTGACGGAAGAGGTCAGGTTATCATACGCCGACTTTAGGAACGAAGTGAACAGGGTAGCTATCGCCTTTAGCAAGCTGGGTTTGGGGAAGGGCGACCGTGTAATCATTCAATTGCCTAATTGGATTGAATTTTTATTGGTATTTTTCGGACTGCAGAAGATAGGCGCCATCGGGGTTTTCGCCTTGCCGAGGCATTCCCAGGCAGAAATCGAATATCTTGCCGAGCTGACCCAAGCGAAGGCCTGGGTGGTTCCGATAAGTTACAGAAAAACGGACTTTAGACCCCTGATCAGGTCTGTGCAATCGAAAAGGTTCAATCTGGAATATATAATTACGCCCAGAGACACGATCGAGGGAACGATTCTATTTGATGAGATGAAGGATTCAGCGAGTCTGCCCCCCGATCCTCAGGGATATCTGGAATCGTTGAGACCGGATCCTATGGACATGGCCAATATTCTGCTGACCGGTGGAACTACGGGATTGCCCAAAGGGGTACCGAGGGATCACAACAGTCACATTCTTAATGGGCATGGATGGGTTTGGTGCTGGGAGTTGGGCAACCAGGATACGGGGCTGATTGCTATGCCGTTGGGTCATAACGCACCTCATATTACGGTTGTCTATCCGATGATGCTTACCGGTGGGAAAATAGTGGTGGTTACCGGAACGGGTCCAAAAGAGATTCTGGAGACCGTGGAAAAAGAGCGGATTACATATATTACCCCCGTCCCTGCGCAGATGGAAGCGATACTGAGTTTTCCTGATTTCTCGAAGTACGATTTGAGTTCTTTGAGATTGATTACATTAGGCGGGGCCCACTCTTCACCCGAATTGATCAAACGATTGAACGACAAATTCGGTGCCATTCAACTGGCCAATGTCTTCGGTATGGCAGAAGGGCCATGCACAAGTACCAGGAAGTATGATTCCGGAGAACTCGTCGGTCGCACAGTCGGACTGCCCGCGTGCCCTTATGACGACTTTAAGGTTGTGGATGACCGGGAAGAAGAGGTCCAGGTAGGGGTTGAAGGGGAACTCGTTGCCAAGGGACCCGGGGTTTTCACCGGGTATTACAAAACGAAGAATAAGGATTTATCCGAGACCTTCACAAGGAACGGATATCTGAAGACCGGTGACTTAGCTAAAAAGGTTAATGAGCAGGGACACATTCAAATCACCGGCAGAAAAAAGGACGTCATCATTCGGGGGGGAGAGAACATTAGCTCGGTTCAGGTGGAGGAGTGGGTTGCTGGTCATCCTCACGTGGAAACTGTTGCTGTTGTTGGAATGCCGGACCCGATCCTTGGAGAGCGGATTTGCGCTTACATTAAGCTGAAGAAGGGGGGATCCCTTCAGATAGGTGAGTTGACAGCTTTTCTTAAGGGGAAAGGTGCATCCGTTTTTCTTCTCCCGGAGAGGATAGAGATTATCGACGAGCTGCCTCTCACCAACATCGGTAAGGTAGACAAAAAAGCCCTGCGAGTGGACATCGCTGCAAAGTTAAAAGCGGAAACCTCATAATGCAAGAGTTAAGCTCGAGTTTAAGGTCAAGATGGAGAGCAGAACTTTACCGAATACTGTGACGGGAAAATTCTCTGAATGAGAGGTTTAGTATCTAAATATAGAAAATAACAAGGGGGGTAGCATGGAAAGCGTAAAATTGTGGGATATCGCGCCTGGATACGATCTGATTGAAGAAGTTGATGTGCCTGAGATGCATTCTTGGTTCTTGGACGTGACACACTCTATACCGCCTCAGACCCCGCTGTTCGCGTGGTTCTGGACGAGGTACTGCAGTCATGGGCTACAGTATGCTTCCGATTACTTCAGCTTCCCGACATGTAAGGGCTCGGAGATGAGGAACAAAAACGGTTATTCTTATAACGCCTTCCACATCGTCAGAGATGAAGAAGAGGTTAAAAGGAGGGAGGTAAAATTCAGGGAAGCGATGATCCCATGGATTCAGAACTTCGATGGGCTGTGGGACGGCTACAAAAGGAAATTACTGGACCTGTATGAGAAACTGAAAGCGCTGGATGTTGATAAGGCGTCCAATGCCGAATTATACCAGCATAGCTGCGACCTCATTGATGCTTACAGAACAGTGTTTGAAATCCACTTCCTGGGAATGCAAAGCTCTTTCAATGGATGGGTGATGTTTGAGAATTTATGCAAAGAGCGTTTTGGGATAACCGACCAGGACCCACATTTTCAAAACCTCTTCGTAGGCTTCGACAGCAAGGTGTATCAGGTTGACAAGCAACTATCCGAACTTGGCCAGGTTGCTGCTGAGATGGGTTTGGCAAATGTTTTCAAGGAGAATGAAGCCAAGGCTATCATACCGAAGCTTGAGCAAATGACAAAGGGGCAGGAATGGCTTAAGAAGTTTAACGAGTTCTTGCGGGTAGAAGGTTGGAGAATGGTTCGGATGATTGACATAACGGAGCCCTACTGGCTGGAGGATCCCAGCATCCCTATAAATATCGTGAAGCAATTTATGGACGCCGGCTACCACCTGGAGAAAATTAGAAAGGAGTTGGTGAGAAAAAGAGAGGAAGCAGTGGGAGCAATCCTCGAAAAGGTACGTCCTGATGAAAAGGAAAGGGTCAGGCTGCTGATAAGGCTGGGCCAGAAAGCCGGCATTTATAGCGAGGAACATGATCTTTATTGCGAATTGTATCTTCACGCCTTACTTCGTCGCGGGTATCTGGCAATAGGAAGAAGACTCGCCCAGAATGGGAGCATCGATCAGGAGAAAGACGTCCTCTTTCTGAATCCCGACGAAATTGGCAGAGCTCTGGTCGTCCCGGAACATCATGACTTGCGGTTCATCACAAAAAGACGCCGTGCCGAATGGGAAGAAGCGAAAACGATGACCCCACCCCCGATTTATACCGACCGGGGGAGCTTTGAAGAAGCAGTTGGCATGGATTTAATGCCAACAAGGGACGCTATACTGATAAAACTCATCATAGGTGAACTGCCAACGGTCAAGCCGGAACTGAAGGCTGATCTTTATGGACTATGCGCTTCACAAGGTATTGCTGAGGGGCCGGCCAGGGTTGTAATGGATTATGGGCAATTGGGTGCAGTCGAGACAGGTGACATTCTGGTCTGCCCCACCACAAACCCCGCCTGGATTCCGGTTTTCAGCAAGATCAAGGGCATTATTACTGACGGAGGGGGGGTGCTTTCCCACGCAGCTATTGTTGCTCGCGAATATGGACTGCCTGCCGTGGTAAATACTCGCGAGGCCACGATGCTAATCAAAACGGGTCAAAAAATTAAGGTCGACGGGAACTCAGGAGCAGTGTTCATCTTACACGAATAGGACCAACATTAGCGGAGGAAAACGCGATGGGCAGGAAGGCCGTGGTTCTCATTGGAACGCTCGATAGCAAAGTGGAAGTGATCAGTTTTATGAAGGAACAGATTGAGCAGAGAGGCTGCGAGGCCGTCTTATTGGATGTCAGTCCGTTACTGTATCCTTCAAGGCCAAGACCTGAACCCGTAATGAACGCGGATATTGCCCCTGAAGAGATTTGCCGGATTATGGGAGAGAATGTTGAAGAGATCAGGTCAACGAAAGACCGGGATCGCGTGAGTAAGGTCATGGGAGAGGGGGCATTACAGAAACTAACCCAACTGTATTCTTCCGGAAGACTGAACGGTGCTGTATCGATAGGCGGGTTAACAACTTCCCTCTTTGCCGCCAATCTCTTGAAAAAACTGCCCTTCGGTGTGTCAAAATTGGTTGTCTGTTCGGGGGTACGCTCGGACATAATGAGGTGGTTTGGTGTCGCCGATATCGCCATCATGCAAGTTCTTGTCGACATGGAAAGACCCAACGAATTAGTGAAAAATGCGCTTGTTCGAGCAGCCGGCGCCATATGCGGCATGGTGGAGAAGGCTACGGTTCCTTTTGCGCCACCAACTGAGAAGAGCATTGCCCTCACGGAATATGGTTTCTGTGATAACTGCGCTGTCCTTGTAAGCAAGCGCTTACAGGACAGGGGCTTCAGTGTGTACCCCTTTCATTCCATGGGAGTCGGTGACGCAGCGATGGAGAATCTGATAGCCCAAGGTCACTTCAGCGGCGTAATAGACATCGTGACGGGCGGACTCATAGAGGAGATTTTTGAGGGCACCAGGGCAGCCGGTCTGAAAAGGCTCGAGGCAGCGGGGGAAAGAGGTTTGCCCCAGGTTCTTGCTCCCTCGGGTATCAATCTCACTAACGCCGGACCGGATAGAAAACACCGTGAGAGATTCAGTTCTCGTGAGAGGAAAGTAAAATTAGACGAGTACCGGATAATCACCAGGTACAACGCAGAGGAATTGACCGCGGCAGCTAAAGTGTACGCTGACAAGTTAAATAAAGCCAGGGGCCCTGTAACATTTTTAATTCCTCTTCGTGGGTGGTCCTCGGCCGATAGAGAAGGGTCTCCACTTTATGCCCCGGAGGAAGACCGGGTATTTATTGAAGAGCTGAAGAAGGAAGTCAAACCAGAAATTGAGATCCGGGAGCTGAACTGTAATCTCGACGATACGGAATTCGCTGAAGCTCTTGTGGAAAGCTTTATCCAGATACAGGGGACATAAGGCTTTTAGCACTGAGGTTGACGCCGTGGTCTTCGCGGGCACAATCCCCCTGGAACTGTGTGCACGTGATGTCACGGCGGAATATGGCGACAAGGAGGTGATCAAAGTAGATAGAAGGAATACCGACGAATTTAAGCTGTGGGTTTACGGCAATGAGCTGCTATCCGGCAGCGATGAAACGGACCAAGGAGGATGCGATATGTTGAAGATCGACGCTTTTACCCATATTATACCAATTAAGTACAATAAGCTTCTCTATAAAATAGCGGGAGGCGATTTTTTCGCAAAAGCTGTTAATGAATCCATACCGACTCTCACGGACCTGGATGCCAGATTTCGGATAATGGACAAGTACGATGTGATGCACGTAATCACCCTGGCCTTCCCAACCCCGGAGCAGGTTGCGGACCCGAAGGGTGCGGTGGAATTGGCAAAAGCAGCCAACGATGAGATGGCGGAACTGGTCTTCAGATACCCGGAGAGATTCCCGGCAGCCATAGCCACTCTGCCCATGAATGATATGGACGCAGCTTTGAAAGAGACCGACAGGGCGATAAAGGAGTTAAGATTCAGGGGCGTGCAAATATGTACGAGCATTAACGGCAAGGCTTTGGATTCACCTGAATTTTGGCCTCTTTATGAAAAAATGTGTGAATACAATCTACCCATATTGCTTCATCCATACAGAGATCCATCCCAGGCGGATTATCCGGTAACGGAGAAGAGGTCAAAGTACAGACTGTCAGGACTGATCGGTTGGCCGTATGAGACCACAGCGGCTATGATTCGCCTGGTCTTCAGCGGTGTATTTGACAGGCATCCCAGCTTAAAGATTCAGGTACATCATTGTGGTGGTTATATCCCGGCTGTTATTAACCGGGTAGTAGGAGAATATCAATTCCGTGAGAGGCAGCGAAGATCAGAAGGTGATATGCCGTTTACTAAACCTCTCATCGACTATTTCAAGATGTTCTACTACGATACTGCGGTCTATGGGCACACCCCTTATCTGATGTGCTGCTACGAGCTTTGCGGGGCGGACCATATGGTATTTGCGACGGATCTGCCTTATGATAGCCAGTTTGGTGCGAGGTATACCAGGGAAACAATAGCGTCGATAGAGCGGATGAACATCAGTGATTTGGAGAAGAAGAAGATATTTGAAGACAATGTGAGAAAGCTCATGCGCTTACCCGTGTGATGCTGCCAAGGGCTGTACGGCTTCTCCACGACTGTCAATACCCTGTTTGCCGTCTGAATCGGAGAAGCCGTACAGGCTCTTGCTTTGCGGGTAAGGAACAGGGGCGCCTCTCTGTGATACCCGCTGGTTCTCTACTACCAAAAATAGACCGTGGCAACGACGAAGTCAATAAAGCTTAATGAATATAGGCGGAAGGGCCTTACGTTAACCAGGAGAGTGCGATGAAAGTAAAGGAAATCTACTGGCTCGACGAGTTGTCGAGAGAGCACAACGATATTGTGGGCAAGAAGTGCGCCAACCTGGGAGAGCTGATAAGGCAGGGGCTTCGGGTGCCCTACGGCTTCGCGCTCTCCGTTAAGGCCTACGAGCACTTCATGGAGTCTACCGGATTGAAGGAAAAAGTGCGTCAAATTGTTGAAGACGCGGTGGACACGGGCCTTGACGTGGACCACGATGTGGGAAAAATGATGGAGACGAGCGCTGAAATAAGGGGGGCAATTGAGGGGTGCCCGATGCCCCCGGACCTTGCAGCCGAGATAGGTCGTTATTATTCGGGGCTGCAGGAAAAACTGGCGATCGGGCACGTGGCGTGTGCAGTGAGGTCAAGCGGGGCTGTAAGTATGCCGGGCCAGATGGAGACCTATCTGAACGTCGCAGGTGAGAAAGCCATCATCGAACACGTGAAAAAAGTGTGGGGCAGCGCCTTTACTACAAGGGCCATCGCTTTCAGAATCCAGCAGAATATGCCCGTTTTCTGGGCGCCGATCGGCGTGGCGGTAATCATGATGATTGAGGCTAGGTCTGCGGGCGTCATATTGACCGTTCTGCCGAACATCGGCGACACAGACCGGGCCATTGTAGAGGGCAACTTCGGTCTCGGAGAGAGCGTCGTCAGCGGAGAATTTACACCTGATTCCTTCGTCGTCCACAAGCACGAGATGATCATTGAATCGAAAACGGTTGCCGAAAAGAGAAAGATGGTCGTCTATGATACCTGTGGCACACGCCTTTGCGACGTGTCGGAGGATCTTAAAGACCAACCCTGCCTCAACAACGATGAAATCCTTGAGATCGTGAGGGTCGCTAAGGATGTTGAGAAGTATTTTGCCGCTCCTCAAGACATGGAGTGGGTGGTCGACAGCCGGTTCGCCTTTCCGGAGAGCATTTTCTGGGTCCAGGCCAGGGGCGCAAAATATGCGAAAAAAGAGGCACATAGAAACGAAGAATGTGTGATGGATATGATGCTGCAACTATTCCGAAAGTAAGGGACCTCTCACCACTGCAGGAAGCGAAAGGTCCGTAAGATCGCCAACAGGCGCGCGTCTCCACGATGTCTTTCCCAACATCGTGAAGGGGGCGGTTCTCGCCCCCTTCGTCGGTTTCCTTCCATACCGGATCAATGTCTCGATGTTCTGAATGGCTGATACAAGGTACTCCTGGATAGCCAACTGAAAAATCCTTTACCTCCATGGGTTCCCCTGACAACGACCCCAAAAGGTGATGTCACCCACCCATCTTTCTTCTCCTTTCCCTTTCTTTGAGCTCCTTTCGCTTAATCTTCCCGTCCACTGTTTTAGGGAGTTCATCGATAAACGCAATATCTCTCGGATATTCATGCTTGCTCAGCTTGGTCTTAACAAATTCCTGGATCTCCTTTGCCAGCTTCTCGGAAGGCTCATAACCCGGGTTCAGCTTGATGAATGCCTTAACAATATCGCCCCGATCCTTGTCCGGACTGGCCACTACACCGGATTCCTCGACGGCGGGGTGTTTCCTGAGAGCCTCTTCCACCTCCACAGGTCCAATGGTATATCCAGCGGATATAATGACATCATCTATTCTGGAAACATACCAGTAATAGTGGTCCTCGTCCATATAACCACTATCCCCGAGCTTGTCCCAGTGTTGACCATTATCCCTGCTAATGGCCATCTGTCCCACAACCCCCGGAGGAACCGGATTCTCGTCTTCATCAAGGACAGCGACCTTGATGCCTCCTATCATCGCCTTGCCGAGGCTCCCGGGTTTTACCACCCAGTTGTCAAAGCCAAGGAAGTCCATGGCGATGGGTCCCACCTCTGTTGTCCCGTACTGAGTGCCCGGGGAGAAGCCCCAAGTATCCTTAATCAGGTTGATAAGCCCCTTCGTCATGGGCTCACCCGTGTAGGAGGCAGACTGTAGCTTTATCTTGAACCGGTCCGCCTTCCCTGATTCCAGCATCAATCGGTAGTGGGAGGAGATGGCAGCCATACGGGTGACCCCCCATTCCTCGAGGGCCTCCAAAGCTACCTCTGGATCAAACTTACCCGAGAAGGTGCCAAGGGCTTTCCCTATGCTCAAGGGCCCAATGGTTCCGTACCATATCCCGTGTCCCCATCCAGGCGAGGAAGGGCAGAAGTAAGTGTCAGGGTCGTAAACACCGTTCCCGAGCTTCATGACGACGGCTGAGACTGTGATGGCTCCGTGACGATACATCATCGCCTTCGGGGCCCCTGTCGTTCCGCTGGAGAACTGCATCATGCAGGGGGTGTTCACGTCAGTGTTCCAGTTGTAATAATCGTCTTCCTTCTTCAGTTTCTCCATCAGATCATCCGCTACGATAACCTTTAGGCCCAGCCGTACGGCCAGCTCTTCATCGATGAGGCTCATCATGTCTTGAGTGGTGACGATGGCACTGGCCTTCGACTTTTCCAATCTGAAATTAACCGCCTCGCGGCCAAACAGAGGAAAGCAGGAAACTGCCACCGCCCCTCTCTTAAATATCCCAAACATGCTCGTATAAAACTCGATAGAAGGAAACAGCAGGATCGCCACACTCTCTCCACGCTCCACCCTTACTCTCTCAAGATGATGAGCAAACTGGGATGTGACCCGGGAGAAGTCACCAAAGGAGTACATCTTGGTGGTGCGATCAGCAAATTTGATACGGATCGCTGTCTCGTCTTTTGGATGGCGGTCGACGCATTCGTGGGTGATGTTGAAGTTTGCTCCTCTTCCATCAAAAAGAGACCATCTCTCACCCCATTTGAATTTTGCCAAGGCTTCCTCATAACTCTTATAATCCAAAGCCAACTTTCACCTCCAGGGCTGCGATATTGAATCCGGCATTTTCCGTTTTCTCCAATTGATAACCTTTCAAAATAGTTCTGAAGCAACGAGTGGGGCACGCTTAACGAACGTTTGTTTTGTTTATCATTTTATAGGAAATCTATTTATTCTGTCAAGCAATTTTTTCTGTCTTGGCAACATGATGACTTGTGAAGCATCCCCACATCGGGTGGATAGGATTGTGTTTCTGATGGCGTAGAAATCGGATCAGTACAAAGAGGTAACAACCACCGCTCGAAAATTAAAAAAACACGTGACTTGCGAAATGGCATTATCTAAAGGCGAAGGGTTTTTCTCCCCGAGGGAGACATTAAGGTCCATGAGGTCATTAACTGAAATGATGCAGAACATAACGTCTCGGGACCGTTCAAGTCCGCTGCACAAACTGTGTCTGCTGCTGCGCTTCCAACCGCTGCTATGGAAGCGGGCCAGCAGGGCGAAAGTCTATATCGGGTCCAGTTTTGAATACAGGGCTAGGCCTGCGTCTGTCAAGATGCCGTGGAAGAATAGATCGATGAGGATCCGGGCTACGCCCTCAATAGGCTTTTTGTCTCCCTCCCGGTACCACCGGTACGTCCAATTAACCATTCCGAACATGGCAAAGACCACAACAGAAAGATCATCAAACCGAATCAATGCGAGGTTTTTCAGTTGCCGTAACTCCCCCATGTAAATATCGTAAATCTTCCGGTGCCGCTTGACAATTTTATTCTTGTACTTTCTGGAGAGGTTACCGTGTTGCTCAACGAAAATCTTCACTTCATTTTTGTTTGCAGGAATGCTACAGATGTAAACGAACATCATTTGACGAAGCCGCCCGAGAGGATCGCTATTATCCCTGATAGCATCATCTAGAATCCGCAGGAGACTGTCCCCATTCATCTCGCTGATGGAAAAGATCACCTCTTCTTTGCTCTTGAAATAGTAATAAAGCATTGCAACACTTACGTTTATCCTCTCCGCAATATCCCGAACCGTGGCTCCCGCGTAGCCTTTCTCTGCAAACAACGATGCCGCCGCTTTTAAAACTTTTTCTTTTTCTGGAGGAACTTCCTTTTTCATCGTCCCTTCTGCTGATGTGCTTTAATTGACCGCAATAGTTTAACACGGTTTCTAAAGAACAGTCAATAAGATGCAAGCTCGGGCAAACGCATTTGGACTATACCACGTCATTGGACGGAACCTCGAACTATCTTGCCAAGATAGTCTGTATCCCACCCAGCCCTGAGCCGCTTGGTCTTAATACTGCAGCATTTTTGCATCGTCCGAAAAAAGAGCGACCAGCGGTTCAAGCCGGGCCAAAAGCACCGTGTGCATAGGTTCCGAAGGATTAACAGGATTTTGATACGAATCAACTACCCCGCAGCAAGCTGCGAGGTAGTTGATTGCAAATTCGGTATGAAACCTCCATCACCTGAAGGGCCCGCGCCTTCCCGAAACGAGCACCCGCAGAACGCGCGCCCCTCCCTACTCCCCGACCTCCGGCGTGTCGAACCTGAGCAGGTAGGTAAAGGTCAGGATTATGGACGCGTTTTTCGAAATGGCGTGATTATCGCCTGCCAATGCCTTGATCCGCTCCGCGCTCTTTTCGATGTTCTTTATCTCGTCCCTGATCTCATCCATTTAGTGGTCACCTCTCACGTCCTTGAACCGTTTTGCCTTGAGGTCGTACCTGGGCAGGCTGCCGACCGGCTCGACCTTCACCTTGCATGACAGGTTCGTCTTTATCTTGTGCCTCTCCGCAAGCCTTCCCGCGACGGCCCCGGCCTCTCCCGATCCGACCTTCGGGTCAAGCTCTATCCGCAGGGTGAGCTGGTCCATGATGTCCTGCCGGGTCAGCACGATCTCGTACTCCACGATCTCCGGGAACTCCGATCTGACAAGCTGCTCAACGGTCTTCGGAGAGAAGAGAACGCCCCGGATCTTCCGTATGTCGTCCACCCTGCCCACAATCTCCATCAGCTTCCCGGATGTCCTCCCGCACTCGCACTCGGAAGGCCCCTTGATGGCCACGTCGTTCGTATTAAACCGGATCACGGGGAAGGACCTTCTGCCGAGCGGCGTGATCACGATAACGCCCTGCTCGCCTACCGCCACCTCTTTGGAAAGGGTCTCCCGGTCGAGCAGCTCAACAATGAAGAAGGGCTCGATGATGTGGAGGCCGTTCTGGGCCTCGCACGTGGCGGCAAAACCGCACGTCTCCGTGCTGCCGATATGGTCAAACATCTTGCAGCCGTATGTCGCCTCGATCCGCTTGCGGGTCGCCTCCGGCAGCGGCTCGCCCGCACCCAGTATGCGCTCTATGCCGAAAGATTTCGGGTCGATGCCCATTCCCGTCGCCTCCTGGGCGATGTTGAGGATATAAGTCGGGGTTCCGGTCATGGCATTGACCTTCAGCTCGATGATCTTGTTGACCCTCCCTTTCGTATCGAGGGCGCCGCCGGGAATTACTTCGCATCCCACCTTTTCCGCGGCGTAGTGCGCTTCCCAGAACGCGACGTACACATTATAGCCGAAGGGAAGGAAGACGCGGTGCCTCGGTCTGAAGCCCGCCATCCAGAGTATGTGGCACCATGCCTCGACCCTCCACTGCCAGCTCTCATAGGTCTCCGGGACGTAGACCGGCCTGCCCGTGGTACCGCTCGTTTGCCGGAAGGTCGATACCTCCTCGATAGGCACGCCGAGGAGCCCGCCATAGGGAAAGGGGTCCACGTTCTCCTGCCACTTTCTCAGCTCTTCCTTGTAGGTGAAAGGGACTTTCTTGATGTCGTCGAATGTCTTGATCTCCTTCGCCTCTATCCCTTTCAGCTTTTCGGCATAAAGCGGGGAATGGGATTTGGCGTAAGAAAACAGGTTCTTGAAGTGCGATAATTCGATCTTGTTCAGCTTCTCCCTTGGCAAAGTTTCCGTATAGTTGTTCCAGTAATCCATGACTCACCCCTGATCTTTCTTTAATTCAGGCCGGTTCGCCTGTTCTTTCGGCATCATTCCGACAGTCGTCGCCCTCCCGTTGAAAACAACACCCGATGCCGCGCCCGATGGTATAGAGTTTCATTAAATAAAATGACACTCCATACAGTGATGCTATAGCATGGCGCACTTCTTGTCAAGCGAAAAAAACGAAGTGCCGGAGTGCCGGCTATTATATCAGCTCTTTTGTTTCCATCGGAATGAGGTGGTGTGCGTTGCGACACCCGATGCAACAGAAAACTCCGGATGACGGACAACGGATGTCAAAAGCTTGACATCGGGCAGCAACGGCACGTGCTTCCGGAAAGAAACACGTATGACCTGTGAGACAGCCACAAGCCTTCTTTTATGTGCACTTTTGTTCCTACGGCAGCCCTCGTTGTCCCCCGTCCTGTGCGAAGTTATTAAGGGTCGAAATTACCGCGACATGCCCCCCTTGGCGTGTTGAAATGAAGGGCTTTGCGGCAGAAGGATTAACATCCAGCCTTGCAGGCACGCTGTTTGCATTATACGAGCAGCGGCCGTAAAAGGCCGCGCTGAAAGGCCGTCAAGAACTGAAGGAGTACAACAGTGAACGCGTGCATCTTGACAAAGAGACATACAACGGTGACGAGCACACACAGGCCTTATGACAGACCAAACGAGCGTCGATAGCTCAAGTGGCGGTAGCCTGCCTGTTTGAAATGCGCTTTTCCCTTTGCCGGAGCCGATCGCTAAGGACCCCGCTTCCAGGGTCACAGCGAATTGCAGCAGACAAGTAGTCAGAAGTGTAGAGCACTATGAAGCTCTTTGGTTCATCCGGCTCTTGCGTACTTCTGTAATTGAGCGAAAGGCTCCTCCCTCAATCTGTACAATCTTTCAGGCGGCTATACGTGAGGTTTATTTGCCCCTGTTAGGTAGTGGTCCTCGAAGAGACCTCGCCTTTGGCACGTTTCTCCATTCCGCAGAACCTTTTCCCTGCGATGCATCCTGTTTGTTAAAGTCCAGAAAAAAGGATCTCCCTATCATTTTTAAAAAAATAGTTCACAGGTCTTAATCCGGGGCGATTTTCTCCGATAAAAAGTTTTGAGAAGGCAGCACGATTGATCCGCATCCCAGTGACGAGTAATCCGTAGACGCATTTGCTTGGCCGCTCCATCATGGACAGCAGAATAGAGGCCCCGGGGAAGCGCTTTAAGTGATTAGACTCTTAGGGGGCACCGGGACATGAGACTCTTCACGGATGTAAAAATCGATCATAAGATGGCAATCGGATTCGGCGTCCAGTCTGAACTATCGGATGCAATGGACCTCGCCCACATCGTTTACTGGGAGGTCGATACGACAACCGCAGAGTTCATTCTCAACAACCCCTTCTACGTCTTTTACGGCACCACCGCCGAACGGGAAGGTGGCTATCGGATGTCCTGGGAAGAGTTCGGCAAAAGGTTCGTGCATCCGGACGATATGCCGCTTTTTCAGCAGGCAGCTTCAAGGCGCCTGGCAAGCATGGAACCAGAATTCCTTGACGACGTCGAGCACCGCATTATCCGCAGGGACGGTGAAGTGCGCCACATCCTGGCGCGCATACGTGTCAGCAGGGATGCCACGGGCCGTATTATCAAATACTACGGTGCAAACCAGGATATCACCGAGCACAAGCAGGCCAAGGAGGCGCTACTGAAGAGCGAGGCCGCGTACCGTTCCTTGTTCAACAACATGCTCGACGGTATCGCGTGCTGTGAGATGATCTTTGATGACGATCGTCCCGTAGACTTTATCTACCTCGACGTCAATAATGCTTTCGAGCGGATAACCGGCTTAAGAGATGTGGTTGGAAAGAAAGTCACCGAGGTCATTCCCGGAATTCGGGAAGCACATCCAGGGTTGTTCGAGATTTATGGGCGCGTCGTATTGACAGGGAGGCCGGAGAGATTTGAAATTGAGTTTAAACCTCTGGGTCTACGGCTTTCGATCTCCGTCTATAGCGCCGAGAAGAACCGTTTTGTCGCCACCTTTGATAACATCACAGCCCGCAAGCAGGCAGAGGAGGTTTTGAGGGAAAGCGAGAGTCGCTTCAAGGGCGCCTTTGAAGCGTCCGGGATCGGCATGGCCCTTGTCGCCCTTGACGGTCGCTGGTTAAAGGTTAACCAGTCTTTTTGCGGCATGATCGGTTATTCGGAACAGGAACTCCTCGCCAAAACTTTCCAGGACATAACCCATCCGGACGATGTGGGAAACGACCTCGAGTATGTACAAAGGTTGGTTGATGACCAGATACCCTATTACCGGCTGGAAAAGCGCTACTGCCACAGGGACGGGTATATAGTGTGGGGTGCGTTGAGCGTTTCTCTGGTCCGTGATGCCCAAGGCCGCCCGCTGTACTTTGTCGGTCAGATTGAGGACATCACGGAGCGGAAGTTTCTCGAAGAAAAAGTGCAGACCGCCTTGATAACGGATGAGCTTACAGGTCTGTATAACAGAAAAGGCTTCTTCGAGCTTTCTTGGGAGCAGTTGAAGTCGGCATCTAAAAGGAAGCAGACCTGTACGCTCTTTCTTGTCAAGCTGGATGACATAAGGCTGGTCAACGAGACACTGGGCCAAAAGGAGGGCGATGCCATCATCATCGCAGTCGGGCGCATGCTTCAGGAAACCTTCGGGGAACAGGACGTCGTCGGGCGCATAGGAGGGGTCGAGTTCGCAGTTTTTGCCGTCGGCGCAGTGAATGCCGAACGGGCGCAGCTTCCGGCCAGGCTGCGGGATAATGTAATGAGATGGAATAAAGAATATTCTGCAGACTTTCCGATTTCTCTCCGCGTCGGGACGGCCCGTTGTAAATCCGGAAAATCCCTTCGCCTCGAAACGCTGATGGCTCAGGCAGACCAGTCGATGTGCGAAGAGAGACGAAAGTCCGCACCGATGCAGGCACCCCGGGCCGTAGCCCGATCTTGATCGGCAGGAAGTCCGGTTGCAGTGACATTTGGGGACAGCAGCATAGGCTTATATTTCATGGCGGATTGCGAATGCATAAATTATGCTATCCCAAAAACCTTGCAGAACATCCGGAATTGTTATTCAATGATTTCTGGGTTAATATGAGAGGTTCTCTCCGTTTTTATGATTGGATGACAAGCTTTGTCAATAAACATGCAAGTCGTTTATGTAAATCACTCTCGAGTAGAGGCAGGTGGTGTCGAAAAATGGGGATATCTCACCGCAAATCCCGCTGACAAAATAGCGACATTGAATATCTTAAAGTTTCCACATGCGTCTGCCCTGCGAAGCACCTATTCTGCCCCTGTGTAGCCCGCATCCCTTGAAATCGCTCTCGCCGTTCCCACGACCTCTTTCACTATCTTTTTTAGCTCCCCGGAGCCAACCAGGGAAAAGAAGAAACCCACTCCCACGCCTGCGACAACCTTGCCGATAAAGTCACGGACCGGGGCCCCCACCCCTCCCACGCCTTCGATGGCCGTCCCTTCGTCGATGGCATATCCCTGTTCCCTGACCCGCCGGAGCGATGCATCAAACTCCTCTTTTTTGACAAGGGACTTCTTTGTCGTGGCCGTCAGAGGGGTTTTCTCAAGGAGCCTGTCGATTTCATCCTGCGGCAGATAGGCCATAATCGCCGAGCCTATCATGCCCCAATAGGGAGGACGCCGCCTGCCTATATTCGAGGTGAAGGTTATGGATGCGGTTAAGTCCTCCCTCTTGTCCAGGTAAAGCAGCTCCCCGGCGTCCAGAACGCCGAGGAATACCGTCTTGCCCAGCTTCACCTGCAACTGCGTGAGGTAGGGGGAGGCAATCCTGGTGAGAGAAAAAGAAGAGGCGACGATGCTCCCGAGCTCGAACAGCTTCATGCCAAGGGAGTACCGCTTCAGCTCCTGGTCCTGCCTGAGGAAGCCGCACTTGATGAGGGTAGCGCACAGCCGGAACACGGTCGCCTTGGGAAGGCCCAGTGCTTCCGAGAGCTGGGCCAGGCTCAGGGTCTTTCTCTCGTTGCTGAAGGCCGCCATTATCTGCAGGGCCCTTTCAAGCGACCTGTTGTAAAAAGCCCCGTTCTTGCCCTCGCCCTTCGTCGTCATGCTCCTCACCCGGCGGCCGGCCCGCTGCACCGACCCGGCACGCCTGTTGGCGCCGCACCGGCCGTCGCATCCATGTGGAAACCCGCCGTCCGGTTCCACTCAATAAAGTACCATTTCACGAGACAGAAGAAAATATAATAGGGCCTTTTGCGAAAATAATCACCGTTGTGGCCTCCTTTTTCCAGGCTCAGCCTGGTCAATCAATGCCTCAATTTTGCAAAATGCCCTTTATTCAACATTCAGCCGACCCACACGCTGAGATGCCCCTAAATTCAACATTGCCTCTATTATGGGCGTAAAGTATTCCGCGGCAGATGCCGATAATTAGAGAGACGGCTCTTGAGGAAAATGGCCTTCGGCGGACCTGACGCTTCAAGTGCCGACGCAAAAGGACGGAGACATTGCTCGTAATCATCGGATGCATCGTCGTAATCGGTGGGGTACTCGGTGGGTTTGCCCTCGAGGGCGGCCCCTTCCTCGTCCTTATGCAGCTTGCGGAATTCATTATCATTGGCTGCGCGGCGCTGGGGGCCCTCCTCATTTCGGCGCCCCCAAAGACGCTCGTAAAGATCATCGGCAAGGTCGTGGGCTCCCTCAAAGGCTCTCCGGTGAGCAGCCGCACGTATCTCGACATCCTCAAGCTCATGTATGAAATCTTCCAGATGAGCCGCAAAGAGGGGTTGATCGCCCTCGAAAGCCACATAGAGAGGCCGGAGGAGAGCCCCATCTTCAGCCAGTATCCGCACTTCCTCAAGGAGCGCCATCTCGTACTTTTCATGTGTGACACGTTCCGTCTCGTCATCCTCGGCGGTGTTCCTCCCCACGATATGCAGGCGCTGATGGATGGGGACATAGAGACCCACCACCACGAAGGCACCGTGCCGGGAGCAATACTCCAGAAGATCGGGGATTCGATGCCGGGTTTGGGGATCGTGGCGGCGGTGCTCGGCATTATCATCACCATGCAGGCGATCGGCGGCGCGGCCGAAGAGGTGGGCCACAAGGTGGCCGCAGCACTCGTCGGCACCTTTCTCGGCATCTTCATCTCGTACGGCTTTGTGCAGCCCCTGGCGACCAATATCGACATATCGAACGACGAGGAGTCGAAGGTTTTCGAGACGATCGAGGCGGCCATGATCGCCTTTGCAAAAGGGTTCAACCCCATTGTCTGCCTCGAGTTCGCGAGGCGTGCGGTCCCGACTGACTACAGGCCCGGCTTCCAGGAGATGGAAGACTATGTAAAGGGCAAAAGCTAATGGACGGGGAACATAACGACCCGGTCAGGATTGTCGTAAAAAAGAGCAGGGACCACGGAGGCCACCACGGAGGCGCGTGGAAGGTCGCCTACGCCGATTTCGTCACCGCCATGATGGCCCTCTTCATCGTCCTCTGGATCCTGGGACAGAGCACGGACGTCAAGGAGGCTATCGCCGCCTACTTCAAGGACCCCGGGGCCTTCACGAGCACCAGGTCGGGCGGCGTGCTTCAGGGCGGCCCGAAACCGCTCCTCTTTACCCCGCCCGTCGCATCCCCCCCTGCCCCCGATAAACGCACCGGCGACCTGGAAAGGCTCAAAGCCGAAGCAAAAAGCATTCAGGAGAAGATAGCATCCGTTCCCGACTTCAGTAAGTTCAAGGAGAAGATTGAGGTAATGGTGACCCCCGAAGGGCTCAGGATCGACCTCGTGGAAGTTTCGGAGGGTTTGTTCTTCGATATCGGCAAGGCAAAGCTCAAGCCGGAGGCGGTCCGGCTGCTCAAGCTCATCGCCTCCCGCCTGGCAACCCTGCCGAATAAGATTGTGGTGGAAGGCTATACCGACGCCCGGCCTTACGTCTCGTCCGGGTACTCGAACTGGGACTTGAGCGTAGACAGGGCCAACAGCGCGCGGGGGGTATTGGAGGAGAGCGGCCTTGCGAAGGACCAGATACGCGAGGTGCGGGGTTTCGCCGACAGGAAGCTGAGGGTCCCCGAGAGACCGTTCGATTACGCGAACAGGCGGGTCAGCATCCTCGTGGCCGCTGGGGGCGCCGGGCCGGTACTGCACGACGCGCCTCGTGCGCAATCCGGCCGTTTCGCGCCATCCGGCGGAATGCCGCCGCAAAAGCAGGGAAAATGAGCGACACCGGGAGGAGATCACGCATACTTGTGGTCAATGACGATCCGGAAACCCTCGATCTGATCGCGGAAATTTTGCGGAAAGACGAGGCCGTCGAGGTCCGGCTCAGCCGCGATGCGCGGGAGGGAGGGGCCGTCACGTCCGAGTTTGCCCCCGACCTGATCATGTGCAGCCTCACCGACGCCGCCGATTGGGTGCGCTTCCGTTTACGCCTGCAAGGGCATGAAGAAACCAACTCTTTTCTGCTCCTCCTTGTCTGCGACAGGGGGGACGTCGGGATGATCGGCCGGAGCCTCGAACAGGGGGTCGATGATTATATCGAGAAGGGACTCTGCCCCCATATCCTCCTTCCCAGGATCCGATCCCTGGTCGGTGCGAAGAGGCTTCAGGAAGAGCTGAAGGCGGAAGAGGAGAGGCTGAGTGAGAAAAACACGCTCCTCAAGAGAAACTTTGAGGAACTGACGGCCATCCTGCTCAAGATTCTCGAGGTGCGCGTGCCGGGGGCAAGCGACCGCGCCCGTGATGCGAAGACTTGCGTCAAATTCATCGCGGAAAAACTCCACTTTCCCCACGAAAAACGCAAACAGATTGTATTTGCCGGCCTCCTGCACGAGATAGGCAAAGTCGGCCTGCCGGATGGCGTGGCGGGCAAGCAGCACCTCAACCTGCCTGCAGAGCTCAGGTCCGCGTACCGCCAGCACCCGACCATCGGCTCGATGATCATATCCACCATGACGGGCTACAGGGAATCGGCCGAGGCAGTCCATCACCAGCTCGAAAACTATGACGGCTCGGGCTTTCCTGATGGGTTGATGGGGGAGGAGATACCCAGCCACGCGAGGATTCTCAGGGCCGTCGTATTCCAGGAGGAGCTTCGCGGGCAAGGTTGCGCAATCGACGCCATCATCGAACAGGTGCACCTCGCGATACATTCGGTCCTGGAGCAAAGGATAGCGAACCTCCTCATAGAATTCCTTCGTGAGCACAACGTAAAGCCCGAAACCAACAAGCTGAAGCTCCGCGTGGACGACCTAAAGCCTGGAATGGTGATCGCCGAAGACGTCTATGCGGCAAGCGGCGTCAAACTGCTCCCCAAGGGTGTGCAGTTGCGGGACAAAACGCTGGCCCTTCTGCTGGAGCGCAACGAGACGGACCCGGTTCTCGGCGGCATCTATATCCTCACCGACTGGTCCCTGCTTTACGGGACATGAATTCGCGTCTTGCCTTATCTTCTTGCCCTCCCCTGCCGATAATCTTCAAGGAGTATCACTCGCGTACAAGGAGCCGCTTATGACACGAAAAGCCGAATCCGACACAAACGTGACGCCGATGCCTCTGCCCGGCCGAGAACCTGACATGGCGGGGAACGAGCGCTACCGCAAGTCTCTGCTCAACCACCTCACCCTCGGTCTGGCGAAGGACATGTATTCGGCCACCTCCAGGGACAAGTTCAACGCGGCCGTCCTCTCAGTGAGAGCGGCCATGATTAAGAACTGGATCAACACGCAGCAGCAGTACTACCTGGCCGACACGAAGCGCGTCTACTACCTCTCCCTCGAATTCCTCCTTGGCCGGCTCCTCAATTCATACCTCATCAACCTCGGCCTTGCGGAGCAGTACCGCGAGGCCGTGGGCGTCCTCGACATCTCCCTGGAGGAGGTGCTGGAGCACGAGTGGGACGCCGCCCTCGGCAACGGCGGCCTCGGAAGGCTTGCCGCCTGCTTTCTCGATTCCGTGGCGACCCTCCGGTACCCCTGCTACGGGTATGGCATACGGTACGAATACGGCATCTTCTCCCAGAGGATCAAAGAGGGCTACCAGTCCGAGGCGCCGGACAACTGGCTCCGGTACGGCAATTTCTGGGAATTCCCCCGGGCAGAGCTTCTCTACCCCGTCCGCTTCTACGGTCATGTCCAGACCCACGGCTGTCCCAACGGCCGGCCGAGGGCGGCGTGGATCGAGACCGACGAGATACTGGCCATGGCCTATGACTATCCGGTGCCGGGATATAGAAACAACTTCGTCAATACCCTCCGTCTCTGGGCGGCGAAATCGACCCGTGATTTCAACCTGGAGTACTTCAACAGCGGCGACTACGTGAAGGCTGTGGAGGACAAAAACAGCAGCGAAAATATCTCCAAAGTCCTCTACCCGAACGACGCTTCCCTCGCAGGCAAAGAACTCCGTCTCAAACAGCAGTACTTCTTCGTCGCGGCAACCCTGGGCGACGTGCTCCGAAGGTACAGGAAATTCCACGACACCTACGACGCCTTCCCCCAAAAGGTGGCGATCCAGTTAAACGATACCCACCCCTCCATCGCCATCCCGGAGCTGATGCGCATCTTCGTGGACGAGGAAGGCCTCGAGTGGGAAGACGCCTGGGCGATCACGACACGGACGATCGGCTATACGAACCACACCATTCTCCCCGAGGCGCTCGAAACGTGGTCGGAGGAACTGGTGGGACACCTGCTCCCCCGCCACCTCCAGATCATCCGGGAAATCGACAGGCGGTTCCTTATCCAGGTAACGCGACGGTTTCCCGGCGAGCCCGAACGGAAAGAGAAGACCGCCATTATCACCGGTTGCGGCGGAGGCGTCGTCCATATGGCGCGGCTCGCCATCGTGGGCAGCCACGCGACCAACGGCGTCTCCCGGATGCACTCGGAGATCCTGAAGGCCGACATCTTCAACGACTTCTACCTCATGTACCCCGAGCGCTTCCATAACATCACCAACGGCATTACCTACAGGCGATGGCTCCTGGAGGCAAATCCCGGGCTTTCGGCCCTGATCACCGGGGCTATCGGCGACGGGTGGACGCACGACCTGGAGCGACTGGCCGACCTGGAGCCGTTCGCCCGGGACGACGGTTTCTGCAAGGCCTTCGAGGAGATAAAGCAGGCGAACAAGGCGAGGCTCGCCGCTTTCCTTGCGACGAACGACAAGATCACCATCAACCCGTCTTTCCTCCTCGACTGCCAGGCAAAGCGGTTCCACGAATACAAGCGGCAGCTCCTCAACGTCTTCCACGCCATTACCCTCTATAACAGGCTCGTCGAAGGGAGAGAGACGGATTCATTCACCCCGAGGACTATCCTGTTTTCCGGCAAGTCCGCACCTGGGTACCTCCTGTGTAAGCTCATCATCAAGCTGATCCACAATGTGGCCGACGTGATCGCCGCCCATCCCCTGGTGAGGGAGAAGCTCCAGGTGGTCTTCGTGCCCAATTACGGCGTGACCCTGGCCCAGTTCATCATCCCTGCCGCGGAGCTGTCCGAGCAGATATCGACAGCCGGTTTCGAGGCCTCCGGCACCGGCAACATGAAGTTCATGCTCAACGGCGCCCTCACGATCGGCACCCTCGACGGGGCGAACGTCGAGATCCGCGACGAGGCGGGGGAGGAGAACTTCTTTCGCTTCGGTCTCGACAGCAGCGAGGTGCAGGCCCTCCGGCCGGGCTATGACCCGAAGAAATATATCGACGAGAACGGCGAGCTGAAGCGGATCATCAGCCAGCTTGGCAACGGGTTTTTCTCCGCCGAGAACCCCTCCCTCTTTCAGCCCATCCTCGACACCCTGCAGGGCGGCGACCGTTTCTTCGTGCTCGCCGACTACGAGGGCTACATAAGCTGCCAGGAGGCCGTGTCGATTGCCTATCGGGACCGCGAGGAATGGACGAGAAAAGCGGTCATCAACGTGGCCCGGTCGGGGAAGTTCTCGAGCGACAGGGCGGTAGAGGAGTACGCGCGGCGCATCTGGGACGTGGCCCCGTTGCGTTCCGGCGAGGCGACGCAGTAATGCGGCGACCGGTCACCTTAGGGTCCGGTGACCTTCGGGCTTCCGTTGCTTTATGCCGGCGGGTGACTGCAGAGACTCTCTGTCAGATACTTCCTCAGCTTTTCGACCCTCCCCTTATTGCTGCGGTAAAGCGGCAGAACGTTCTGATATTCCCTTACCTTGTTTATGTCTTTAAGCTCTTCCACATGAACATCTTTTTCAAGCCACTTCCTCACGTTATGAAATGCACCGATAAACAGAATACCCTTTCCCCCTTCCTGCAGCGTATCGTTTATCTGCTTCGCAATGAACTTATCCCTTCTTTCCAAAAGCGTATTTTTTGCGAGCTTATACTTCAGGGCCGCGGCAAGCTTTTGCGCCCGGTTCTTTGCCTGCGTTATCTTGAGAATCCAGGCGCGTTCCTCCTTTACGAGGCTTAAATCTTCCGTCTTGACGAGAACGGCGCCTTTCCCGATCAGTGCCGAGATGATCTGATAATTCCGGCTGCCTGTCTGAAGAACTTCCCGAACTATTGCCACGGCTGTTTCACCGCCTGCTACCATGCCGTCCTGGTATATCTTGAAACCCGGTACTTCAATGGAATCAAAATACCCGGCAATTGCGTCCCAGAAACCGAGGACGGTCTCCTCGTGCCTTTTCCAAAGTGTCTCACCGAATTCCCTCAGACCTCTTGCGGCAATGTCCTCGCCCATGGAGCCGAGGTCCGCCTCTGTGTGGATAATTGGGACGTAGAGTAACGCACGCATCCCGGCTCCTGTCTTATTTCACCCTCTCTTCCAGCCGTTCAATCCTCTTTTTCAATGCCTTTGCCTCATTCTCAATAGCGTGTCTCTTTCTGCCATTGGATAAATAGGGGTCCTGCTGCCACCAGTTAATCCCCATCTCCATCGCTTTATCGACAGATGCGATCAACAGCCTTATCTTAATGGTTAACAGTTCAATGTCTGCAATTCTTATCTGGATGTCTCCTGCAATAACAATTCCTTTATCCAGTACTCTTTCCAGTATGTCGGCAAGATTGGTAGCCTGAATTGCATGCACCATTTGTTCGGCCATAAGACTCTCCCTTATATCAGATCTCCCAAAGGACCGAGATTAAGATTCATGTCTTCATCCTTGATACCGAAGATCGCCTGGATTTCCTGCATCTTTTTCTTTACCGCTTTCAGACTTAATCCCAACTTTTGGATCTCAACGGAAGAAAGCGATCCCCTCCGCACTCTCCTGAATGCCTCCTTCTCCATAAGCTTTCTTATCAACTCGATAATGGTTAAAATGAGCTTTGCCAAACCCTGTTCAGTTTCCCTCGGGCTGTCTGCGTGTATAATCCTGGGGATGTTTTCTTCGGCCTTTTTTATCTCGTTTTGTAATTTCTCGATATAGGCGATGTCTTCTTTGGTCAATGCCTTTTCGGGGCTGCCGGGGCGCCTTCCCGATAACTCCTCAGCCTTGGCAACAGAAGTGAGTATGAGCCTCAAACCCAGAAACACCAGGTCTACATCCGCTATCCGTAGCACCATGTCGCCGTTGATAACCACTCCCTTTTCCACGACCTTGTCCAGGACATCAAACAGCGCAACCCTCTCATGTGTAGCTGTCATGCCGTCTCCTGCGGCCCGTAGGAATCGGTAAAATTGAAGGGCGGCCACGGGCCGCTGTATTCGAGGTGAAGCCCCTTTGTGCGAAGCTCCCCGGCGGTGCCGTCAACGGTCTTCTTGAATGCATCGAGCTTATCTGCATGGACTAAAAAGGCTGCATTGAAAACCATCCTCTCTGTTTTGCCCGTCATCTCTCTGTCAAGAATCCTTGTCCTTACGGATTCTGTTGCCTCTTCACCCAGTTTTCCGAAGAGCTTTTCCGAAGCGGCGTCCAATTCTTTGTCTGCCTCATGACGAACGGCCTCTTTCAGCTCTTCTTCCATAAAGTAGGCCATGCCCTCGGGCATTGAGGCAATTTCCTGCTCTTTCAACCTTATTTCCGCATTATTTTCCTTAACCGTCAGCTCAAATCTTTCTTCATCCATAAGATATACCTTCACATTCCATTCCTGTTTCCCTTGAATCTTATGCAACAACCCGCTCATCTTTGCATGGTTCCTGTCAAGGGTTTCTTTCAGTCCTGCCTCGTCGTTAAAAATGGTGCCGAACCTCATGGGGATCACGCTGACAAGCCCATCAATCCCCCCCATGGCCTCTTCGATAACGTCTTCGTGGATGAGAACCTTTTCCTTGATCCAGTCAAGGTCTCCCCGGGCCTTTTTCTGAATTTCTTCGGAGGTGAATTTCACCAGGGAAACTCTGCTGACAACCGCCTCGATCTCGCCCTGGACGATGGTGAAAATTCCCCTTTCTCCCTCAATGTCTCCCGTACGAAACGCTGAAGGCTCTTCAGTTTTTTCCCGCACACAATAAAGATACAATCCCTCCATACCCTTCACGCCTGCGATTGGTGGTTTGCAATCTTCTTTTCGTATGACTGAACCTCCAGGTTTTCATCAACCCTCACCTTATAGATGTTCAGATCCTTCACCTTCGTCGGCAGCCCGCAAGATTTGATGAGTGCGCTCTCTTCATATACCTCGACCTCTTCCTCCCACCCTTCGGGCGTTCTTGTGATCTTTACCACCTTCGCATCCTCTGCTGAGAGAATACTTTTAAAGAACCCCTTCGTCGCCTGGGTAACTTCTGCAATATTTGCCATGTATCGCCTCCTATAGTGTTCTTTTCCGCTTACCCCTCTTCTCCTTCCGCGTACATCGCATGCAACCGTTCGAGAAGCGCCTTTTCCTGCCTCGTGTAGGTCTCTTCATCTATCTCATCCAGCTCGAACCGCAATTGCAATTCCATAAGCCGTTCCTTGACAAGCCCCTCGTCGGACATCTCGTGCTGAGCCATATCGTTAACCTTTTCGCTCAGCCAGATAATGCCTCTCAATGGTGAAAGAATTATGTCATCGATGAGGAACATCGTCTCTTTCTTTTTCGGCGTTCAGATCCACGCGCTTTCGTTCCTGCAGCATGCAATCGGTACACGCCGCATGCTGGCAGCCATTCATCCTCCCATGTTTATCACCAGGTTCACAAAATTGAACGGCGGCAGGGTTCCCACATATTTAAACCTCACTTTGTCGTTATACCTATCTGCAAGCCCCTGAACTTCCCTGTCAAACTCCGCCTCTTTCTCTTGCGCTACCAGAAAAGCGGCGTTCATAATCATCAGCTCGCCATAGGTAGTGTTTATCCTGGCCTGTTCGCAAAGGGGCGATAATCTTCGTAATGCATCATCCTTATAGAAGTCCCTTTCCTTTTGGAGTGCTGCTTCAACCATCCTGCCTATCTCCATCCTCTGGTAATATGATTTTTCAGGGAGCAACGGTATAATCTGCTCTTTCAGGGCCTTTATATCATCATTTTTCTCGAGAATTTCCTTATACAGCACGTGTTCCTGGAACAGCATCTTCACGCCGAGCTCTTTCTTGCCGTGCATGGTTTTTAATAACTCGATGAATTTGCGGTGCTCTCGCTCTAATATCAGTCTTACCGTTTCCACATTTTCAGCAATTGTCGCAAACCTGACCGGCAGCACCGTATGGGTTTTCATTACCTCTTCAATGACCCGCTCATGAGAAATGAGATACTCCCGGGCAACAGGATATTTTTTGACAGGCGAATTGCTCACCACAGCCCCGATATCCCGGAAGGGTACGGTATATACCGCGTCACCCCTTCCACCAATGCCGACGGCGCCGAACGACAGAGGTTCCTTTGACTCATTTATGCAATATATGTATACCCCGTCTTCCAAAGTCGCTCCCATAAACACTCACCTCTCCCACTCTTCCTGATAAATGGTGATATTCACAAAGTTATAGGGGGGCCAGGGTCCTGCGTACAAAAACCATATTCTTTCTTTGTAGGCGTCGCTAACCTCCTCCATGACATTGTCAAATTCTTTCTCCCTCCCTTTGCTCACCAAAAATGAGCCATTCATGAACATCCCGTCGCCAATGGTAGTGTTCAGCTTATAATCGAATGCCGATGTCTTTAATGCAGCAACAATCCTTTCGGCGTCTTCCGCCTTTTTGTGCTTCAGTGCAGCCTCGACAAGTTTGCCCAGTTCTATTTTTGCCTGAATATTCTCCCGCTGCACGTCCCCTTTCGGCGTTCTCCTTATTTTTTTGATCTCTTTGCTCTCCTCTGCAATCTCCCTGAAGATAATGTCCATATCTTTCCACAGCCCCTTCACGCCAAGCTCCACCTTGTGATCCATGTCCCTCAGAACATTCTTGAATTCCCTGTACCTTTTGAATAACAGGCTCCTTATCTCATCGGCACTCGAGGCAATGGTACAGAACCTCACCGGCAACACAGTATGCTCCTTCATCACCTCTTCAATAACCTTTTCGTGAGCCAGGATGTTGTCCCGGTTCACCACAAGCTTCGTTAAAGGGTGAGCGCTGATTACCATTGCAAGGTCATCGATACCGATAGTGCCCACCTCGTCGCCCCTGCTCCCGATGCCGATAGGGCCAAATGTTCTGTCTTGTTTTGCGTTGATGATGCAGTATATATATTTTCCTTCACGATCCATCATTGTTCCTTTACCGTGACGATTATCGAATTTTCTGCAAAGTCTTCTTTTTTGAAAGAACACGCATCGTGTTGACAATATGCTGAAAGCAGCCTGTATGCATTGGTGATTTCAATATATTCCGTTTCTGTCTCGCCATTTTGCCTGTCGGACTGCTTATCGGGATGATACACAGAGGCATATTTCCTGTAGGCCTTTTTTATCTCGTCTTTCGTTGCAAAGGCGTTCAGAGCAAGTTTTTCCTTTGCCCGCTCAATTTCGTCGTACTGCAATTGTTCTATCTCAAGCACATAAAAGTTATATGGTGGAAGTGGACCGACGCACTTGAAATGGACCTTTCCGCCAAAACTGCCGCTTAATTCATCCAGCCTTTCTTCAAAACGGATGTGCCTGGGCTTGTCGATAAAGAAGGCTGCATTCATGATTGTCGCGTCATTCAGCATCGTATATTCTTTTATGCTCCGGCACAGGTCTTCCAATGAGTCCTTTATAGTGAGGGCGTATTCATGTTTTTTCTTATCCAGACAACTTTTAATGAGCATGCCTGCTTTCATTTGATCATCGACCGTGATGCCCGCCTTCTTGTTGAAAAGGACCTGTTTTACTGCCCTTACCTCTTCTTCTTCGGATACCTCTTGTATGACCGCATGAAGATCGACCCAGGTGGCGACGACATCAAGCTCTATCCTGCCTTCGATCTTTGCAAAAACCTCTTTAAACACGTGGTATCCCTTCATCAGGGCCAGCATCACCTCATCTTCACCGAGCACATACGTGCCCAGCCTCGCAGGGATGACGGTAAACGCCTTCATCAACTTTTCCATCACCACCTGATGCTCGATGAGGCGCCTTGCCGCAGCGTCGCCCGGCAGCTTTCCATAGTCAATTATCTCGGAATCACCCACTGCCGCAGAAACATCCTTATAAGGGACGGTGTAAATGCCGTGTGAAGTGAGCATAGTTGAACCCGCCGCATGGGATTCATTATTGATCACGCCATATATGCACTTACCTTTATCGTTCATGCGTCACCCTGTCCCGCGGAAATAGATTCTTTCTGCTTTTGCACCAATCGCAATGCCTCCTCGAAATGCCTCTTCGATATAGTAAGTTGCGCGCGCGCGTTGGGTTTCGCGTTTTGGGTGTGGTTTACATATTCCCTTATGGTCAACATAGACGCTTTCCGGCAAATAAATTCTATGTCCGATCCTGCCAGGCCGACGGTCTCTTTTGCGAGCGCCCGCAAATCCACATCCTTGCCAAGAGGTTTGTTCTTCGTATGGATCCCAAATATGGATAAACGTGTGTCTTCATCAGGAAGGGGCAGCTCGATGACAAGATCGAATCTTCCACCTCTCAGGAGCGCCGGGTCAATCATATCGAGCCGGTTGGTAGCGGCCAGCACCACCACTCCCTTGAGTTCTTCAATACCGTCCATTTCGGCCAGGAACTGGCTCACAACCCGTTCCGTCACGCCTGACTCGGCAATCCCCGAACCCCTTCTCGGCACTACGGCGTCGATCTCGTCAAAAAATATGATAGCCGGGGAAGCCTGTTTTGCTGTTTTGAAGACTTCACGGATGCCCTTCTCACTTTCACCCACAAATTTTGACATGAGACTCGGCCCCTTTATGGAGATAAAATTGACTTTCGTCTCGCTTGCAACCGCTTTTGCAAGTAAGGTTTTTCCCGTACCCGGCGGTCCATGAAGGAGAATCCCCTTGGGCGGGTGTGTGCCGGCAGCTCTAAAGACATCAGCGTACTTAATGGGCCATTCTACCGCCTCCTTCAATTCCTGTTTGATCTCTTCGAGGCCGCCCACGTCATCCCATCGCACATCGGGCACCTCGACAAACACCTCCCGTATGGCAGAGGGTTCAACCTCTTTCATGGCATCCAGGAAATCGTCCATAGTCACTTCCAGCTTGAGGAGCGTCTCATAAGGGATTTCATCCACGTCGAAATCAATCCGCGGTAAAATCTTCCGGAGTGCAGACATGGCTGCCTCCCTTGCCAGCGCCTCCAGGTCCGCACCAACGAAGCCATGGGTAATCTCGGCCAATTTTTCCAGATCGACCCCGTCGTGCGCTTCACCGCTTCCCTGACCGGGTTCTCCTGAGAGGGGCATACCCCTCGTATGGATCTGCAATATATGCAGTCTTCCGTTTCTGTCCGGAATGGGGATTGAAATCTCCCTGTCGAACCTCCCCGGTCTCCTTAGAGCCGGGTCGAGGGTATTGGGAATATTTGTTGCCCCGATGACAATTACCTGTCCCCGCGACTGCAATCCGTCCAGGAGCGACAGGAGTTGGGCGACAACACGCCGCTCAACCTGTTTTTCTCCGCCCATGTCTTCCCTTTTCGGCGCAATGGCATCAATTTCATCAATAAAGATTATCGAAGGGGTATGCTTCTGGGCATCATCAAATATGGACCTGAGACGCGCTTCGCTTTCTCCGTAAAATTTACCCATGATTTCCGGGCCGCTGATACTTGTGAAGTACGCCTCGGTCTCGTTCGCCACGGACCGGGCGATCAATGTCTTCCCTGTGCCGGGAGGCCCATAGAGCAGTACACCTTTAGGCGGGTCAATTCCGAGTCTCTCGAATATCTGCGGGTATTTCAAAGGCAGCTCGATCATCTCCCTGATTCTTTGAATCTGATACCCCAGTCCTCCGATGTCTTCATAGGAAATCTTCGCGATTTTCGGCTCACCTGCCTCCCTCGATTCTATTTCTATTTGTGTTGCCGGATTTATCGCCACCACGCCGTCGGGGGTAGTAGTGAGAACCTTGAAATCGCTTGACCGTGAGCCAAAAAGCGTCACCCTTACCCTGTCTCCCGTGATTACAGGCAGACCCTCGATCAGCGTGCCGATATACCTGGCATCCCTATCTTTTTGAGGCAGGCTTGAAAGGGTTAGGGGGGAAAGCTTTACCCTTGCTGCACGCTTGTGATCGACCTTCAGAACCTTTACCTTCTCGTCTATGCCGACCTTGGCATTCTCCCTCGTTATGCCGTCCATCTGTATGATCTTTTTTCCTCTCTCTTCAACATAACAGGGCATCAGCTTCACCGGGGTCTTTCTTTTCCCTTCAATCTCCACGATATCGCCGACATCCAATTCGAGCAGCTTCATGTCCTCGGGGTCAATCCGGACAATGGCCCTCCCCACGTCCTTCGGCAACGCCTCTTTCACTTTGAAAGCCGGGGGCGACTCTTCATCTTTCATTGTTGCCGTTCCTCCGTTTTATTGAAACAGCAATTCCTTAAAGTCATTCAAGGCATCGATACCCTTCACTTCCCGCGGGCGCAGCGGGACAAGTGTTATCCGGGTAGTGCCCATTTGTTCTCTCAAGTAATTGATGTAGTCTTCCTCTCCTTTCCTTTTTTCTTTGCAAAATTCACAATGGTCATTCAACGGCACTACATTGTTGACCACCAATTGTTTTATTGTTATCCCGTATTTATTCAATTCAGCGATCATCTTCTCTGCCTCCCGGACAGCCATGTATTCCGGTATTGTCACCACGATGAATTCACACCTTTTAAGGTCTTTAAAGAGGCTGCGTATCCTGGCGACGGTTCTTTTCATCTCCACAAGAAAATCATCGCCTTCGTCGGGTTTATAGGCACCGCCGAGGGTTGTCAAAACATAGCGGTATTTCCATCTCATCTTTGCCATGACCCTGATCCATTCATCGAGCATGCCCGGCAGCGTTAAAAGCCTCAGGGCATGACCCGTGGGCGCCGTATCGACAACGACCTTATCAAATCTCCCCTCTTCAATCAGGTCTGTTATGGTCTTTAACCCCATAACTTCATCTAAACCCGGGATCGGAAGTGACAGGACCGATTCGATATCTTCCGAATCCAGATAGGTTGACGTGTCGATAATCTTTTTTATCTGTTCTTCGTACCGCACCTTGAAGGCTGAAAAAGTTTTTTTTGCGCTTATCTCAATCGCACTCAGATTTGTTACGCCTTTAATGTCCTGAACTCCATCTCCGATCTTCTGTCCCAGACTGTCCGACAGGGAATGGGCCGGATCGATAGAGATAATTAACGTGTGGCATGTTTCCGACAAATGCAGACCGGCACTTACCGCGCACGTTGTTTTTCCAACGCCGCCCTTGCCGCCGAAGAGAATCAGTCTCAAAGGGGCATCCCTCAGTCCGGTCAATCCCATTGAGAATCCCCTTCATTTCTTTATCGTAATCTCAAGTATGCCGTTCTTAAAAGAAGAGGCAAGGGTCTCGCTTTTCCCCTTTGCGGGAAGGAGAAGCTCCTTGCGATATTTTTTGTCTCCGCTTTTCGCGGAAATATTGAGTATGTCCCCCAACAGGTCCATCTTTATGTCGTTCTCATTCACCCCGGGCATTTCCGCGTAGACACGGATTTCATCTTTTTCGTCAAAAACATCGGTAATCGGCTCCCTTTCTTCTTCGACCTTTGCTCCGCGAGGGGTTTTTTTAATATTGCCGAAATGTTCGACAACCGGTTTTCCTCCTGTGGCCGTCTTTATGGAAAACCCGAAGACGCCTTTCATGCCCTCTTTCAGGTCGCTTAAGTCTATGGCGCCTTCTTTCTTTATTTCACCGCCTGCTTTTTCCATCTCGGATACGAGGTCCACCAGGTTTTGAACGCCTTTAAACAGGTCTCCCATCCCCAGGTCTCCCATTCCAAGCTCAATCTTGATTGAATCGTCGCGCTTTTTGCTGCGTTTTTTTTCCGCCATTTCTCCCCCCCTTACATGTTCCGAACGCCGCATTCAATACCTGATCGGCATTGTCCTCAAAGGGTTCGTCTTTGTGCACGCGGCGGTCTTTATCGCCCCGGCTTCCTGTATCTCCCCTTGTAATCCGGCAATCAGTTTATTTACGTCGCGCAACAAGCGACCGGTTATTTCCCGTTTCTTTTCCAGCGCAGCAACTTCTTTTTCCAGCCTGTCCTTCTCCCTTTTCAGCGAGTACAGGTCAAGATAAGGGGACCTCTGAACCTTCGGGACCGACCGTGCGCCGATGGAATGCATGCTTCTCACGTTCCTGATTGTTGTGATCTCGTGCAAAGCTTTCATGCGGTCATCCTCCTCGCGATGACTTGATCAGGGCGAATTGGTGTTAGTTCATATGTGTGGCCACCAGGCCCTCGACAATCTCCTTCACCCTGTTTTGATTTGTCTTAGAGCCTACCCTGCTCGTCACGGAAGCCAGTATGTCCTGACACATCCGGCTGAAAGCCCCGTTTGAACGGGATGGTGAAATGTTCCGGACCTTCGCTGCCTTTGCAATCATTATGCAGGCACGAATTGTCGGTGCGAATTCGCACTTGCCCGATTCTCTCAGATCCCTCACGATCCGCACTATCTTCTCTACATCTTTTTTGGGAAGTCTGGATTTTGCGCGGGTAATGGCCACCTCCGTATCATAGTCAAAATGGTCTAAATCCATCGTTACCATTCTGTCCCTCAAGGCATCCTGACTTCTGTGCACTCCTGCATATTCCTCAGGATTACTTGTAAATATCGCGGTAAAATGCGGGTGCACCTTAAGGTATGGCCCCTCTCCCCCCCTTTCCGAGGGCAAATCCATAATCCGTTCCTGCAGAATAGACAAAAGGATATTATTCGCCTCCGGACGCGACCGTGTAAACTCATCGTAGATGAGGGTGAATCCGGCCCTGCATGCCACGGTCAGACGGTTGTCAACCCATCTCTTGACCATGTCTTCTTCCGTCTTGAGAACCCTTGAGACAAAACGGTCCACCACTTTTCTCATCCTGTAGCCATATTCACCACCTACAAGATTGGATGTGGTCAACTCCTCATCTCCATGAATTAGGACAACCGGTCTCCCTATCTTGTGTGCGACATGCATGGCGAGGGTAGTTTTACCGGTGCCTGAAACCCCTCTGAAATGCACCGGAAAACCCGCCTTGATGTAAGAAATCGCTCTGCCGGCGGTATCCTTTATGTAGTTCGTTTCCACAAAATCATGCAAAGCAGATGGTTCTAAGAGCGTTGCGTTCTCCTCAATCATTCGGGTTTTCCTCCCAAAATATTTTTCATGCCACTGCAGATCCTTTTCCCTTCCCTTAAATCCGCCCTCACTCCCCCTTCTCTTCTCTTGAAATCATCCTTAAAAAAACTGTCGGCTCCGCACCTTGAGCCCGTTAAACCCGATAATAAAGACCGCCCTCTTTTCTGATCTTGCCTTCATCCAGCAGTTTTTTTGCCAGTACACCCAATCTCAATCTGGGCACACCGAAAACCGGCTCCATGTCGCCAACCCTTACCCCGTTGTGCTGCTGATTGATGTATCCCAGAACCTTTTCTTCAATATCAACGTCCTGATGTGGCTTTTCTGCGTGCGGCCTCTCTTCTTCGATTGCCTCCCGGACCGCAGCAACCTTATTGTGGATTTCGACGGATGGCATTGCGGTCTCCACTTTTAAACCGGTGAGCGTTCCTTCCCAGAAGTGTCCCGCCTGCGTCATATCCGTATGGTATTCCTGCAAAAGTTTCCCGACCCCACGTGCTATATCGTTTGCATACGCAGCCAGGCTTTTTCTCAAGGCATCGCTCATCTCGCCATGAGATGCGTCAAATTCTTTCAGTTTATTCTTGACATAGCTTTCGATGTTTTTTACATCCCTTTCACGTCTGCTCTTACGCTCCGCCGACATCTCACCCCGTGTTCTTCTGAACTTGTTCACCATGGCGCCGGCATCCTTTGTGAGTGATGCGACAAACTCCGACAGGTCCTTTGCCTGTTCGCTGCCCATCTGACGGTGTTCTTTTAAAAATTGATCCAGCATCTTTTTGGTGTTTGTCGTGAGATTATGCGAAAACTCCGACAGATCCTTTGCTTGTTCGCTGCCCATTTTGTGATGCTTTTTGCGAAAGTCTTTCAGCATATCCTCCACGCTTTTGGATAGGCCACCCTGGAAATCCTGTAGGTCTTTGCGCTGCTTACGACCCATGGCATGCCGTTCCTCCGCAAAATCCTCTACAGTCTTTTTTGTGTCAAGCAATAGATCTCCAAGGGCTTTTACTCTCACATTGCGCGAAGTAACGATCTGTTCCGCCAAGTCTTTCATGCTGTGTGCCATAGCCATGGCTGCCTCCTTTTTCTATGGATCACGCTGTGTGTCGGTTTGCTGGTTCCCGCCTTTTTTTCTGAATGTACTGAGCATCTTTTGCACGCCTTCTTTCCTTTCCCGCTGCTGCGCTGCCCTTTCCCTGGATTGAGCCTCAAACTGCTTGAGCATCGTTTTTAAATCTCTTATCCTGAGCTCCCTCCCTTTGGAAAGAAGTTCCCCAAGGGAGCGAGATAACTGACCTTGTTCTTTTTGAAGTATCTTCAGTGTGGCGGCAAGTTCCGCCTTTCTCTCTTCCTGCTTTTTAAGAATATCCGTGAGCACCTCATGGAAGTCATTGATTCTGCCGATATTGTCCGTGTTCAGGCCATCCTTGAATGTTCCCAGATTTTCCTTGAGCCGCCTTGCCATTTCTCTCTGCTCAGTGAGATAGTTGTGAAGCAGTTTCCTCACCGCTCTCTCTCTGTCATCTTGAGAGAGGAGAATGGTATTCATCATCGCGTCAAAATCCTTTTTCCTGAGAGATTCGTTCCTCGCAAGGGTCTCGCGAAGCCGAACGTGTAATGCCTCCTTTTCCTCCTTTCCATGTGACATTGATTCCTGAAATTCACCAAGAACCATTTGCGTGTTGTCAATGATGAGGCTCATGCTCTGAAGCTTTTCCTCATAGGAAGAAATAATTCCTTCAACTACATGAGTCGCATTTACGCTGTCTGTCATTGGGGCCCTTGGGTCCGGCATTAAGAAAGTTCCTGGCGTGTCATGCTTTCCGACCCTTTACCCTAAAACTGCGAAGGCTTGAGGATGACACGGCAAGAACTTTCATCCGCTTTTGCTCGGCTGAGCCTGGTAAAGCCTTTACGCTGCCGTCGCGGTAAGGCCGATCGCCTCGGCATACTTCAGATAGGTCTCCACTGACGCCACAACAACCCTGGCTTCAATGGCAAGTATTTCTATACCTACCAGAGAAACCCTCACCCATGCATCGACGACCACACCCTTGTCAAGAATTCTGTCGATGACTTCCACTAAACTGGACGATGCTATTGCCTTTTCCACTGCCATAATCTCACCTCCGTTTTTTATTCCGCTTTTTTAAGGGGAGCGGTGAACCCGACCTTTTTTTGAGACCAGCCACCATCGCCTGCGTGACGTTCTCTTCAGCGTGACGTTCTCTTCAGCGTGACGTTCTCTTCAGAAAGCAGCGCGTTTTTGACAGCTTGCTTTTCTTTTGCTTCCTACTTTTCAATGTAAATATGGCTGCATCGATATTCAAGGACACCGGGTACATTTGCACACGGTAATGTCTTTTTTGTCAGACATTTATGCCCAATTGGCGCTCTATGTCTTTTTTGCAGATATTCATGCCGTATCGATGCCGAATTGGCCTACCGGATGCTTTTCGAGCAGGTGATGGTCTCTGGTTCCTGTAAAAAAGTGGGGGCGCCATTATGAGCGCGCCCGGTCCTTTCCTCGCCTGCGCCTATTTTTCCGTCTTTGACGCAGCGACTATCCTTCTTCGTACCTTTTTCCATGAATCGGTGACAAGGAAGCTCTCCTCCATGTTCTCCACCATGCGCACGAATTTCTTCATAGGCACCGCCAGAGTGACAACGTCGGCCGGCACGCAGGGGCGCGCCGAGACGTCTAGCATCCCGATGACCGCCCGAGGTTTTTCGGCGTCTTTCTCACGATAGGGGTACTGTACGATGGTCGAACAACCCGCGCCGAAAGGCGAGAAGACGGCATCGACGTCCGCCTCGTCGAAGGCGGCGAGAGTGAAGAGGCCGGAGAGGACGTCAGGTGCGGCGAAGAAGATAACCACGTCGGGGTAGTCCGATTCTGCAAGCCTATCCCATCGCTTGAACACGATGAGCGCACCCGGCGCGGTAAAGGCCGGCTGCCTTTTCATCGTCTCCCTCACCAGCTCGGGCGATTTCTTGTACCGCTCGCCTTCCAGCTTCCCCGGTATGCCGTAGGACAAAAAATATTCGAACTCCGGCATCAGCTCGCTCGCGAAACCGAGATACCTCCTCCCTCCGGCGCAGCCGATCACCTCGGCATTGAGGGCGACGTTCTTCCCCCGCCCCGCCTTTGCCAGGTCCCCTATCAGGCACCGGTGGCCGGTCGCCGGCTTCGGCATCTCTGCTCCCGGCGGCAACTCGTCCGTGTAAAAGAACGAGATGGGCAGATCGCTCCCGTTAAAGTATTTCTTCCAAAGGCGCTCAAACTTGTCCTTGATTCCCATGTCCATAATCGACGCCTCCTTTAAAAATAACAATGCACCGCGACGCACAACGTTATGCGGTTTTCCTTTCAAGTACTTTTACTTCTTTCTCGATGCGCCCTTTCAGCCTATCCTTCTCTGTCTCAAGGTCGTATCGGGATTGCAGGTTAAGCCAGAAACGCTCTGAAAGTCCGAAGTAACGGGAAAGACGGAGTGCCGTATCGGCGGTTATCGCGCGTGTGCCGTGCACGATTTCATTTACGCGACGCGGCGGCACGCTGATGTCTTTAGCCAATCTGTACTGGCTTATGTTGAGAGGCTTGAGGAATTCCTCAGACAATATCTCTCCCGGATGTATCGGCTCGATTGTTTTGGCGGTCATGAGCTCCTCCTTAATGGCAATCGACTATTTCAACTTCAAGGACGTCTCCGCCGTCCCAAAGAAAGCATATTCGCCATTGGTCGTTAATCCGGATACTATACCGATCCTGCCGGTCACCCGCGAGTTTTTCCAATTGGTTTCCCTGCGGCGCCCGCAAATCGTCCGGTTGTTCTGCAGCGTCCAGGGTCAAGAGTTTTCTGAGCGCCCTTCGGCACATGGCCTGTGAGAACTTGGAGACCGGCTCTCTCAGAAAGACCTTCCCGGTATGTTTGCAGCGAAAGGTCTTTATCATTACAAAGAATAATATCGCTATGCGTTAATAATGTCAAGCGTTACTATTTCCAAAGGTCCTTTCATGCGTAAAGACCCAAGAAAGTGGGCGCCGTGCAAGCCCACATAGGTAACATATTCATATAATTGTGGAATAATAATGCTTGACATTGTCAGATGTCTATGTATAAAACCACTGCATTACGTAGCATTGTGTGGCAACAGGTGAGATCAACGGATGATGAGGTGGAGGGATCACGAAGTAGTAGGCTTTTGCTCGTATTCCGGCTGAAAGGTTGAGTTGGCTCGCTTTACCGAAAGCGGCGCTGCGCTCACCTCCTTCACCCTGCACGATGTCTTGTGTTTCTCATAAGGAGGGAGTCATGAAAGGTTTCAAAAAGGTTCTTTCAGTATGCGGATTCCTAGGTTTCCTGGCAGTTCTCATTTCTACTTCAGTGATGGCTCAGTCCACCTATACCTTCCCCTGGTCTACAACGTTTAACTTTCCGGATATCTACAGCGCGAGCGTGTCGAATGCTACCAATTATTTTTTTCCCACTCTCTCCCCCGGCACGATTACAAACAATGCGCAAGCAGCATCCAGCTCGCAATACAACCTCAATTATTCAGGTCATAGCGGTACTGAATATACTCAAGTGGAGAGCGCCGCAAACTACCCTAATGGCGCGGGCGGCAATGGCCTGAGGTTCTGGGTGGGATATGATAACTCAGGCAATTACAACAATGTCCATTCCGATCCGGTGGACCTTTTCTTAGGTACAGCCCATAATCCCGGGAATCAGCATCCTGAATTGTGGTTCCGCTGGTACATGCGGTATCAGTCCGGTTTTCAATGGGTCCCGGCCAGTGGTCCCGGCGGCACCTCCGGAGGTGGTCCTAACTACTCCAAGAACATCTACATATGGTCCACGACCATGAGCAATCCGGCGGTGATCTTTGAGTATGCCTACACGGATAATTATCGTATATATGTACAGCTTAATAATGGCGGCACATCTCTCTACGGGAATTCCGGCTGGCAAACCGTTCAATGCGGCGGTAATGGAAATCTCACGAGCAACGGCAGCTGGCATTGCTTCGAAGCCCATATCAAAGCAGATACAAACGGCTCCAACGGCGTTGCCGAATTATGGATTGATAATGTTCAGCAGTTCAGTAAATCGAATGTGAACTTTGGTACTCCAGGCGGTTGGAGCATGATAGAACTTAATTCTAATTGCAGCAATCCCGCCAATACCGGGGTCAATTATTACATCGACTACGACGATATAGCGATCAGCACCACCGGTCGCATCGGTCCTATTGGAACAACACCAACACCAACACCGACACCACCTGCCGCAACGCCGCCGACCGTCCCAACGAACGTGAAGGCAACCGTCGCCTCATCGAGCCAGATCAACCTCACGTGGACCGCCTCTACGGATAGCGCGGGCGTCGCGGGCTACACAATTTATCGAAATGGCGCAGAGGCGGGAACTGCCGCCAGTACGTCCTATGATGACGCGGGGCTCTCTCCCGATACCAGGTATACCTATACGGTATCCGCCTATGATGCAGCAGGTAATCAATCGGCTCAATCGACCCCGGTATCGGCAACCACCGCACAGGCTTCTACCAAGCGGAAAAGATGAGCAACCGGGTCGGCTCGCCGGTCGGCCGGACTTTCCGGATCGATGGGCAAAGGGTCGAAAGCCCGAAGCGGCGGCAAGTATGAAACACTAAACCCGACGCGACACAAGCATTGTTAGACAGAAAAGCATTGAACATGAGAAAGCGGCCATGGTACAAGACTAAGGATGTTATGCCGTACCCGGGTGAATTAACCTGAAAAGTTACAGCGCCGGTCTATTGTGGGAGAAGAAAAAGGCAGCCGTGAAGGGCACATGGTGCTCCGGCGAACACAAAGGGCATCATAATAATCAGGTTCTATCCGGCGCCTGGTTGCTCGTGTCCGTCCTCAAGCGGCATCACCGTCCTGTATGAAGCCGGATATGATGAGGAGCTTCTCGGTAATAGGCGCATTCATGGTTTTGCTGGGTCTCCTCGCCGTTAACGCCCGGGCTCAGGACGTCTCGGTCCTTGGCGGGGTGAAGCAGAATTCCGAGACACATGCCGATACCTACATGTGGCAGCTTGAGTATATGCAGGGGCTCAGCGATCACATCGCGTGGAGCTTTTCCTACCTGAATGAGGGGCACGTCCCGGATCATCACCGGGACGGGCCGGTCTCTCAAATCTGGGCCCGTACGGACGTGCTTCAGCAACGGCTTTCGCTGGCAGCCGGAATAGGCGTCTACCGTTACTTCGATACGGCTGCACTGAACGACGGATCTTATGCAGATGACCACGGGTGGGGCGCAATTTCCAGCCTCGTAGCGACGTGGCGTATCCAGGGCCCCTGGCTCATGCAATTGCGTGGCAACTGGGTGCATACCGAACACGGTGTTGACAACTTTTCGGCCCTTGTCGGGATCGGCTACCAGCTTGACGCCCCTCATGCTTTCAAAGAGCAGTGCCTCCCGGAAAAGTTGACGAACAATGAGGTTACGCAGTTTTTTGGTCAAACGACCGCGAACAGCTTCAATTCGGACAAATCGATTGCCGCAGCCATTGAATATCGGAGAAGACTTGCGCCCTTCCTCGAATGGACCGTCACTTCTCTGTATGAGGGCGATACCGGCATTCAAGATCGCTTCGGTCTCATGACCCAGCTCTGGGCAGTGCACTCCTTCTTTGATGAACGTGTATCTTTAGGGATTGGCGGCGGACCCTATTTTGTCATCGACAGGTACCATCCCGGAGACGATGAGACAGTGGTAGGCGTTTTCGGCATGACCGCGAGCTATCGATTCATGCCGCGTTGGACCGTACGGCTCTCCTGGAACAGAGTGGTGACCAACTACAACAGTGACAGCGATATTATCCTTGCCGGAATCGGCTATCTTTTTTGAGGCCCGGCCATGCGAGAGCATTGCCGCGCCGACTCCTCCGATCCTCACGCGTAATCACCGGCGCCATTATAGCCCAAAACCTCCCGATTTATGCCAATTGTGCAATTGTGGTCACTGCGCCCCGGGTTGCACCGAAATCGCCGGCAATCAGGTCTATAGTTACAGGTGTTGTTCGTTATTGTCAAGTGTTTTTGGCTGAAACTGAAAGCACTGAGCCCCTGAAGACACATGGGCGCCATCGATAGATAATCAAGATATAGCAACAAGAATGTAGGGAAAGTGAAAAAGCAGCCTTTGCTTTGCTGCCAAAATAGTGTAGCATATAATGCAAAGAAATTGCGTGAAATCACCTCAAGGCCGGACACTCACGCACAGATGCCGGGATCAAGCGGCCTCGGATGTTCGGTTTTCACCAGGTCCGGTTTCCCTAAGACGCTATGGAAACCGGAGAAGGAATCGACATGGGCAGAAAAAGGAGCGATACTCCCGGGCGCGGCAAGTCCGAACCCCATGAATCCGCAGGTTTGCGCAGCCGGGCAGAGATCCGCCCGGCAGAAAAAGGCCCGGCTGAGATGCGGCCGGCGGATCTGGAAAGGCTTGTCCACGAGCTGCAGGCGCACCGGATCGAGCTCGAAATGCAGAACGAGGAGCTTAAGCGGGTCCAATCGGAGATCGCGAAATCCCGGCAGAAGTACATCGACCTCTATGACTTCGCCCCTGTCGGCTATTTCAGCTTTGATCGGAACGGGGTGATTACCGAAGCGAACCTGACCGGCGCCTCTTTAGTCGGCATCGAACGCAGTCGTCTTGTCGGCAAGCCCTTTTCTCTTTTTGTGAGCCGCCAACACAGGGATACCTTTTTCACACATCGCCGCAAGACGCAAAAGACCGGCAGGACGGAGCGGTGCGAGCTGCTCGTTCAGCGCAAAGACGGCTCCCTCGTTCCCGTCTTGATGGAGAGTGTGACCGCAGCGGATAAGGCAGGGAACGTAATCATCCGTTCAGCGGTCATGGACATCACCGAGGCGCGGGACGAGCTGGAGCAGCGCGTCCGGGAGCGGACCGAAGAGCTCAGGCGTCAGGCCGAGCTACTCGAACTTTCCCACGAAGCTATTCTCGTGAGGGACCTGGACAACAGGATCATATTCTGGAGCAGGGGCGCAAGTGAGACATACGGCTGGACGAAGGCGGAGGCTCTGGGTAATGTCGCACACGTCTTATTAAAAATAGAGTCTTCTCTATTTGAGGATCTCACGGCGGGGCTCATGGAAAAGGGCCGCTGGGAAGGGGAGCAGGTCCACACAAGAAAGGACGGAGCGCAGATAACGATTCTCAGCAGGCAGGCTCTTCAGCGGGATGAGACAAGCCGGCCGATCGCCATATTCGAAATCAACATCGATGTCACGAGCGAGCGCGGCCTTGAAGAACACCTCCGCCAGGCCCAGAAGATGGAGGCCATCGGCACACTGGCAGGCGGCATTGCGCATGATTTCAACAACATGCTGGCCGTCATCATCGGCAATGCGGAACTGGCCCTCGACGATATCAGCGGAAATGAAGGGCCCGTACGGAACATAGAGCAGATATTGAAGGCGTCCGGGCGGGCAAGAGACCTGGTCAAGCAGATTCTCACGTTCAGCCCAAAAAAAGAGCAGGAAAAAAATGCGTTACATCTGACCCCTCTGGTCGAAGAGACATGCAAACTCCTCCGTAGCTCTCTCCCCGGCGCCGTCAGGATGAAACTCGATTTACGCGCCGCATCGGACACCGTTATCGGCGATCCTACCCAACTGCAGCAGGTACTGATGAACCTCTGTACGAACGCAGCCCATGCGATGCGAGAAAGGGGCGGAATCCTTTTGATAAGTCTCGCTGATGTCGCGTGTACCCGCCCCGATAAGATGCCGGAGGCTGATATGACGCCGGGTATCTACGTGAAGCTCGGCGTCAAGGATACCGGGACAGGCATGGCGGAGAACGTGCAAAAACGGATGTTCGAGCCGTTTTTCACGACGAAAGAGACCGGTCAGGGAACAGGCATGGGTCTCGCAGTGGTCTATGGCGTCGTCAAGGACCATGGGGGTGCAATTTCCGTACAGAGCAAGATGGGCGAAGGATCGACCTTCACGATCTTCTTGCCCTGTGCCGACGCAGCGGCGAAAGAGGGGCAGGAGGAAACTTTTCGTCCATCGTCCTAGTCCCGAAGGGACGGCCGCCCTTCGTCCATCGTCTCTTATCACTCGCCCCTCGTCGCTCTGCACTTCGATACTCATTGACAAACCGCGGGGAATCGCATACCATTCTTGTATACAGTCCAACGTGTTGTCCTTCGGAAAGAGGCGGCGATCAAAGATAGATCGCTCAGGGAGGCTCATGAAGGAAGTCCTTCAAGGGTTGCTGCGGACAGTAAGCGAGCGCCTGCCCGATGTCTCCTTCAAGGTCTGTTTCTGGGACGGGGATAGTGCGACCTTCGGGAACGGACAGCCGGGCTTTACCGTGACATTCGGAACGGAAGAGGCGGTAAAGAGCATCTTCAGACGAGCCTCGACGGGGTTCAGAGAGGAATATGTAGGCGGCAACATCGGGGTGGAAGGCGACCTTCAGCAGCTCTTCCGCGTCGGCATGGACCCGCGCATCCAGGAGATGAAACTGCCTTTGGGGGTCAAGGCTGCCGTCCTGTTCCAGTACCTCCGGTCTCTCAATACAATCAAAAGATCTCCCGCAAACATCGCCCACCACTATGACCTCGGGGACGATTTCTTCGAGCAATATCTCGACGAGAGCATGACCTATTCGTGTGCCTATTTCAGGAAAGAGGAGGATACCCTTGAACAGGCTCAGCAGCAGAAGTACGAGTACATCTGCAAAAAACTTCACCTGTCGGCGGGTGAGAGACTGATAGATATCGGATGCGGGTGGGGCGGCATGCTCCTCTATGCCGCCCGCTACTACGGGGTAAGCGGCGTTGGGTGCACCCTTTCAGCACACCAGGCCCGGTATGCCCGGGAAAGGGCAGCGCGGGAGGGGCTGGGAAAGAGTATCACCATTCTCCTCGAGGACTATCGGAACATGACGGGTACGTTTGACAAATTTGTCTCCATCGGTATGTTTGAGCATGTGGGGAGAGGCTTCTTTGCGACGTTCATGGAACGGACGAGAGAGCTTTTGAGACCGGGCGGCCTCGGTCTCTTGCATACCGTCGGAAAGGAGCGCCGTACGACCGGTGATCCGTGGACAATGAAGTACATTTTCCCGGGGGCGTATATTCCCCTCCTCGATGAAGTGATACGGGCGATGGGAGAAAAAAGGCTCGTCCCGATCGATATTGAAAACCTTCGCCTCCATTATGCCGCGACCCTCGATGAATGGGGCAGACGGCTTGAAGAAAACGCGCCCACCATCGAGAAGCTGGCCGGCCCGACTGTTGTCCGCATGTGGCGCATGTATCTCAACGGTAGTGCCGCGGCTTTCAGATGGGGTGATGCAAGGCTGTACCAGATACTTTTTTCCAATGGGCCCGATAATGCGCTGCCGTTAACGCGGGAACATCTCTATGCCCCCACGAAAGACGAGGGAAGAGGTGGGAGGTGATATTTTTAGACAAATTTGGTATTATTTACGCGATGTCGACTTATCTTGTGGTGGGAACGTGGAATACGAAGCACGAAGAACTCGATTTTCTCTGCAGAGAAATCGCGACCAAGGGGTATACCCCCGTGAAGCTCGACGTTTCTTCGACCCGGTTCACCGATGCCAGAGACACAGCCATAGACGGCGCCATCAACAGGGCTAAAGGCGAGTTGAAAGACATAATGAAGCGCCACCGGGTTGCAGGTATGGTGGCGGTAGGCGGGGGTACGCTGCTCTATATGGCGGTGCGGATCATGGAGGACGTGCCTCTCCTGATCCCGAAGGTTATCGTCTCCACCATGGTAGTCAATAGTCTCGGCGTTTTTGGGAACCACAAGGACATCGTGTACCTCCAGTCGCCCTGTGATTTCGGGGCCCTGAACCCCCTTTCCGAGGCGGTCCTCACCAATGCCGCTAATATAGTCACCGCCATGACGTCAGGTCTTCCCCGCATGGACGGCCGGGCCGTGGCCATCACTGCCATTGGTATTACCGGGGTCTACACGGAAGCGGTAAAGGCCTTCTGGCGCGGCAAAGGGTTGGCCCTCGTCCCGTTCCATTCCGCGGGTGAAAGCACCATGGCGATGGCCGAGCTGGCCGCCCGCGGCTTTTTCCACGGGATCCTCGACCTCACCCTCCATGACGTGCTGGACCATATCGCCCGAGGGACATATGGGCATATCAACGAAGAGCGACTTGCCTCCTATCTTTCCAGGGATATACCGGCGGTGATGTCCCCCGGGGCGGTTGACGCGGTCGCCTATGTACCCGGAAACGGGGGTGTGCCTTCGCGCTTCAGGAAAAGAAACGTGTACAGGCACGATTTCCGATGGACATTCAAGGCCACCGGAAGAGAAGCGGCGGAAGTGGGCCGGTGGATCGGAAAGATCGTCGCGAAGCATGCCCCGGAAAGGGCACGCTTCCTTATTCCGCTGAAGGGGTGGTCGTATCCCGGCGAGGTAGGGAAGTCTTTCTACGACCCTCGCGTGATGAGCGCTTTTACGACCCAGTTGGAGAAATACGTGGGAAAAGGGCATATCGAGTCGGTGGACCTCTCTATCAACGATCCTGCCTTCGGCATTATGGCTTCACAGCGTCTCTACGATTTAATGGAAGGAACATGGAGAACGTAAAAATCAACCTCGATAACCTTATTGCCTTTCTCTTCGTCGCGAAGGAGAAGAGTTTCAGCGGCGCGGCGACCAAGCTCTTTCTTACCCAGCCCGCGGTGACGACGAAGATCAAGTGCCTCGAAAGCCAATTCGGCGGAAAACTGTTTACCACTACGGGCAAAGATCTGCAGCTCACCGACCTGGCCACAGAAGTACTCCCTGTCGCCGAGGAGATATACAGAGAGGTCAAGGAGATAGAGTCTATGGCCTCATCCTATAGGGATACGATAAAGGGCGTGCTGCGTATCGGCGCTTCCAGGTCTCTTTCCCAAACCTATGTACCGCTCTTGATCTCTATGTTCACCGAACAGTGTCCGGGCGTACAGATAAGCGTCACCGAAGGTTATTCACACGACGTTATCGAGAAGATACTGGAATTCAAGGACGAAATCGGTGTCATTCCGCGGGTACAGGTGAGCGACAGGCTGATGACCCATACCATCTCCAGAGAAAGAATGGAGCTCGTAGTGGGATCGAACCACAGACTCGCGAAAAAGCAACGATTGAGCATCCACGACATCCTTGAGGAGCCTATCCTTCTGGCCGGGGTCGGCTCCGCGACGAGATTGACATTCCTTGAAATCTTTGAAAAGTACCACGTGACACCCCGCATCGCGCTGGAAGCGGAGAATATCGAGATGACGAAGAAGTATCTTATTCTGGGCAAAGGGTTGGGCCTCCTTTACCCCCCCCTAATGAAAGAGGAATTGGGAAAAGGCCTCTTGAAGACTTTAACGGTTGAAGGACTCGATATTTTCATAGACGTCCAGCTCGTTTACCATGCGAGACGGGTCCTCAGTAACAGTGCAAAAAAATTCATGGAGATTGCCGTTTCGACCTTCGGTCCCCATAACGACGTAAATCCGCTGGATAGCCTGTCCCCGTTGAAAGATGGCGCCGGGCGCGGACAGCGCCCGTGAAACGGTGATTTGGGGAGGGAAATCATGCGTCATCCCACATTGGTGCCCCCTCTCCCTTAAATTCCCCCCCAAAAGGTCCTTTTCCGGCGTTTTTTGCTGCTGTTTACCCCCTTTTTACCCTTTTCAGCACGGATTGTTCACTAACCGTCTCGCTAACCCCTTCCTGATTCCTTTCTCTCGCAAGCCTTTCCTAAGGGGTGTGCGTAGGGTCGAGGATTGGCGCGCCGGTTTAGGTTGAGGTTTGTTTTCCCGGTTTGCTCGCCC
>JBEKHB010000013.1:0-74943 GCA_050012495.1 Syntrophorhabdales bacterium
CGGCAAGAAGCTTGCCGTTCGCAGTGAATGCAAGGGTGTCTGCGGCAAGGTCTTTCAAGCCGTGGGGGTAGCAATCCCCGTCACCATAAGGGAGGCATCATGATGCTGATAAGGGGTTCAAAAAGCGCTTTGTGGTGCCAAGAACTTTTTCAACGTACCTATCTGCCTGAAATAGCTAAACTATTTTTTGGCAACTGTTAAAGATCAGTTTAAGCAATATTTTGTATTGCTCTGTTGACAGAACAAGTTCCACTTTATCGGTGTCGGTTATAGAAGGTTTGTGGACTGGCATACTCTCCCCCATTCGGCGGCGTTATAATAAATCAAGTATCAGGATACGGCTTGCTCACAGCCCGGCCTCGTCTGCTTTGTTGCGGCCTTTATTCCATTCAGTCATTATGCGAGCCGCCCGTTCTCGGCTGAACCCTTCGATTACTGCTCTGTCGAGGTGAGATTCAATATCGGTTCCGTTCGGTCGGAAGTCTGGTCCAAAAGCCCTACTCATAAATCCAGCGAAAGAAATAGTATCCAGGTCTTCTGAAAGTAGCGCTGGTATTTCTTCCTCCCGAAGTATCGGAGAATCTTTCCTCGTAAATTGGGCAAAATAGGGTGATCGTTTTACCACAGACATTGAGCGTAAGAGGTCCGCACCGTCGGGAGATGCCTGCCTCATAGAGTCCACGAGGGCCTGCTCCGTGTTTTCAAGCACTTGCAATGGCTGTGCAATGTCTCCGCCGATTGCGGCTGCTTCTTCCAGGAGTTGCTGGACTTCTAATAGAACCGACGTATCCTTATCGAGCGGGACACTCATCTCTATAGCTGAGGCAATAGTTGTTGCGAACGCTTTGAACTTTGCCGTAAACTGCTCTTGTTCGGTGCGGTCCTTTTCACGCGCTTCCTCTATTTCCTGATGCGTTACAATCCTGCGTTCCGGCGTAAACAGCAGGCTTCCATCTCTCCGCTGAAGGTGGCGCTCGAAGCATCCCGGACTGTCGCTCCACATCTGACCATTCCCTTCCAGTTCCCAGGAAATTCGATGAGCTGTGTTCACCGGTATAGTTGGCCCATACTTCTGAAGTAGATCCTGCTTGGCTCTGGCAATTGCCTGTCTTACTTCATCGGTCGCGTCCGTGGTATCTTTGCAAATACTGTCCACGGATACGGTGTTGCCCTCAAGTGCGCCCCTATCAACCGTATCCTGGATTTTCCGGGCGATTTCGTCACGCTCCTTATGACGGAACCCTTACGTTTTGAGTAGATAATCCATCCAACTATTGCCAGCACCGCTATCCCAATCCAAAACATTCTACAGCCCTCCTTGGTTTAGCCGGGACAAAGGTCGTCCTCTTTAGGTAGCCTTTGCTCAATACTGACAAGGGCGTTATGCAGCTGCTCAAGGTCGTAGTCTTCGCCGTGGAACTTGTAAATATGTCCATCAAGGGCACGGAGAAATGCGTTTTTCGGGAAGCCTTTCGTCCCAGTCACGAGATTCATGTCGAAGAAAGGCTTGCTATCATATTCGGATACCCATTTATCGAACCTTTCATCGAAGTGTTCCAGATGATTTCGTAGCCTGCGAAATGGCTTTAGGTCTATTCCCGAAAGGTCGATACGGTGGGACAATATATGCCGACGCCTACTATAAGCGCTGGGTTCGAGAATTTTGTCCACAATTGCAGGATGACTCAGAAAGTGCTGTAAGTAAAGAAAAATGTCGAGTACTGAGCCTTGTTCCTCTGCCTCGATAAACGCGACCCAGGATCGGCCCGCGAACTCGATTTGCGTTCGGGCCTCCTTAATATAAAACCGCCATTTGTCGATCATGGCAAACATGTGTCAGCCGTAATGGATGTACTATGGCCTAGGACGTTTGCCCCTATTCTATAATCGTGGCGGAGGCCGCGTCAAGAAATAGTTGCCAGAGGCGTCGTTTTTGCCGGACGGGGAGTTCTTAGCGATACACCTCTTTCCGATCAGCGATAGAAATTACATCTATCCTCTTCTCGGTGTCGTCAACGATATAGAGGATACGATGATTGCCGACCCGTATTCTCACACCTTCGCGGCCGTGAAGTTTTATGGCGTTGCGAGGGAAGGGATTATCCTTCAACGAGAGAAGGACCGCAACGATTTTGTCGTGAATCTTTGGGGGTAGCTCTTCCAGTTCCTTTTCTGCCGATCTCTTAAGATAGACGGTATAGGGCACTGTCAGCCCTTGTTCCGTCGGTGTGAAAGATATTCATCCAGGGGGCGTGATGGCTCCTTGCGGCGCTGTTCAATAATGGCGGCGTCCATCAGGTCTTCCCGAAATTCCTTATCGCTGAGCATCTTATCGACCACGGCCTCTCTCGCCTTCTTCGGCAGTGCCCGGAATGCAGTCATGAATACTTCAGACGTTGCGTCTATGGTGGTCACGATTAATACCTCCTCTCCGGTAAACGATGCCGCCGTCTCTTTATGCTTCATCTGAGAAGGCGCTGTGCGGGGCCGTTGGCGAAATCCGGCCCTGTCTTTCGCGAAGCTTGGCCTTGAAGTCCTCCTTGAGTTCGACACCCGCGTCAGGATCGCCGACTATCTCCAGGATTTTCGTTTCGATCATGTTTTCAAGGTCTTCTCTGGCGATAGCGTTGTTCTTTGACATTCGTCCCTCTACCGGATTGATCTGCCATTATTATACAACCCACCGGTTGTTCCACGCAAGGCCCGGCTAAGGGCTGATTGAAGGGCGCGGCCCAACGGAAAAAGTTCCTTACAGCCTCGGGATTCAAGATAGAGAGCCGGTTTATCGTAAGAGCTTTGTGTCTGACTACGTGGGTGTAGTCGACTATGAACAATACAACTTGAAAAGGGAGGGTAAAGTCCATGCGAGGAAGAAGAAGGGCCGTTCAACCGGAATGCGCGGATCATCGAGGGATGGTGATGGAACACCTGGGGCCGGGGTGGGTCTGGTGCCTTCGTTGCGAGAGGGCATACCAGAGGGAAGAGGTACGGTGGGACTCTGAAAACGGAATCTACATGTGCGCTTATGAGGGCTGCGACGGAGACGCCTTACTCGATGCCTGGGATTATGGGGAACGGCGCGTGGCATGCTGGTGGCCGGAAGTACCCGAAAAAGGGACTGTCTATCCACTCTATAAGTAAAGGAACGGCGTGCTTGAATGGGGTGCGGACCGGGGTAGAGTCAAGTCAACCTCGTTCCCTCGATATGATCTCGTTACCGCTTAAGAAAGGTTCGGACCTAAAGTGCAGTTCTTTTATTTTTTCCTCCAGAAGTTTTTCCAGGCCAATTTCTCCGTTCAACACGCACCGGAAATCCTCACCGTTCGTCAAAATAATTACTTTATCCGGATTTTGCTTAAGCAGAACGGGGACGTTGCCGGACCAGCCATTGATGGAGAAGAACACCCCCATTGTCTGGTTTCCAGAACGAAGTACTTGCCCGAGCAAACCATCTACTTGTCTGATATCCGCAACGGCTTCTCTCCACCTGCATTCGGCTATGAAATGTCTGGTGTTCAGTATGAAAGCCCCGTCGATCTGCTCCCCTCCAGCATTTCGTGTAAAACTTTTCTCGACTGAGATAGAAAAATGGGCAAAAGTGTCACGCAAGAGGTCTTGGAGCAAAAAGCCCCTGCCTTGCGGATCAGTCGATTTGCAAAGGGCCTCATATCTCCTAAACAACAATTCGAGTCCACTTCCCCTACCGCTGGCAAGCCTTGGCTCAAGCCGCCCCAGTTTGTCTAAAAAACGCAGATAGGTTGAGGAGCTTGTGCCTTTGATCATGCCGAGATACTCTATCTTACCCTTTAGCACAACTTCAAAGCGTGGCGCACTGGTTCCGGGCCTTCGATGCTTATGGTCGTGCCTTGCTGCAAACTCGGACTGGGCGGCCGGTAGCTCATATCTTTCCCATGCATGCAGCATTGCCCGCACCTGGTTTATAAATTTTCGCGGAAGATTAGGAAACTCATTCACTATAACCCCAGTCACTTCTTGCCGCCGATCCTGCCCTCTGAGCCATATCTTTTCCGGATGAATCGTGAAACCGTTTTCCGTGATAATTGTCTGTAATTCGACCCCAGGTTGAATCTGCCCCAGATCATTTGCAACCGCTATTGTTGTAGGCATCGTTCGACGGGCCGTAGAAAACGTCATATCGTCCGCGTACCGCGTATATGTAGAGCGGTTGGCAGCAGCAAGACGTTGAAGCTGACTATCCATTTTGGCACAGATCATGTTGGATATAACCGGTGAAGTGGGCGCGCCTTGTGGCAACCGTCCCTCGAAGCAACAGAGATGCGCTAGCAAGGTGGCTACTCCGGGAGGAAGGTTATACGGCTTGCCCATAAACATACCTCTAACCCGACCAAAATTGATGGAGGGAAAGAAATCCTTGAGGTCGATATTGAAGACATACTTTCTCCCAACATGACGAAGTGCGTTTGTCCGAACACTGCGGCCCGGAGCGAACCCGTGTACGCACTGCTTCGGTTTATACACGGCCAAGAGTACCTGGTTTAGCTTCCGCTGAAGAATCTTAATATTTGTATCAGGGGCTTCGATGGTACGTGGAGAACCGAATTTTTTTGCAATCTCAAAACGGGTATATCTGACACTTACAGGCCTACGATAAATCCAGTATATGAGGTCTTTATATTTAACATCAAGGATTCGGGCAACGCCCTGCGGCGACCTAAGGGAGAAGAAGCGCTCCTTAAGCTCCTCAGGGGAGGAGGTAAGTTCATAGCTCATTATCGCTTCTTTTACAGGGAAGAGGTGCCTGCCTCAGAATTTTGCCTTCCTCGCGCTCAATAGACAAGTCACACACACAGGTGACATGCGAGCGTAAAGCTACCCTTTACAACAATCACCGCTGGATCAGCGGCAAAAATGAACCCTTCTGCAGGCACCCCCACCTGAAAACATGTAAATGCATGTAAAGCTATACAGGTCCGCAATCGCTTGTCAAGCGAAAGTCAGATAGACCCTCAAGGACACCAGCCTCGACGCATATTTGAGGCCCAAAAAGCGATATTCAGATAGCCCGGTTGATTCCTCTTGACTTCACGCCGTTCTGACGATACAAATTAGGACAGTTCGGCAAGGGTAGGTGCGACAAAATGCCATATGACGAAATTGGCCACTGGTCGGAAGTGAAGCTGGATATCGTACATGACTATGCTGCTGCATATTCCACTATCATTGCCGCTCAGAAGAACCCTGCTCTTTATCACGTCTATATCGACGCTTTCGCCGGAGCCGGTGTCCATGTCTCAAAAGTCACAGGTGACTGGGTCCTCGGCAGCCCTTTAAATGCCTTACAAATCCACCCGCCCTTTCGTGAATACCATCTCATAGACCTGCATAGTAAGAAGATTGATTCTCTCCGAGCTTTAACGAAGGGTTACCCGGATGTGCGACTCTACGAGGGTGACTGTAACAAGGTCCTTTTGGAAGAAGTCTTCCCAAAAACAAGGTACGAAGACTACCGAAGAGCGTTGTGCCTTCTTGATCCATATGGCCTGCATCTGCGATGGTCCGTAATAGAACAGGCCGGTAGGATGAAAAGCATAGAAATATTCTTAAACTTTCCGGTGTTAGATATGAATCGCAATGTACTATGGCGGAATCCCGACAAAGTTGATTCCGAGCAGGCAACACGGATGACAGGCTTTTGGGGTGACGAATCGTGGCGGGAGGCCGCGTACGATAAAACAGGCAACCTCTTCGGGTTGGAGGAAAAGCAAGGAAACGAGGCGGTGGCAGAAGCATTTCGTCAACGGCTCAGGAAAGTGGCAGGCTTCGGTTACGTGCCCCAACCGATGCCCATGAGAAATAGTAGGAAGGCGATAGTCTATTACCTTTTCTTTGCCTCTCAAAAGCCAGTGGCAGCCGATATTGTTATGCAGATATTTCGAAAAAATAGAGATAGAGAGATCATGTAATGGCGCAATACTCAGACATAGAATGGACGGGATCAACCTGGAACCCTCTGACAGGCTGCTCGAAGCTCAGCGCGGGCTGCAAGAACTGCTATGCCGAACGGATGGCAAAGCGCCTTCAAGCAATGGGAAACACGAGCTATGCAAAGGGTTTTCAACCATCCATCCACGAGCACCTCTTCGAAATACCTCTCAGATGGAGAAGACCCCGAATGGTGTTTGTCAATTCCATGAGCGACCTCTTTCTTGACGACTTCTCGGACCAAGTCATACAACGGCTCTTTGGCGTCATGCGTCGTGCCCACTGGCACACCTTTCAAATCCTTACAAAAAGGTCAGGGAGACTCCTACAAATGTGCGATAAATTGACCTGGACGCCTAATATCTGGATGGGCGTGACGGTCGAGAGCGGGGACTACAAGTTTCGAATAGATGATCTGAGGAAAACGGGCGCTTCCACAAAATTTCTCTCCATGGAGCCGCTTCTTGGCCCCGTGGCCAATCTTGATCTCACTGGTATCGACTGGGTGATCGCCGGGGGTGAGTCCGGGCCGAGTGCACGCGCGATGGCTCAAGAATGGGTTGTTTCAATTCGTAATGTCTGTGTCAGGTCAGGTATTCCGTTTTTCTTCAAGCAATGGGGTGGGATAAACAAAAAGAAGGCTGGCAGACATCTCGAAGGACGACTTTGGGAAGAAATGCCGGAGCGCATCAGGGCGCAGAATCTTAGGAAGACCCGGGTGGGATAGATCAAATTATTTGCATCCCACTTGCAGACAATCTAACAATTTAACGGGGATCTTCTATCCCTTTTGTTATAATTTATTCAGATACGATGTCAACTCATTCGTGATTTTCTCTAATTCGTAAAACTCGTTATGCGATATATTGAACTGCTCAATATTTTTATGTACGGTGCGCAACATCTCTACCTTATCTGGCGGCAGTTCTTCATCCCAGCGTATCCTCATATAGGTGGAGAAATCGTCTTTATTAAAGGGAATAATAGAGCCGCCAAGCTTTGCCGCTTCCTGTTCCAGTGCCCTATATCCAGTCTTTAGCCGCTCAATCTCAGAGCGAAAATATTTCTTCAGGTCTGCGTCTTTGAAAATATCGCCATGCCTGAACATTATAAAGTATTTGAGCCTTGAACGGAGCGTTTGCCATTCTACCTCGCTCTTTAGCTCTGCAATTTTTGCATCGATGTCTTCTGCCGACGATGGCAATGGTGACTTTGACATTCTCTCCCTAACATTGCTTTCCAAAACAACATTGTCTTTTATGTCATAATCGACTTCGACATACCATTCGTTCTTGCTTTCTATCACACGGCTATGCAGTTCTGTGTTATCGATTTTGTATTCGTACAAGGCTGTGTATTGTCCGGCGTAGTCTGGAGAGTGGGTGTATATCGTATACTGGTTCGCGCTTGGATTAAGTCGCATTTCGGAGTACCAATCGTCCTTATCTTCTGCCGGGCTAAAAACGAACTCATTTGGATCATCATCTTCATTATCTGTTAACGTTCGAAATCCTGGGTCAGAATAGCCGTAAAACGAGGCAATCTCGTTTAGACATTCTTTAACCTTATCTTCAGGAAGTTCCATAGATGAAAGTTTAAAATTTACTTCCTTTATTTTTTCCGGGACCGGCGCTTTGTTAACATGCGCCCTGACGTATGCCACTATGGTCCAAATAACGCCGATCCAACTCAAAAGAGGTGATATCAAGAACATATCAACAAAGCGAAACGTGAGGGCCGAGCGAGATAACTTCTGCTTCGAATACCCGCCCGTGGTAATATCATAATAAAGTTTAACTCTTCTGAAGTTTTTTGATTTTGTAGAAGAAAACCCAAATAAGATAACAACAAGCCTAAATACGTTGATTCCAATACACAGAGCAACACCCGACAGATATATGCTCATCTTTCTCCCCCGTTCCCGTAGTCATTGCCGATTGTAACACTTGCTGTCGGTTAGGTCGAGGAAAATCTATCCCTTCAGGAAACCATATTCTCCGAGAGCTTATCTCAGACTGTCGAATTTCTTTAAAAAAAATCCTTGACAGAAAAGTTGGTGTCCTGTACAGTGTATATACAGATGCACGGAGCTTGAAACTGCTGGAGAAATCGTATGGCGACGAAGAAGATAAAGACCTTTACGGTAGACGAAGAAACATACGATTCCCTCGTGTCCATGTTCAGGGAATACGGGGCCGAGGTGAGCATATCCTATTACCTGGACGGGTGTCTGAAGGACCTTTTGAAATATCTAAGGACACTCGACGATCTGAGAAGGCGGGAACCGGAGAAATATACGGTGCCCATGTCGTACATCATAGACATGATAGCAAAAGAACCTAAGATGAGCATACTGGACCTGGATGACGAGCCTGGTAGGCCGTACGTGCCGGGAAGAGATGAGTTGGATGAAATTCAGGTTCGGTATGAAGCGGAAAGGAAAAAGATACCTTTGAGATTCTGGAGGTTCCTCAGAACGGGTGCCTATAAGATGTCTGCGGACGAGAAGCACATAGTGAACAAGAAAACGGGGCACGCATACAAGCCGGATGAAGGCGGTCTGGTAACGGATGCGCCGGAGCATGATGAACCGGGTACAACAAAGGAATGAAAACCGAGTTTGAAACTCAGGATATCGATTCGTTCAGCGATGCGGTGGCACAAAAAGTCATCGATCTGTTGAAACCGCTGCTGCCGGGACAGGGGGCGGGACTTGACGACCTTTTGACCCTGGAGGAACGGTAGAAGTGGTAGAAATGGGGGACAAAAAAGGGTCCCCGGAAAACCGGAAACCCTTGTCTTGTCTCAATTGCGGGGGCTGGATTTGAACCAGCGACCTTCGGGTTATGAGCCCGACGAGCTACCTGACTGCTCCACCCCGCTGGTAAGAACATAACCTTATCCCGCTCCGAAGTCAACCCATATTTGCAGACAGGATGGTGCGTGGAGGCGGCGAAACTGAATCTCTGTTGCACCGGACATCACCCTGTGGTACACTTCGACGGGAGGCGAGACAAATGGACCTGCTCAAAGCAATAGTGGAAAGGAGAAGCATCAGGAAGTACAGAAGCGATCCCGTCCCCGAGGAGCTGATCCTCCGGTGCATCGAAGCGGCAAGGCTCGCCCCCTCCTGGGCGAACACGCAGGTGTCGCGCTTCGTCGTGGTGAAGGACCCGGCCGTCAAGGAGGCGCTCGGCGCGACGCTTACCCCGAAAAACCCCGCCGGTCCGGCATTCCAGGCTGCTCCTTGTGTGATTTGTCTCGTTGCCCAACGAGGACTTTCAGGCGTAAAAAGGGGAGAACAGGTTACCGATAAAGGCGACTGGTTCATGTTTGACGCAGGGATAGCCATGGACCACCTCGTACTCTTTGCCTACAGCCTGGGGCTCGGCACGGTGCTTGTAGGCGCCTTCGATGCCGGGAAGGCTGAGGAGACGCTTGGCGTCCCCGAAGGGTACAGCGTGGTAGCGATGACCCCTCTCGGTTACTTTGATGAGTCCCCTCCTCCCACCCCGCGCAAGCCGCTCAGTGATTTACTCTATCTCGACAGATTTGGAAAGGCGTATGAGCATGAACATCCCCCTGATAGACCTTAAGAGGCAGTACAAAAAGGTGGAGAAGGGCCTGATTCCCAAGCTCCGCGAGATTCTTTCCGAACAGAAGCTGATACTGGGGAACTACTGCGTAGCCCTCGAAAAAGCTATCGCAGAGTTCTCAGGCGTGCCTTATGCGCTCTCCTGCTCAAACGGCACGGATGCACTCATCCTCGCCCTCATGGCGCTTGACATAAAGAGGGGTGACGAGGTTATCACCACGCCTTATACGTTCTTTTCGACGGCGAGCTCCATTGCCCTCCTGGGGGGCACTCCTGTCTTCGTCGACATCGACGGCAAGGACATGACCATAAACCCTGACCTGATCGAACGGGCCATCACACCGAAAACACGGGCCATCATCGTCGTCCACCTCTTCGGCAAGCTTTGCGACATGGACCGGGTCCGCAAGGTAGCCGAGAAACACCGGTTGGCCGTGGTCGAAGACATGGCACAGTCGCTGGGGGCCAGACGAAACGATATCGCCTCCGGCGCATTTGGCGATATTGCCGCCGCCAGCTTCTACCCCACGAAGAACCTGGGGGGCATCGGAGAAGGCGGCATGGTGCTCACGAAACGGGCCGACCTCTTCGGGCGGGCGAAGAAGCTCAGGGTCCACGGCGCGGGCGACCAGGCCTATCGCCATGAAATGATCGGCATCAACGGCCGGCTCGACGAGATAAAGGCCTGCGCCCTGGCTGAAAAGCTCCCCTACCTGGAGGGATGGAACCGAAAGCGCATTGAAAACGCCCTGTATTACAACCGGAAGCTGGCCGATCTACCTGTCGGGCTCCCCGATACTGAAGGCAAAGGCGACCATATCTTTCATCAATATGTGGTAAGGGTGGAGCGAAGGGACGAGCTCAAGGCATACCTGCAGCAAAAGGGTGTCCAGACCGGCATCTACTACCCCCTGCCCCTCCACCTTCAGGACTGCTTCGCTTACCTGGGCTATAAAAAGGGCGCGTTTAAGGAAGCCGAGCTCGCGTCACTCACCAGTCTTGCCCTTCCTGTCTACCCGGAGATGAAAAAGGTCGAGAAAGAGTATGTTATTGCTTCCGTACGGGAGTTTTTCGGCTGACGGGGGTGCGGCATGAGGAAAAAGGGTTATCACATTATCAGGCGGGCCGGCGGGCCGGCGGGCGGCGGAAAACCGGCCGAACAGATCATCAGGGAGGCAAGGGAGGCGGCGAAGAGCAACTACCGTACCCAGTCCCTGCGGATCCATGGGCTGATCTGTGCCAAGTGCGGCCGTGAATTCGATATCACGGAGAGCCGCCTTCTCACGGTCCACCACAGGGACGGCAATTCCGCCAACAATCCCCCTGACGGCTCTAACTGGGAAAACCTCTGTATTTACTGTCACGACGACGAGCATGGCAGAAGCACCCTCGGCGACTACTTCGCTAAAGCGAGCAAAGACAAAACGCCAAAATAAGAGATGTATATCACAACTGTCCGAGTAGGTGCGGGGGGGCTAAAGCCGTGAGCTCTCCCCCCTTAAGCGATCTACGCGATCCGGCTCACTTCGGAGGCAGAGCGGGTATCATCCACGGAAACACATACGCCTGCAAGAGGACGATCAGACCCATGATACCCGCCAGGGCGATGGAGTGCCAGAAGACCTTCCGGAAGATCGGACCCAGGGCGTGGGAGCGCTCGTAGGGGTCTTCGTAGCAGGCGGCGCAGGCGACCATGATAGACTGGGCGTCGATCATCTTGCCCATGACGCCTCCCGTTGAATTGGCGGCGACGATGAGTACCTCGTTTAAGCCCAGTTGGTGCGCGGTAATCCTCTGGAGGCTCCCGAAGAGGGCGTTTGAGGCGGTGTCCGAGCCGGTGAGGAAGACGCCGAGCCAGCCGAGATACGCGGAGAAGAAGGGATAGAGGACACCCGCACCGGTAAAGGCAAGGCCGAGGACCGCGTCCGTTCCGGCGTAGCGGGTCAGGAAGCCCAAGCCCAGCACCTGGCCGATCACGAGGACCGGGATCTTCATGCGGCGAAGGGTGCGCACGGTGGCCTGCCACCATTGGGCGACGCTCAGTTTCAGGGTAAGACCGGTCAGGAGGGCGGCGACAAAGACGCCCGTGCCCGCCGCAGAGAGCCAGTTGATGGCGAATATGGCACCCTCCGGCTTCGCGTTGACGGGCGCGACCGGCGGCATCCTCAGCACCAGGTTATGTAGGGCGGGCATGCTCCACTTCGGCAGGGAGAGGGTCCCGACAAGCTTGGAGCCGAGGAAGGTCGTGTCGATCTTGATGCCGGCAAGAAGGTCATTGAGATACGTCTTCCAGGACGGCATGCCCCAGACGGCGCAGCAGACGATGAGAATGGCCCAGGGTACCCAGGCATACGCCGTCTGACCGACCGTGTAGGGGTACTTCCAGTGGCCGTCTATATGGCTGTCGTCCCCTTTCCCCTCTGCCTTGGCTGCCGCAAGGGCGTCGGCCCGTTCCCCCTTCAGGAGGAAGCGCGTCTTCGGATGCCAGACAAAGCGCAAGAAAAGGGCGGTGCAGATGACCGAGAAGACGCCCGAGACGACGTCGGTCATGAGGTGGAAGGAATTGGTCTGGGACGCGAAAAACTGCATGAGTGCAAAGGAGAGGCCGGAGCAAAGCGTGGCCGGCCACACCTCCCAGATGTCCCGCCACCGCCCCCCATGCATGAAGACGAAGGCGGCCACCAGCCAGAAAGGTACCAGGATGGAGACGAAGGGGAGCTGCCGCCCCGCCATGGACGAGAGGGTAAGCTGGTCGAGACCGCTCACGGCAGCCAGTGTCACGATGGGGGTGCCGATGGCGCCGAAGGCGACGGGCGCCGTGTTGGCGAGCAGGTTGAGCACGGCGGCTTCGAAAGGCGAAAACCCGAGGCCCACCATGACCGCCCCTGCGATGGCAACGGGGGTCCCGAAGCCGGACGTACCCTCGATAATGGCGCCGAAGGAGAAGGCGATCAGGAGCACCTGCAGGCGCCGGTCAAAGGAGATGTGGATGATCGACTCCTTGACGATCTCGAACTTTCCGGTGACCACGGTCATTGTATACAGGAACATGGCGGCAAGGACTATCCAGATTATCCCGAGAAAACCCGACAGCGAACCATAGGCGAACGCCGAGAACGCCGATTTGAAGGGCATGCCGAAGGCCAGGCAGGAGACGACGAAGGCCGCCAGCACGGCATAGAGGGCCGCATAGGGGGCGCTGATGCCGAGATGGCGGGTACCCGTCTTGTCCCTGTGCGGATGGAGGGCTATGAAGTACAGGAGCACCAGGATGGGGACCGCCGCTACAATGGTCGATAACAACACATTACCCAGAGGATTGTAGTTCTGGTGGTACATTTTACTCCTCCTTTTCTTGTGCCGCAGGTCGCCTCGGACTTCCCCGTGGCCCTATGAACCGGCTTCGCCCGGCGCTTGCAAGCGCCCTGGAAGCCGCTATTCCGGCCGGTCAGCCTTGCCGGCTCGCCTCCTTGATCAGCTCGCTGATATGGAGGACCCTGGTTGGCAACCCTGCCTGTCTGACCCCGTAGCTAAGCTGGATGACGCAGCCCGGACACTCCGTAGTCAGGATATCGGCCCCGGTCTTCTTCAGGTTCTCCATCTTCTTTTCCAGGACCTTCATCGACTGCTCGTAGTGCATGATGTTGTAGCTGCCCGCTGCGCCGCAGCACCGGTCGGCCTCCGGCATCTCGGCATAGGTCAGGCCCGATATCTTCCTGATGAGCTCCCTTGGCTCCTTCACGACCCCTTGATACCTGCTCATGTGACAGGGGTCGTGGTAGGTGACCTTCTTTCCCGACAGGGAGCCGGCGCTGAGGGCGCCTACCAGGGTCACCATGAACTCACTGAAGGCCCTCACCTTCTTCGAGATCGCCTCGGCGCGGCTCTTCATGACCTGATCATCCTCGAAGAGCTCCGGATACTCCTTCAGGAAGGAGGAACAACTGCCGCACTCGGTGACGATTACCTCGGCCTTCAGCTTCTCCAGGGCCTCGATGTTCTTGCGGGCCATGTTGCGGGCCGCCTCCATATCGCCATAGCCGTAGGCCGGAAGTCCGCAGCAGCAGTTGTCGGCGATCCTGACCCTGGCCCCCTGGCCGACCAGCACCTCCACCGTGGACTCGCTCACGTGGGGCAGCATGTAGTTGAAGCCGCAGCCGACGAAGTAGGCCGCCTCCGTCTTCACCTTTGCAGGCTCTAGGCGAAGGTCGCCGACCCTCTGGCGGAAGAAGGTCCGGGGTATCTTCTCGACGATGCCCTCGGCCTTGTCCATGTCTTTGCCGAACCAGCTCAGGATGCCCAGGGCCCGGGCGAGCTTGCTCAAGCCGGTGTTCTTCCCCAGGGCGAGGAGGCGGACGTACTTCCCGAGCCTTTCCCGGTCAGGGAGCAGCGTGTGGAAGACGAACCGCATGGCTTTCGGCTGTCCCACGCGCCTTATGTACTCAGCCCTTCCCGCGACGACGGCCTTGTCCGTGCGCACGGCGGGAAAGCAGTTGGCCACGCAGGCCTTGCAGAGGAGACACTCGAAGAGGGAATCCTTGAAGTCCTCGTCGATCTCCATCTGTCCTTCAGCGAGGCCGCGCACGTGGGCGTTGTGGCCGCGCGCCACGTTCGTCTCGTTGCCCGTGATCGCGAATATCGGACAGTGGGCCTGGCAGAAGCCGCAGCGGTTACACTTGGAGACTTCCTCATATACGTGCCGATATTGTTCGTTCATGGTTATTCCTCTCTATAGGATCGGTGGAAAGACCCCCGACGGGTCAAGCTTCTCCTTGATGGGCCGCAGCACGATCTGCTCTAGGGCGGGATTCACCCTCGGCCCCCATGTGGAGAGCAGGCTCCGGTGGAGCCTGATGGGGGCGACATAGCCGTGTGCAGCGAGGCGCTTTGCCCCGTCGATGATCCGCTCATCCGCCCCGTATACCAGGATCACGCCGTTTCCCGCAAAGAGCACGGTCTTCGCGGGCCCGGCGAGGTCCTTGAGCCCGGCGAGGGTAGCCGGGCCCTCAGAGAGGGGCACCGTGACCTTGATCGCCATGGCGTCCCCAACGGGCTCGATCGCGCCCCGAATCGCCTCCTCCATGACCTCCCGGCCCATCTTCGCCTCTCCCTTACCGCCGAATGGGCCGGCCAGGGAGAGGAAGTCCCTATTCTCCCGTTCCACGGCGAGGGGGTGACCTTCGAAGGCGGAGAGGACCCGGAAGGCCCCCAATACCTGCTCGACCGTTACTCCCGAGGGGAGGAGCACCGAGGAGCGGAGGGCTTGAAGGAATTTCTCCAGCTCTCCGATGGCCGGGAAGGTGACCTCACAGATAGAGGAGGCGGCAGGCAGAGGATAGACGCGCATTATGGCGGCGGTGATGAGACAGAGGCTGCCGGCGGAGCCGATCAGGAACTTGGTCAGGTCATACCCGGATACGTTCTTGACGGTCTTGCCCCCGAAGCCCACCTCACCCCCCTGGGCGTCGATCCCGCGGACGCCCAGGACCTGGTCGCGCACGGCGCCGTAACGGAGGCGGGAGGGACCGCTTCCATTCGAGGCATAGACGCCCCCGATCGTCGCCCGTTCGGAAAAGGGCGGGTCAAGGGGGAGGAAGAAGCCGTTCCCCTGGCCGGCAAGAAACTCGTTGATCCCGTTCAGGGTCGTGCCGGCCAGGACCGTCATATTCAGGTTCGAGATGTCGAAGTGGGCTATCCCTTCCATCCCGGTCATATCGAGCACGATATCGACGCGTTCGGGCAAGGTTCCCGCGGAGATGGCCGTTGCTCCTCCAACGGGCAGGACGGTCAGCTTTTCCTTGAAGGCCCTGGCGAGGACTTGCTGCGCCTCCCTCTCCTTCGTAGGTCGTTCCACGTGCCTTGCCTCGACGCCCAGGGATTCGAGTGTACGGAAGGGCGCGCCGCCATCGGTCGTTGCCTGTTCCTTCATCGAGGTCTCGCCTCCTCTCTAGGGATGACCTTCCCGGGGTTGCAGAGCCCCTTCGGGTCCACCGCCTGCTTGATGCCGCGCATCATCCTGATGTCGCCGTCCTTGAACACGAAGGACATCTCACGGAGCTTTTCCGTGCCGATCCCGTGCTCCCCGCTGATCGTGCCGCCGAGGTCCGCGCACACCTTCAGGATCTCGCGCCCCGCCTTGTGCACCCTCGCGACCTCGTCGGCGTCGCGGTCGTCGAACAGGATGAGGGGATGGAGGTTGCCATCGCCCGCGTGGAAGACGTTGCCGATGGGGACCCTGTATTTCTCGCTGATCTTCTTCACCTCCGAAAGGGCTTTCGGCAGTTCCGTGCGGGGCACGGTCCCGTCGCAGACGAGATAGGCGGGCCGGAGCCTGGCCACCGCGCCGAAGGCGCCCCTGCGCCCGGCCCAGAGGATATTCCGCTCGTTCACGTCCTTCGCGAGCCGGTAGCTCACCACGCCGTCTTTTTCGCAGATCTCGGTGATCCTCTTCATTTGCTCGTCCATCCCGTCCGTGAGCCCGTCGAGCTCGATGAGGAGGACCGCCTCGGCGTCGAGGGGATAGCCCGCATGGACGGAGGCCTCGACGGCCCTGATCACCAGGTTGTCCATAATCTCCAGGGTGGCGGGGATGATCCCCTCGGCGACGATGTCGGAAACGGTCTGGCCCGCCGCTTCGACGGAGCTGTAAATGCAGAGCATGGTGAGCACCCGCTCAGGCGAGCGCATGATACGGCACACAATCTTGGTCGCGATCCCGAGGGTGCCTTCGGAGCCGACTAAAAGTCCCATCAGGTCGGGACCGGGCGCGTCCAGGGCTTTACCCCCTATCCAGGTCTTCTCCCCGTTCGGCAGCACGACTTCCGCGCCGAGAACGTGGTTGCTCGTGACGCCGTACTTCAGACAGTGGGGTCCCCCCGCGTTCTCCCCGAGGTTGCCCCCCATCGAGGATGCCTTCTGGCTGGCAGGGTCGGGGGCATAGTAATAACCCTTTTCCGCGAGGGCGTTCTGGACCGTCAGGTTGTAGATCCCCGGCTCTACCACCACCCTCTCGTTCTCGATATCGATCTCCAGGATGCGGTTCATCCGGGAAAACTCGATGACGACGCCCCCGTCCAGGGGAACAGTGCCTCCCGTGAGGTTTGTCCCGGAGCCCCGCGCCACGTAGCTTATCCCTTCCTTGCAGAGGAATGAGACGATCTGCGCCACCTGGTCGCTGTTGTCGACGAAGGCGACAAGACCCGCCTTCCCCTTGACCAGCCCGGCATCGTAGCTGTAAACCGTCAGGTCGACGTCCTTCCAGAGGACATTCTTTTTCCCCACGATGCCCTGCAGCGCGTCACGGACGTGCTCCTTCTCCATAACCCGTACCTCCCGTCCTTACCCCTTCCGCTTCTTGTCAAAGGCCTCGATCTCCGCCAGGGTGCGGAGTATAGTCCTGGCATTGTCGTAAACCGGCGTATCGACCATCTTGCCCTTGTAGGAGACGGCTGCCTTACCCCTGGCGAGACCCTCCTCCTCGAAGGTCTTGACCACGCCCCGCGCCCACTCCACGTCGTCGGCGGAGGGTGCGTAGAGCCTGTTGGAGGGCTCGATCTGGCTCGGGTGGATGAGCATCCTTCCCTCGTAGCCCATCTGCCTGCCCTGGAGCACGCTTTTTTCGAAGCCTGCCGTGTCCGCAAAGGCCACATAGGGGCAGTCGATGGCAATGCGGCCTGCGGCCCTCGCTGCGACGGCGATGTGGAAGCGTGCATAAAGCTGCTCGTCGCCCTCGCTCGTGATCTTCACCCGCATGTCCTTCGTATAGTCGACGGCGCCGAAGATGAGGGAGTTGACCCGCGGAGATGCCATGGCCGAAGGATAGGCGTTGATCGCCCCCTTGGCCGTCTCGCAGAGGAGTTGGATGGCAACCGTGCCGACGGGGATATTGCGCCGCCTCTCCAGCTCGTCGAGCTTCCAGTCGAGGCGCTTCACGTCGTCGGGATGGCCGCACTTGGCGAGACAGACGCCGGAGAGGCCGGGATAGACGATGGCCTCGAGGTCATCGTTCGTCATCAAGGTCTCCCAGTTGTTGATGCGCGCGTAGACGAGTGAGCCGCCCGAGCCCGCGAGCTGCAGGTTTTTCCGGATCATCTCCCGTGCCTTTTCCTTCTCCGCGGGAGGCACCGAGTCCTCAAGGTCGAGGGTGATGATGTCTGCCGGCAGGCCGGGGGCCTTCTCGATAAAACTTTCGTTGTTTCCCGGAACATAGAACACCGATCTCATTACAGGCATAGTCGTACCTCCTTAGTGGGTTTGGATCAGTCGTTTAATGGTGGGCGCCAGCTCATCGGGCCGGTCGACCACGTGCGCCCCCGCTTCCCTGAGCGATTCCACCTTGCTCTTCGCCGAGCCCTTGCCCCTTTCTATGATGCTGCTCGCATGGGAGAAGCGCATGCCCTCGGGCGCCCATGCCCCTGCGACGAAGACGACGAGGGGCTTCGTGAACTGCCCTTTTCGCACGCAGTCGGCCGCCTCTTCTTCGTGGGGACCGCCTATCTCTCCGAAGACCGCCACGCCCAGCGTGTCCGGGTCCTTCTCGAAGAGGGGCAGGATCTCGCCCATGGACGTGCCGGTCACCGGCTCCGTGCCCACATGAACGACCGTGGTCATGCCGAGGCCCGCCCGGTTCAATGCCCATGGCACCGTTGCCGACTGGCCCCCGCTTCTGGAGATGACGCCCACCGGGCCGGGTATGAAGACCTTTCGCGCAAACTCGGGGGTGCCGCCAAGCCAGCCCGCGGCTGCGATGCCGGGGCTGATGATGCCTATGGAGCCGGGGCCGAGGAGGCGTGCGCCCTTCAGTTTTGCATAGGCCACCATTTCCATGATGTCGTAGAGAGGGACGCGCTCGACGGGGCTCACGATAAACCTGATCCCCGAATCTATCGCCTCGTAGACGGCATCTTTGAGGCCGGGGCCGGGGACAAAGGTGACGCTCGCGTCGATGGCGCCCTTCGCCTTTACCGCCTCGGCGACGGTATTGAAGACGGGGATGCCGGAGACCTCCTCGCCTCCCCTGCCGGGGGTGACCCCTGCCACGACCTTTGTGCCGTAGCCCTTCATGAAAGCGGCCCGGGCAGAGCCCTCTCTGCCGGTAATCCCTTGCACCAGAACCGTTGTCTCTTTCGTGAGAAGAATTGCCATGTCTTCACCGCCCTTTCTTTATACTACTCCGCGTTTCTTTCTGTACTCGTCGAGGCCGGGGATAGGCGCCTCTATGGTAATGGCACTGTTGCCGCGGAACCAGCACTCATACTCGCACGCGAGGCATTCGGTGCCGCGGAGCTTCGCGAAATCCGCATCGCCTCCGAGGACCGGTTTGCCGTCCTTCAGCACCAGGATGCCCCTGGCGAAGGTCTTGCATGCATCCACACACGCATGGGTCGTGCACCCGAGGCATCTTTCGTCATCGATTATGACCTTGATGGTCCTCTCGTCGAACTGCATCTATCCCTCCTTTATGCCCCGCTTTGCTCTATAGTCCATGATCATGGCCTTCAGTCTCCCGGCGAGGAACTCCGTCTCGTAGACTTTGTCGCCCCCGTAGATCTCGATGGGCGATTTGTGCTTCAGGTCCTTCGTCCCCTCGTGGAGGATCTTCAGGGACTCCTCCTCCTTGTTGCCGCAAAGGAGCAAGAGACACGGAAAGTCGGGCCTCCCGGGCAGCTCCTCCCTGAGGACCTTCACCACTCCGTGGGCATGGTGCCACTGCTCCTGGTTCGCGTACATGAAGCCGCCGAGGAAGTAAGCCTCGATGCCGGGCTGGGAGAAGATCACCTTTGCCGCCCGGTAGACCTTTGAGGCAGGGGGGTTGCCGCTCGTATCCGCATAGTTGGCGATCTTGAGCCCCTGGCGGGTGATGGCATCGACGCCGAGGATGGCGCCTCCTCCACCCAGGCCGTGGTAGCCCACATAGCCGGGTCCCTTGATCTCGCTGACCATCTGGGCGATATACGCAGTACCCCGCAAGTCCCCTTCCTCGATGCCCCAGGCAATCTTGTCCAGCTCCGTGGGGAGCGTAGGCGCCTCGCGGGCCACATCGATACCGAATTGAGGATGGCGGAAGACGGACGAGTCGTCGATGGCCATGCGGCAGTCGGCGGCGATGATCGTACCGTCCTTGGTGAGCACCAGGGGGTTGATCTCGGCGATCCTGCAATGGTACTTCACGAAGGTCTGGTACAGGCCCATGATGGCCTGGCCGATGGCAGGCAGCAACTTTGTGGGCACATTGAGCTGCACCGCGAGATTATACGCATCGTAGAGACGGAATCCCCGAAGGACGTCAACCTTAATCCGGGCGATCGATTCCTGCGGCACCGCCTCGATGTCCATGCCCCCCTCGGTGCTGAACATGACGACCGGACACCGGGCATCCCTGGAGGGGTCGATGATGATACCCACGTAATACTCCGTCTCGATGGCGAGCTTCTCTTCCACGAGGACCCTTTCCACCTTCCATGACTTCAGCTCGGAGCCAAGAAGGCTTTTCGCAGCTGCCTCCGCATCTTTGGCGTTGTCGGCGAACTTGATGCCCCCTGCCTTGCCCCTGCCGCCGACCCATACCTGGGCCTTGACTGCCACGGGCTTACCGATTTTTTCTGCTATCCTGGCGGCCTCTTCAGGGGACGTCGCAACCTCGCCTTTCGGGACGGCCACCTTGGCCTCACTGAGTATCTGTTTTCCCTGGAATTCGTACAATCGGGCCATTATCACCTCCTGAAGGGTCTCACGCATCTCCTTCAAAACAAGAGCCGACCGATGTGCCTCTTCGAATTTCGACAGGTCGCGGTAATCTCGAAGCACGCACATCCTTACCTTATCTTATTATATAACTATACCAACATCTTCCGGTTGGCCGTCAAGTGCTATTTTTATGCTCTATTTATTGCTTATTGCCGACTTTTTTGTAGTTGACATAAATTTGTTATGTTGTTATATAATTTACCCGGATATCTCTATGTTTACGCAAATCAAAATACGGCACGTCGCGGAGGAGGTTTTCGACCAGATCAAAGCCGCCATCGAGACGGGAAAACTGAAACCGGGCGAAAAACTGCCCCCCGAAAGGGAATTGATGAACCAGCTCGGGGTGAGCCGCGTACCCATCCGCGAGGCCCTCAAGCTGTTGGCAAGTATGGGCTTCATCGAGACGAGGCAGGGGGGCGGCAGCTACGTGCGCTCGCTGCTGTGCGACCGGCTGCTCGACCCTCTGGGCGCCATTATCGGGGATAGCGCAGAGAAGCTCTTCGAGCTGGTCGAGGTGCGAAAGGAAATCGAAACCTGGACTGCCTGCTATGCCGCAAAGGAGGCAACCCCCGAGGACGTGATGACCCTCGGGCGCATGCTCGAAGAAATGAAGATGTACCTCGAGACGTCGGGGAAGGTTCCCGTCGGCCTCGATATAGACTTTCACCTCGCCATTTCCCGGTCCTGCTCCAACACTATACGGGCACACCTGTTCCATACCATTCAAACCATCTTTTCCGACTATTTCAGGCTTACCATAGAGACCATCTGCGCCCGTCAACAAGACCAGCGCCTCCTTTACGACCAGCATGCGCAGATATTCGATGCCATCAGACGTCGCGATTCCAAAGGGGCCCGGGAGGCGATAACGAGGCACCTCACCTTCGTGGCCGAAGAGCTGAAAAAGCAGATGCCCGGGGAAAGCGAGCCCGGCGCACGCCTGTCAACCATAAAGCGTTGAGCTATTGCCTAGTCCCTGCCCCGGAACGTCTCCATCAGCCCGACTTTCCATTGATCCTGTTCTTTGAGCATTTTCAGCCTCGCAGGATTCCCGGCCTTCCTGTAGAGCAGGCATATCTCCGCGTTATCTTTCTTGATGAAGCCTATTTCCCACGTACTTTGCTCAAGCACATAATCGACGTGAAAAGTATCCAGGTACGCGCTCCAGTAAGACCGGGCAACAGGGCCGCCCACGGTGAAGTCCTGCTCGACGAGGGCGACGGAATAGCCCGTTTCACCGGCTTTCTCCATTGCTTTGTAAACCTGTTCGGCTATGGTCTTATGAGATTTACCCGTCAGCCTCATCCATATCTCGGGGTAGTTCTTGAGTTTCATTGCCTTAAACAAGGATTCCGCAGCATCAAGGACCTCAGCCGTTTCATCCTGCGCCGCCTTCACCGCGGGCAATAGGAACAACCAAAGGAGCAGCGCCGGCAGGAGAACACCGGCCGTCCTGAGCCTGCAGCGCTGCCTCGTCTGCGTCACCCTGCCCGTGTTCGCGTTCGCGTGATCTATGGCCCCTCGTTCCTTCATGCTCACCAGTCTACCATGCTCACCTCTTTTTGCAGAAATACCTTCGTGTCCCTGCTTATCATATCGAAGAGGTTCTGGTAGCGATCGATATCCTGCGCCACGTCCCTCATCCAGGGCGAGAAGACGTAGCTGTAAGCAGATCTGGAATCTGTTCCTTCGAACAGCCGGATGGGGATCGATACACCAACGCCTGTGTCATGGTAGCCGCGGTTGCTCGGGTCATGGAACACCGAGGTATCCGTGATGCTGTACCAGGCAAACAGCGTCACCCCCTTGATGTATTTTATCAGCGTGACCCGGGCGCCGAAGTCGCCTCCCAGGAACCTGCCTACCTTCACATCGATGGCCATGTTCCCTTCCGGTATATTGAGGCGCGTGTTGAGGAACTCCACGTCGTAATACTTTTTCACGTCATATGCTTTCAACGCAAACACGGCGCCAGGGTCTCTTTTTTTTACGAGCGACGCTTCGAGGCCCACAAGGAATCTGCCGTCGGCCAACGGCATGGCGACCTCAGAGTCTATCCCTGCATACTCGATCTCCAAAAGCCCCGCCGCAAATCTGGCGTAGGCATCGCCTGTCGGCTTATAGACCTGGTCGAACATCAGCCTGTCCAGATTGACGTCCCGCTGCTTGTACGCGAAAATGTCGCTCCTCACCGCCTCCGCGGGAGGTATGTTCGACGTAGATATGTCGTTCAGCGGGTAGCCGGCGAGACCGCCCACGAACGAAGCGCCCTGCCAGGGATGATAGGCGAGCCAGCCTTCCAGGCCCAGCCTGTACTTGAAAAACCCCGAAGGATCGTTCAGAAAGGTCTCGAATGAGGGCTTCCAGCCCGGTGTGAGCACCCTTTTCCCTTTCGTGGCAATGTCAGGCGCCTTGTCGATATCCGTCGTGATCCGCGAAAGGCGGAAGAACTCGCCGCAAGTCAGCCGGCCTGCGTACAGGTCCCGCATGTCTGCCGGAGTGGTCTCCACCTGAAAGGCCGGTAGGCCCGTTTGGGTCAGCGTTATTCGAACCTGTTCGGTGGAAGGCGTCATCAAGGGCATAATCGTCCGCATGATTACCCCCACCGCCCTCATGGAATAGAAGTATTTGTCGTTCTGGGCCCTGATCGTTAATGTCCCTCCCGCCTCGTCGATGCCTATATCGCTGAAGCCCTGCGCCTTGAGGGCCGCCGCCATTCTCTCTTCCGGATTCAGCGCGGCTGCCTGCGGTTTTTCCTTGTAGGGCCTGTCGTAAATCGGGGTGAGCGGCTGCCCGATGTCGAAGAGCATCGAGAGGTTGAGCCCTATCTCGTTGCCCCGCTGGAAGGTCAGGTCGACTTCCGTCCACGCGAGCGGCCTCCATCGAAAGCCGAAATTGTAGTGCAGGGGGACGGGCCGGGTAAAATATTTTGCCTGGGCGGGGTCTTGCGTCTGCAGGTTATATTTGATGGGATTATACTCCATCATGAGGGAGTATTTCTCGGAAGGGGAAAACTGGATGCCCCAGAAGGGCCGGGCATCCCTCGCCCATTCGTGGGGGCTGGTCAGGATCTCCGCGCCGAACGTGTCGGTAGAGCTTGTGATGAGGGGTATTTTTCCGAAACGGCCGTTCCCGAAGCCCAGCGTAAAATCGAAAGGGTAGATTTGCTTGCTTGCGACAAGATACTGGCCGGTGTAGAGGCGGTTTCCCGTAGGGTCCATAATCCCCAGCGCAAGGGCGGGGGAGTACATCCCTTCCCGCCGGAATTGATACTTCAGATCGATCGACTTATCTTTGTAATCACCGTAGCTCGACGGTAGTCCTGTCGTTCTCACCCCCATAATTTCCGTTACCTTGCCATCGACCTCGAGCCCGTTGAAGAGACCTATGGCCCCATAATAGTACCGGTAAGGATATACCTGGCCCGCCCCGATGCGGAGCGTATCCTCTTTCATCACCCTGGCTGTCGGGATTTCCATAAGTCCCGTTGCTCCCCAATTGGCAGGGCCGATGAAAGGCTCATCGGCGGCGCGGGAAGGCGTCGCCGGGAATCCGATCAACCCGAGAAACAGGAACATTGCGGCCTTCCACACGCACTTATGCTTTGGTTCCGTTATCCTATTCCGGCCCTTCCCTAAGGAGCCCTGGAGATGAGGTAGACGACGCCCGTCGCGGTCGCCATACTTGCCATGATCTGGGCAATGTCCTTTATCTCGCGGAGCCATGCGATCCGTTCCAGCTTCTCCGGCACGACGATGGTATCGCCGGATTCGATCACTCTCTCGCTTTCATCGAAACCCGCCAGTTCCCATCGCTCGTTCGAGCCGCTCCAGTTGACGGCGCCGCCCGGCAGCTTCCTCGCGCTCCCGTCGACCTTGAGCACGTAGGTATTCTTTACGTCCGCATACTTCGAATATCCGCCCGCCATCAGGACGTAATCTTTCGGCCCGGCCTTGTCCGCATAGACGAGGCTCGCATTCGACATGACGGCGCCCATGACGTTGACGACCCGGTTGTTCATGGGAATGTAGAGAGAATCTCCATTCTCCAGCTCGATATCGAACCTGCTCCCCTTCAGGAGTCTCAGGTGCACGACCCTCGCCGTCATCCTCCCCGTAGCCTTCAGGTTCTTTAGGGAAGCGATGAATGCCTGCTTCTGCTGAAGCTCTATCTTCCTCGCCTCTACGCCCTCGGTTGACGCCGACGTCACGGTGGAGCTTTCCGCGAGCAGCTCCCGCTCCATCCGGGCGATCATCTCTTCCAGGTTCTTCCGCTGAAGCTCCTTCACACTCTGTCGTGTGAAAACCGCGCCCCTCAGATACGCGGTCTCCTTGTAGCCGCCCGCCCGCTCTATGACGTCCGAAAGTCGCTCGGTCTCCTTGAGCACGTACGTGCCTGGAAATCTCACTTCACCGCTGATCGTCGCAAACCGCTCCCTCCCCCAGTTGGAAAGCCGCTTGACAAAAACGCGGTCGTAGGGCGTGAGAACCAGGTTCTCCTCCGGCGCGCCCGCCAGGGCCTTCCTGAGATTGACCGTTTTGTGGACCGTCAATACCCGCTTGTCGTCAACAATAACCTGAGACGATACCTCAGCGCCGTCCAGGTACGCGGATTCGAGTATATTCCCTGCCGCAAAGATGAGGTCCTTCAACCGCATATTTTCCGCGTAAGGGTAAACGCCCGGCTTCAGTACCGCCCCATCGACGGAGACCGTTCTTTTGTAGTCATAACCGAACGCCGAATGGACGACGATCCTGTCAAGGTCCTTGAGGAGAAGGTCGGACTCCTTGTCCCCGTCCAACACCTTCTTTACATCAAACCGGATGAGGGTGATCTTCTTTGTCCCCTCATCGGTGCGATAAAGCTCGGCTTCCACCAGGTGTGCATCCCGTGTCAGTCCTCCGGCAGCCGTGATCGCGTCCCTGATCGTCATGTTCTCGGCGAGGTCGATCCTTATGCGCGGCCTCGCCCGCTCCGCCGGCTTCTCCCCCTTTGAAAAATCCGGCTTCATCCTCTCCATCTCTTCGGTCCTGATCCCGCGCACCCGCTCGGCCTCTTCGCCGCTGCCCGCGCTCCCCGGCCGGGGCCCCTCCTCTCTTATCCTGCTCGGAAAATCACCCGCAAACGGTTTTTTGCTTTCCCGTTCCGCATCCGCGGAATCAAGGAGGCTCTCGCTGACGGCCTTCCTCACCTCGCCCTCCACCATGACGAAAGGCCTGTCCTTGAAGAGCCATTTGGAGAAGACGAAGACCTGGTCCCGAGCCATCAACCGGATGTTGCTCGCCCCATCGTTCTCGATGAGAAGCCCGTTAAGGCTGAAGGGGATAAGCTCAGGTCTAAGCGTAGGCGGCGCCAATCTCTTTATCAGCGCGTAGTCGAAATGCGTCTCCTGCAAGAGATCGGTGGGGTCCTTCAGCAGGTCTTTGAGCCGCATGCCCGGCTTATACTCGTACTTGCCCGGTCTTTTCACGTTCCCGTTCAAAAAGACGACGTTTATGTCCTTGTCGACTATGGAGAATATCTTCACCAGGTCCCCCTCCTGGAGATGGAACTCTTTCGCCCTGGTGAGGTTCTTATCGTCAATGTCGACCACTATCTGTCTCTCGTTCTTTTGCACCCGCTCGACCTGTATCTGCTGCGTATAGGCGGTGGGTATGATGCCGCCGGCGAGATCGAAGAGGTTTTCCAGGTCGTTCTTATGCGTCAGCTCATAGATGGCCGGTCTCCTTACGTTCCCCGCCACGCCCACAAGGAGACCCGTGACGGGCACGAAAACGACGTCGCCGGCCTGCAGCATGAGGTCCTTCGACTTATCTCCTTTAATCAGGAGGTCATAGAGGTCGAAAGTGGTGAGGACCTTGTCCTTCCGGCGAACCTGCACATTCCGCATGGAGCCGATCTCCGAAGGTCCGCCCGCGATCAGAAGGGCATCGGTGATGGTGGCAAAAGAACCCACCGTGTAGGCCCCCGGCCTCTTCACGTCTCCCAGAACGAAAATGGGGATGCTCTTGAGGGTACCCATGGTGATGTCGATGTTGGCGCCGACAATCTGCTCCGACTGTTTGATGAGATAGCCCGCCATCTGCTCGAAGGTCAAGCCGGCGATGTGAAGCGGCCCTACCTGGGGGATCGCGATGTTGCCGTTCCTGTCCACCACGAGGTTGTGCTGGGCGTTCACCCTGCCCCACATGAGTATCCGCACTTCATCGCCGGGTCCGATCACGTACCGGGCGGGCACGGGCACATCTTTTCTGTCCGTTGCAACCGTGATGTCCGCGCTGTTAAAAAACGCATAGCCGAAGGGTCTTAAGTCCGTCGAGACGGCCTGGTATCTGCCTGTGACTCTATACCGGTCAAAGAGGGAAGTCGTCCGCGGCTGCCCCTGGATCACGGTCTTTTCAGGCGGGGTCGATCCTTTTTTCTCCGGCACTTTCTCTTTCTCCTCGAGCAGCTCCTTCCCCTTTGCAATCTCTTCCGGGCTCAGGCTTTGGAACTCCGGCCTTGCCTTCAACGCCTCTATCGCCTGGGGCTCCACGGCGCTGCTCTGCGCCGGCGTCATTAGCTGCATGGCCTCTGCCGCTTGCGCCGGTGTCACCTGACCCGGCTGTGTTCCGGGTATGGTAATCGCCTGCGGCACCAGCGGTCCTCCGGTCCCGTAGAGGCCGGCCGCAGGAGCGCCGCCACTCACTTGAGCGTATGCCGTGCCGGCGGCTGCCAACAGGAATACCCCCACCAGTCCTATTGCGGTAACCTTCGAATAGTGCTTCACGTAGTACTCCTCCGTCTTGTGTCTCGCATTTGTTCGGCCCTTCTCAAGGTCTTGTCCGTCGGCTTTTCGCGCCGCGACTCTCCTCATCTTCCTGACTCTTCCGTCTTCCTTCTCACCTTCTCCACATACTCTTTTCCGAATGCGGCAAAGATCCCGATGAACAGCGATACCACGAACGCAATTACTACCATTGTCGCCCTTTTCGGACTGATTCGCCTGTCAGGCACTCTCGGCGGGTCGAGCACTCTGAACGTAAAATTCTCCTTGGCCTCGGCCATCGTCGAAGTTTCGATGTGCTGGGCAATCAGTGTATATAGTTTTGCCTTAATGAAGGGATCTGATGTTTTGTCAATTTGCGCCTCAAGGTATTTCCTGTTCGTATCTGCCACACGTTTGGCCTCACCGCTCATATAATCGTTCAGCTCCGCAAGCATGGAGCTCACCAGCTCACTCGCCTTCCCGGGGTCCTTGTACCGACAGGATAGGGTGATCAGGTTGTCTTTTTGCGCAAAGTTGACGGTCGTCCTATTCCCGAGGTACCTGATGCCGTCCCACATCAACTGGTTCTCCGTTTTGCCCCGCATTGTCTCTTTCGTAAAGAAAAGGGGCAAGAGATCGTGTTTGCGTATGAGCCTTTCGCGGAGCATATTGCTCTTGAGCAGATTGACGATTTCTACCGAAGCGGGGGTCACGGGAGGGGCAAAGCCGAACTGCATGGCAAGAAAGCCCGTGGCCGCGCCCTGGTCTTTGGACAGCACTCCGGCGGGAACGATCACGGCCTTCGACTCGTAGACGGGCGTCATTATCAGAGAGACTATGGCCGTTCCCACCACCCCGACCGCCATAATCATTGCCGTCAACCATTTATGGCGCCACACTACCCCCAGGTGCTCCATCAGGTCTATTTCATCGTATTGTTGCCCCTCTTCTTCCATTACCTCTCCCTTTTTTCACTTCTTCTTGCCCCTTTCACCTTTGGTCTAATAGGCATTTTTGTCCGTAAATCCTTTCAGTACCGTCTTAACTATTATTTTCATATCGAGCCAAAAAGACCAATACTTCATATAGTCCAGATCGAGCTGCACTCTCCGGGCCATCTTTTCTATCGTATCGGTTTCACCGCGCCAGCCGTTTATCTGCGCCCACCCGGTGATCCCCGGCTTCACTTTATGCCGCAGCATATAGCCGGGGATAATACGCCGATAATATTCGTTGTGAGCTACCGCGTGCGGCCGGGGCCCGACTACGGACATCGACCCCTGCAGCACATTGATGAACTGGGGAAGCTCGTCCAGGGAGGTCTTTCGCAGAAAAGCTCCAAATCTCGTTACCCGTTGATCATCCTTCCTCGCCTGGGGAACAGTCGCGCCATCCTCGCATACCGTCATGGTTCTGAACTTCGGTACCGTGATCTCCTTCCCGTCGATACCGTAACGCCGTTGTGTGAAAAACACCGGCCCGGAAGAAGAAAGTTTCACTCCAAGGGCGATAGCAGCCATGAGCGGCAATGTGCCAAGAAGGATGAAACCGCTTAAGACCGCATCTTCTGCCCGCTTGATCCATCCGTCAGGACCATGAAACGGGCTCTCATACACGCTTACGGTCGGAATCCCGTTCATACCCACCATCCAGTCCAAATCGCCTTTCACTTCCATATCGGGTCCTGTCATCGGCTCGTCGGGAAATATTTAACAGCCTCGCCCTCGACAAATTCCTTAAATTCCCTCTTGAAGCGCTCGCTGCCAAACCTTTCGGCATTTGTTCGGATCGCGGCGTAATCGAACTTATCCTGCGTCTTTTCGAACTCATTGACGGCCCCGATCACGCTTTCCACACTCTGCGCGTCGAATAACACTCCCGTCTTATCCGGCAGAACGGTCTCGCGGATCCCACCCTTGCCATAAGCAATCACCGGGGTGCCGCATGCCTGCGCCTCGACCGGGACTATGCCGAAGTCCTCTTCAGCGGCGAAAACGAACGCTTTCGCTTTTTGCATATACCCGGCCAGCACGTCAGTCGGCTGATACCCCATCAGCTCGATATTCTTTCCCGCTCTTGACTTTATCTTTTTAAAATCCGGGCCATCTCCTATCACCACAAGCCGCTTCGTTTTCATCGCGGAAAATGCATCCACTATTACGTCTATCCTCTTGTAAGGGACCATCCGCGAAGCCGTCAGGTAATAATCATCTTTGTCGGCACAGAAAGAAAACCGCGCGACATCTACCGGGGGATAGATTACGGCTGCATCCCGGCGATATATTTTTTTTATGCGGCCGCACACGAATTTTGAATTTGCGATGAAGAAATCGACCCCGTTTGCCGTACGTAAATCCCAAAGCCGAATCCGATGCAGCAGCCACCTGGCGATCCATCCCTTGATCCCTTTGTCCAATCGGGCTTGTTTCAGATACACATGCTGCATATCCCAGGCGTATCGGATCACAGAATGAATATAAGAAATATGAAGTTGGTCGAACCTTGTGAGGACCCCTTTGGCCACAGCATGGCTGCTGGATAGTACCAAATCGTAACCCGACATATCGAATTGCTCAACGGCCAACGGCATCAAGGGGATATACTGACGATATTTCTTCCTCGCGAAGGGGAGTTTCTGAATAAAGCTGGTCTTGACTTCTTTTTGAAGAATGAATCCCCGCTCGCCGGGAAGCAGGAAATCGATCATGCTGAAAAGATCGGCTTCGGGATAGAGCGAAATAATCTCTTCCAGAACCCTTTCCGCGCCCGCATAGGTCACGAGCCAATCATGAATGATGGCAATCTTCATTCTTTACATGCGTTGCGTAATTGTCGTGTAACACTTGATGCTACTTCCCATAAAGTACCCGCTCGTAACACGTGGCTAATTCGTCCACGTGTTTTTCTATCGTAAACGGTTTTTCCCAATATTTGTCATAGCTGGCCGAGCCCATTCCCCTCGTAATATTAGGATCTTGCAGCGCCCTTATTTTGCGTAATAAGTCCCCAACGTCACCCCCTCTAAACCAGAGTCCCGTTATCCCGTCAGTCACTGCTTCTCTTGCACAAACAACATCGGAAACAATTGAAGGAACCCCTGCCGCAGCAGCCTCAAGAACTGTAACGCCTTGTGTTTCGTACGATAAGGACGGAACAACCAAGGCTCTGGCCTTCCTCAAATGCTGCATCACCCCCTCCTCGTCCAGCCACCCCGTAACCCTTGCCTGAGGGCAAATCTTTTTAATATTCGACAAACAAGGCCCCCCTCCGACGAAGGTTACCGCAGCCGAAGCCTCTTCCGCTGCCTTCGCAAAAAGGTGCGCCCCTTTTTCTTGGGATAATCTGCCGATGAAGAGGAACATCGTGTTTTCCGCGACGTCAACAGGTAGACTCTTCCGAACATTGACCGGATTACTTATATGATAGATTCTCGCATCCCGGGGCAAGAAAGGGTTATGAACACGTTCGGCGAAATCAGACGGGACGATATATTGTGTAATATGCGACGGAAGCCCTCCCACCCGTCTTTGCACCATTTGCCGGAGCACCCTCCAAAGCTTATGAGAGTAGCTTCGCACATCGCAATTTTGAAGCAGGCAAGCCGGCGACAATGGTGAAAGAGTGCATATTCGAAGGTTTTGGTAATTGAAAAAGCCGCCGTTTGGACAAACAGAAAAATAATCGTGAAGCGTTACCACTACCTTGAAGCCCTTTGCCAACGCAACGTGCACCACGCTGGAGGACAAAGCCTTCACCCAGGAATGAATGTGGATCACCGTATCGGAAGGATCAACAAAATTAAGCAGCCGAGAAAAAGTTGCCGCCGCTTTCACATTCCATATTCCTTGACAAGCAGCTTGGACACGAAGAGGATTATTCAAGATGTCGACCTGGTCTGTGCATAGCACTCTCACATTATCATGGTCCAGGATAGGGGCGACAGGCTTCACGGCAGTAAAAAAAAGTACTTTATAGCCATGATCTGCGAGGGCAACCGAACTGGCGATAGCAGCGTGACTGCTCCCGCCATTGATATGGCCGAAATCGCTTAAAATAACGACGTTCTTAACTTTCAGCATCCGCTCTTTGAAACCGCTTCACGATTAAGTGTGCCAGGCTGCCATAGCTCGCGATCCGTGGAAATATTTCCTTTTCCATTAATCGCTTCGCATTCGCAGTCAACTTTTCACATAAATCGGAATCTGCGAGCAACAACTCGATTTTGTGCGCTATCTCACCGATGTTCCCCGGATTAACAAGGAGCGTATGAACTCCATCTTCAACGAGAAATGGGATCCCACCAACTCTCGACAAAATAGTGGGAATACCGAGGGTGAAACATTCATACCCAACTCTTGGGAACCCCTCGCTATAACTAGGGAGAACTAAAATGTCGCTTGTTATCAAATAATATTTCAACGCCTGCTTATCGATAATATGGCCGAGAAACTCTACCCTTTCGCGTAAGCCGTTTTCACATGCATACGCCTTTAGATGCTCCAGGGACTCACCGCTGCCGATAAATCTCAATTGTAAATCCCGGTGGTCTGCTTGCTCAACTACCTTACGAAATGCGGCCATCAAATCAAAGCATCCCTTTTGCGGCCTGAGTTCGCCACAAAACGCTATAACGAGAGGGCCGTTTCTTTCCTTCCTATCCTCCTTCAAATCCTCTTCATCAACATTAAGCAATGGAGGAGCCAAATACAAATTCCCTTTCTTCTTTCCGCCTTGACCGGTGTAATAGTACTCGTAGCTTGCTGTTATGGCGAAGTCCGACCTTAGTATTCCCATGACTACAGTTTTTTCCAAGAGTAGTGAAAGGAGAGGGCTTATCAGTTTTCTGATCGCTCCCGATTTTCGGGACGTTCTATTCTCCTCACGCCAGTTGCCGCCAACATATATTCCGACTCTTGAACCTGAATTAAATAGAAACAGGTAGAGGAGGGCGACAGCGCCCAGCGGCGATGGCAGGAACACAAAATAATCGGCTTTGTCCCTACAGAAAAGGATAAGCCTGAGGATCTGCCGGACATAATTGCCGAAGAAAACAAATGAGCGGGTATCCGGACTGTTGCCTTTTACGAGAGAAAAAGCGATTTTATCGGTCATACCTGCATCATCAAGGAATTCATAGCCCATATCATTCGAATGCAGCGCCGGCGAGAAGACTTCCACGCTCTCGACCAAGTCAGCCAATGAGTTGTAGACATTGGAGTAGTTTTTCAGATGCCTGATGTTGCCGTCCTCCCCACAAGCGACAGCGCCTATGTTAATAATCCTGAGCTTCATGTGCGACTGACCGTGCATGACGCGGAAAAGTACTTAGCAGTCACGTGGGCGGCGAGAACCTTGCAACTTTGTTGTGACGGAGCGAGCGATTCGAGAAATATGCGGCAATCGTCATCATCGGATAAACTATAATGGTCTGCTCCCAGTTGGTATAAGGAGTAAACAGGCCCTGATACAATGCCGCGACCAGCAGCAGATAGAAAAACACCTTCATTGTCGCGTCGAACCGAGTGTGTACTTTTGTGACGTTTACGGCGCTCACAATTTGAAAAAGCAACGCAAAGAACAAAATAAATCCCAGCAGGCCAAATTCTGCCAGGAGATTACTCCAGGTATTTGTTCTCATCATGAAGGCGCCCGCCACGTTTTCGCCGGACACCAGGTCCTGGTAAAACTCCTGCTGTGAAAACGCCGACGGAGTACCACCCTCTAACATTAGGCGAGCGGCTGCGATACCACCATAACGTCCGGGACCGACGCCGAAAAAGAAATGCATGGTTGAATCACTGACGGACGAAACAGCCATAGACCAGGCGTGAATAGGCCCAAACTCAGCGAATCCGAGGTCTAAGACTTGCCCGATTCTCACGCCTCCTTCCTCTCCAGCCTCTAATTCAGCAATGTAGCGAGACGAACATAGGCCAAGAGCTATCAGGATCGCTACGCCAAAGATAATTCTCTTTGGAGCCCTCAGGTTTATCGCATGAGCAAAATAAAAGAGTGCTATTCCAATGGAGTTGAGGAGCATCATCTTTTCGTTGGACGGATAATATGAAAATAGAAGAAGGGCGAAAGACATACAAAGGTAACGGACGCCCTCTTTCGTTAAATAGAGGTAAAAGTAAACGAGTGAGAAGATCGCGATGAAGCTGCCAAAAACGTGGGCATCGCTAAAAGCGCCATAAATCCAATCCCCCGGCGCCCGGTAAAGAGGCAATTGGACCGAGCATGCAAGCGCAACATTGAAGAATAGAAGACAGGTATAAAAGAAGAAAATGAATTTCATGTGTTTCATGCGTAAATCTGTAGTACCGGCAATCAGATAAAAAAGAAAAGGACCAAGATATAAGAATACCCCCTGGAATACAGCCATGTATGAAATCGTTTCATTCGAAATAGCACTGATTGATGCCGCTCCGACCATCAGGGATAGGCCGGCCGCCATCCTCAATTGGCTTCTGAATTTGATGTGAAACAATCCATAAATAGATAGCACTACGAGGAATGCGGCCTCGAAGAGCTTCATTTCTCGGGGAAGAAATCGGAACCAACCCAAATATCCTGTTTCGAAACCGTCAGTAATCCTGGAGTTATCCTGTATGGTTACCCAGAATGTTGCCATAAGCAGCAGGAGATATCTTACAGAAAGGATTCTCAGGAAGGTCAAGAGACTCTCTATTTAGCCGCAGGGCGCCAGCAAACGCCGGTAGAGAAGAAGGTATTCCCTCGCCACTTTTCGGATATCGTACTTTAAAGCCGTCAGTCCGGCATTCTGCCCAAGAGCGTGCCTCAATGAAGGGGAGCAGATCAAGGTCCGCAAAGATTGAGCAAGCTGTTCTACTGAGCCTGGGTCAACAAGCAACCCGTTTCTGCCTTCTTCTATCACTTCGCTATTACCACCTACCCTTGTTGCAAGGCACGCCAGGCCGGCGGACTGAGCTTCCAACAAGGCGTTGGAAAGACCTTCTGCAAAAGATGGGAGCACAAAAATGTCGGCCACCTGCAGATAAGGAGTTATTCCTTCAGGAAGATCCGTCACAAACCGAACTCGATTGCTTGCCTCTTCAGTTAGCCGCGACAACTCTTGAGGCAAAGATGCTCCGCCAATACTCACTAATAAGGCATGTGGGCAATGGGATCGAATGTGTTCCCAAGCCTGCAATAGTACGCCGAGACCCTTCTTTGGGTGAAGCGTACCGGCCCGGAGAACTATGCATGCGTCTTCCGGCAATCCAAGGCGCAGACGGTTTTCCCGGCGTACTTGATCCGGCAACAGATCAATCGCTTCTACGCCGTTCGGGATTTCTACGATCCTGTCGGACGGAAGACCGATTTCCAATAGCTCCGCCCTAATAGCCCGGCAAATAGCGACGACGGCGTGAGCATGAAAAAGACCTTTCTCTGCCAGTCGCCGCATAGGCCACCGTAGCTCTTCGCGAACAAGACGCACATCGAACCTGCTGCCGCTGTTTCCAGGTTTAATGACCAGCGGCTTCTGAAACATGCGCGCGGCCATGAAGCATGCGGCGCTATGCACGTGGCTGAGAAGATGCACGTGAAGGATATCATAGTCGAATCTGTGCGACGATAGATACAATAGCCAGAATGGCAAATTTGCCTCGATAGGCTTCAAGACGCGCAATCGGGTTACAGGAATCGAGTTAATAATTTCACTCCTCAAATCTTTCTTCGAGAGCCGAGACGTAAGGACAGTGACCTCCATTCCTAACTCAATCAAAGCCTCCGACAACTTGAGACATTGTCTTTCTGCCCCACCGACGGTGGGATAGAAGTGTGGGATGGCCATAAGCACTCGATGTCCTCCGCTCATTGTCCGCCCAATTCGATATGCCCTTCCCATCCTTTCGAAGGGACAAATCGAAAACCCGTCTTCGCCAATGTCTTTAGCTCGGGCCAATAATTTGAGCGCATCATAAACTCGCGGTCGTATTCGAGCCAATTATCTTGCATCCCGTTTCGAATGGTTGGGATCAAAAAGGGATCAAACCCCATAAGGTAGGCGCACACGACATCAAGCGAGACGGGGTTGTCTCCGGCAACGAGAGCGCCGCACGCACGCGGCGTTGCTTCAAGCGGGCCCTCACCTTCGCCGGCAACTACTGCGTCAACCAGAGCGAAGTAGTGACGCTGCCGCGTGTTACAACGTAGTTCTCCCTTCGAGGTGGCGTAGAAGACAATTCGATTCAGGTCCAGTATTGTTCTCCATAGAGTGTCGTTGCCGTACCAGTTGCCCTCGTAATACGGATCGGGAAATGGACGTATTCTTCGACTGCTGCACAACAGGTGCAGCATGAGTGCGTAGCTCTTCCGAACGGCATAGTGAGGACTCGCCTCTTTTCGATCCAGCATTATGGTCATTATTCGCTTCCGTAGGGAGGGGGCCGGATACTGGTCTCCGCCTTCTTTTGCGGAGCCGTTTGTATGGTGAGGCAGCCAATCTTTGGAACCGTTAATGCCGACCATATTCTTCAATGCTGCAGTTATACCTGCTTTGCGATGAGTCTTTAGCTTCGGCAGATTGATTACGCAATTTGCCTGCAATACGGGCTTGGCTATGAGATACTCATGAACCGCCTCATTGTGATGAAGCGTCATGAGTTCCGGGACGTAATTCGTGACCCTGAACCGTTTGATTCGCTGCCCTACCTCGCTAAAATGGCTGTAGCCATCTAAACGTACAACAGCGTGTCCGTGTGTGCCCGCGACCGGCTCACGCATCTCGATTACGCCTTGTTGATCTTTTCTGGAGCGCTCGCGCCGGAAGTCGCACAATTCGATTTCCAATCCGGATTCGGTTCGAGAGAATTCCACTACCCGGTCAAGATGCGTCCCCCTGATTATAGCGTCAAAATCGGCTGTTTGCAGCGGGGAGTCGCCGATAACGATTCTTCCGCTGCCTTTCAACGCTAAGACCACATAATCAAGTACGGCCCTGATCACTGAGGCGTGTGTTACCATAGCCTGTAAACCGTTATCGTGAGCTCTGTCGTGGACAAGATTAGGTTTCAACGCAACCATGTCGCCCGGCTTAATATATTTTTCTAAAGGATTCCATTGAGGAGTATTCCTATTGTTCTCATCCAATCGCAGTAATGAGAGCGTCTCGCGTACGGCCGGGTATATCTGATTGCCCGGGCAATTAAAACCTCGCCCACGGTACGGATATTCAGGATAGTCTTCGGGCGGATGAAAAGAAGCATCTGTCGGATAAAGAAGGCGGGTGTCTCTAAAGACTGCTATCATTAAAGGTATCGATCTCTGAAGGCGGAAAGAGTTCGTGAGGGATCAAGGAAATGGTAAACCGATGTTTCCCGGAAGAGGACGCAGCAATGCTGTCGGGGAACTCAAAGTCGAGACTAAAATGAGGAGAGCCGTATCGAAACACCAGGTCTCTCACCTTGTTTAGCTCGTCTTCCCCAAAAGCGGGACTTCGAACGATGCTAATAACTATCCTTTTTCGATCATGCTGTACGACCTGAAATTGCCTCACACCTTTAACGCCGTAAAATAGGTGAGTAAAAAACTCACCATGCAGCAGGCGCCCTTCAGGCGAGACGATCACATCTGATGATCGGCCTTTCACTTGAGTTATCTTGGGCAATGATCGACCGCACGCACATTGTGTGGGGTTGCCGGCCACTCCAAGGTCACCGGTGTCGTAGCGAATAAATGGAAAGGCAGAATTTGTCAGATTTGTTACTATGATTCGACCCGTTTCCCCGGGCTCCGCACGCTGTCCGTCCTCCCGGATGATTTCCACAAAATTCGTTTCGCCCAGGATGTGCAGTCCATCGTGCGCCTCGCATTCCTGGGCGACATTTCCGACTTCTCTACACCCGTAGCGGTCGAAAACGGGGGCGTGAAAAACGGATTCAAGCTGCCTTCGTTGGGCAAGGGTCAAGGTTTCTGCGGAAGACTGAATGGCGATCGGGTCCAATCGCAAGCCCCTGTCGGATAGATACTGAGACAGGAGAATGAGCGATGAGACGTATCCGACAATGAACTTGGGGCGAAAAGCAGAGAGCACCTTTGCAACAGACGCCAATTTGGACCAATCGAGGCCGAAGGTGTTTATCCATACACAATTCAGTTCGATTCTCCTCCTGAGGTCCTCCCATCTACCGCCCGGAGCATCGTAGTCACTCCCCCACAGGAATGCCCAGCGCATGCCGGGCTTATGCCCGCACATATCATAGGTGAGTAATTTGTCGGCGGCATTTGCGACCAGGTAGTGACGATCCTGATAGAAGCTTAACAAGTGCCCGGTAGAACCGCCTGTGTGGTTCAGCCGCAACTCCGCCCTGTTCGATCCGGTCGCCAGTAGCCGATCAGAAGCCGTCTGGACATCCTGCTTTCTCAAAACAGGGATATGGAGGAACGCATTTACACCGGAAATAGCGCGGGGGTCAACCCCGGCCTGATCAAAACGCAGGCGATAGTAAGGCACGCATTCGTAAGAAAAGATGGCCATATCCCGTGCCTTTTGAAAACTCGATGCCTCTATTCGCTCCGAAGGCCAGAACTGGCTTCTCTCTACGTGGCGCAATCGACGAAACAGCTCGCGAGAACGGCATAACGCGTAGTTGTAATAAAGACGGGCGGTCAGGCTGTACATATGACGGTTTGTCGTAGTGGGGCCGGAACTTCCGGGCTTCCCGGATACCGAAGGCTCACACGCGCGCTACCCTTTTTAAGGGTTGTATCATTACACCCGGCACAATCAGACTCAGCTTCTCCCAATCATCAACACTGAGCCTGGGGCCGATGGCTGCCACAAATGCATACAAGGCGAGCATGCAATATAAAGGGAGAATCCACATCCTGAAATAGACGAGCTGACCGGCGATGAGAATGGTACAAAAGATGAGGAGCGGAACTGCTAACGTCCGAATGAGGCTCCAATCAAGCCGAATGTTAAGGCGTCGTGGAGTGAGGCATACCGCTGTTATCGTGCCGACGGCGAAAGCTATGATCTGTCCGTACGCTATACCATGCCGGCCCATTAAATACAGAAATACCGGGGAGCATAGGTAATTTACAAAGCCGATAACGCCGTCCAGCAGAAGTGTCGCCCAAGGGGGACGAAGGGCAAACACATACATGCCCCATAGGCCATACGAGGCGTAGCCTATTTGAGCGACACAGAGCAGCACTACGAGCGGCCACTCCCCCGCGTATTTCGCACCTCCATATAAACGGATCAGCCAAGGGCTTCCTGAAGCCAGCATTATAGAAAGCGTGGCCACAATGAAGAGAGTGTACCTCATCGCCTTTTGCGCAAATTCGCGCAACCTCTCGGTGGGATCCGCCCGCATACTTAGTACCCGAACGAGAATAGGATTCTGCAAAGATTCTATAGACATATTTATCAATCCGGCGAAGCGTCGGGCGACGCTGTAGGCAGCGAGTGCACCAGGGTTGAGCATGATGCCGATTATCGTCTGGTCGAATTGCATGAACCCATATCGGAGAAATGATCGAATATAAAAAGGAAACCCATATCGGAAGACTTGCGGAAATGATGCCACACCGCTATTATTAAGAATAAGTCCTCGATTTGGCCATAGAATTCCGAATAGAGGAATCACTTTACTTGCGACAATGCCATAAAGGTAGCCTGGAAAGCCAAAGAAGACAAAGCCAATGACTCCTAACACCAATTGCGACAAACCGTCAATAAAGTTCCAAAAAGACAGGAGAGTAAATTGTTCGTTGATCTGCGCCAAATATTTTCCAAAAGTGAACCAGGTGGATGCTAACGCGCCCGGGATCAATATCCTTATGCATACGCTATAGTCTGTTGTCTTCAGAAAAAGCCGGGACACCCGGGGAGCACACCAAAAAAGAAGCAGGCCAAAGACTACCAGGACCATCGATTGATAGAGCAAAGAGCACTTTATAAGCGCTAAGGCCTCATTATCTTTGCGGTTTGCCTTGAGCCTGGACGGCACTTGCTGAACCGCAACGGTGAGCAGACCGAGGTCCGACAAACTGCAAAAGGTAGCTATTATGTCAAATACAGCGACAACAGCGATTTCTGTTGTCGAAAGCACTCTCAACATATAAGCCTGGACCAAAAACCCAACAGGCAGCAAGAGCATTCGACTTGAAAGGATAGCGGAAGTACTGGTTGCCACGCTTGTGCTATTCGAGGAAATCATGGTCCTTCGGGAACCTCCCTCCCTGTCCCCTTTTTAACAGCTTTGTATAAAGATCAAGCAGCGTAATCGCGCTAGTGCTCCAACTGCAGTTTCCCGCAACGTAATGCCGGTTAACGCGGCCGAAGGCCGTGCGCATTGCAGCATCGGTAGAGAGCAGTGATAGCGAGTCGACAAGATTCTCTTCTTGACCATTGTCTATCAGTATTCCGTTAACACCATTTACTATCAGCTCAGGTATGCCGCCTACGGCCGTAGCAACCACGGGCAGCCCGCTTGCCATCGCTTCAAGAATTACGTTTGGAAAATTATCATAGTTCGAAGTAAGGGCGAATATATCCGAATTTCTGTAGTAATGCGCCAGTCGCTCCCCCGTCACATCACCCAGGAACAGTACCCGGCTAGAGACTCCTATCCGGTCGCATGCCTGCCGGAGTCCATTCTTCTCGATACCTTCGCCAATAACTGCGAGCCATAGATTAGCTCCTCGTTTAACCGCTTTTGCAAAGCCATTGATCAAGAAAGACACGTTTTTGATGGGTATGAGACGTCCGACATACAGAACGACTACGGCATCCTCGGGTATATCGAAAGTAGCGTGCTTCTGCTTCACCTGGCTCGGCCGAAAAAGATCGGTGTCAACTCCTATCGGTACTTTGTAGCTACCGGGATCAAATAACCTCGCGTTTTCGAGGGCCGCTCCGTTAGCGATATTCGCCGAATACTTACCCAGCCAGGCCCCTAGCATGGGGCCGGGGGGGCCAGGCCAACGCACCAAGGCAGGTTTTTGCAGGACCCTTTCTATCCAGTGAGCCAAGCGAGGCAGTCCGCAAAGCTGGTATATGTCAGCATGTCTCAGATCATTTGCCAAAAGGCATTTGAGGGCTGCCAACTCGAATAGAAGCATGTCAACGCGTGCTCCTCGACCGGCTATGACCCTCGCCCAACGACGGTTCATATGCTCGCCCCAATACATCAGCCACCGAAGATAGGGGGTTCTCACATATGTTGTAGGAAACTGATCGATAGGCCAATCGATCCCGCGCCAGCGCCGACCGACTAGAAGTCCTATACTTACGCCTGCGGAAGACAAGGCTCTTGCAAAATTGAGGTCAACATTCTCCCCTCCGCCTCTAGCAATGGCGAGCATGCGATTCACGATTATAACTCTCATATCGATCTTTCCCCGATTTTAAAGGACACACAGAAAGAACGTCTATTAAGGGGTTGTTATTTCTGAAAAAGTCTATTTACCGTGGAAAACGTAGCCTGCGCATGATTTGCACGCGAAATCAAATCTGCTAATAGATCTCGCAGGCACGCTCCTTGTTCCTCGTGATAGCTGCTTAGCTCCCAATAATGTGTCGCTACGACAAAAATGCCGTTTTTCCGCTGGCACTCGTGAAGGTCAGAGGTCAAATCGGACCAACTACAGACGGGCGTCAGTGGATGGCTGCATATTTGGCTGTGGCCATAATACTTTCTTATACCGAAAGGATACTGCCAGTTTATCCTGTTTGCTATAATGCACGCAAGGTTACAAGGGTGTGCCCGCAGGATGACCCGCATACCAACTGCACCGACCAAGTGTAGTCCCACTTTCACCAAAGCGCGTATTCCCTTTACAGAGATTGCATTGCTTGGTGGGACAACGCCATAAACCGGTTCGCCGAACAGCCGTTCGATTAAAAGCCGCCCCGCACGCAGCTTCTTCTCGATCTCTTGCAAATAAAGAAACTCAGGAATCCAAAACGCGGGGTGGTAAGGTACGGGCTTGACGACTTTGTAAAGATGACTGTAGCCGTGTAGTAGTATTGCGAATGATTTCGTCTTGATCTGTTGCCTAATATAGGAAATCAGCGCTTGGTTCTCTTCAATGGAGATAGGGTAGTTCTCTTGGTAAAATCTCTGAGGATCTCCTCTGTAATGTGAGGGAACATCATAAGGAATGACAGCGAGAGATAAAGGCACTTTTCCCCATAAGACGCCGTAAGCTGCCTCCAAGTCCTCAGGCTTTGTGAAATAACTCGTATCGTCATCTCGTAGTATGAATATCATCGATGGCGGACTCTTGCTTATCTTAATTAGGCTATTTCGGTCTGCTGTTGCCAGCCAAGGGGCAATACGAACTTCAGTGAAGGAAGTTCCGGCAGCAAAAATTCTTTGTACTCTCCGTTGGATAGACTCTTCAGCCGTATTCCGTCAAAATCATCAATGAGTGTCAGGGGCCATCGGCGCAAACCGGTTGCCTTCACGATAGAGGGGATTCTTCTGATGTCAATTCCGATGAGCTTGGCTATAGTAGCATCGGTGGCGACTAAATCGGCGCCGGCAATTATCACACCGGCATTCCTTGAGGTCGGTGCAAGAGGACCGTCTCCTTCGCCCGCCACAATTCCATCGACAATGGTCAGGATTTCCCGTTGCCGACTATTCGACATACTGGAATGACTTCTGTCATAATATTGAAGAATACGCGTTACGTCAAGTATCGTCCGCCATAACGTGTCGTTTCCCTCCCAGGAACCATCAATCACCTCTCGATCGAAAGGTGAAAGCGCGGATCTGCTTAGGGATACGCCTAAATGCGAGAGAAATCCAATTATTCTGAATCGCTGAGATAAATCTCCGAAAAGTATATCGATGAGCTCGCCATGCAGCGCCTTTAGCAATGACTTCCGGGAGTATTCGTCCCCACCGGCTTGAGGGTAGCCTTTTGTATGGTGCGGCAGAAACTCCTTTCGACCAACTGTTCCGATGAAGTTCTTGAGAGCGCCGGTAACTCCTGATTTCTTATGCGTTTTGAGCTTGGGAAGGCTAATAATTACATCGGCATCGAGGGCCGTATTACAGATTAAATACTCATGCTTGCCCGCGCCATGATGGCTCTTCATGTCCTTAGGGTTATAAGAGGCGACACGATACCGGTCGGCCAGGTAGTCACGACTTGAATGGAAGCTATCCGTTCCCAAATCTACTAACGTATAGCCTGTAGGGTCCCCGGATGGCCTTGGATGTTGTACTCTGAGGCGGAAGTCCCGTATGTTGACATTGAATCCCTTATTCCGGTAATCACCGACGAGAGAATCGAGACGCGTATGCCATAGGAGCTTAGACAAATCGCAGCTTTGCAGGGGAGCGTCTCCGATTGTGACTTCTCCTGACCGCCCCAATGCTTTAAGAACATAGTCGAGCACAGCTTTGATTACTGACGGGTGCGTATACATGCAGAGAATATTCTGCGCGCCTGACAAGTTATACTCCCGGACCCAATTGGGCTTTAGCAACACCTTCATACCGGGTTTGATTATTTCACTTAACGGATTCCATTGTGGTGTCCCATATCTTTGTGAGTCAAGGCCTAGCAAGGCGAGGGCAAGGCCGATCATTTCGCAGACATGCTGTGGCTGGTTTGAGTTCGTCGATCGTTCAGAGTCACGAGACGTTTTCGCAGGAGCATAATCAATTGTCGGGTACGCAGAATTCTCATTGTGTATCACCACCACTGGTTGTTGCCGTTCGTCCATTGTGATAAGGCCAATCGCTCAGGTAAACTTGTGCGTCTTAGCGTTCCCTATCTTGCTTAAAGTAAAAAGAGATTTGCCATGCGCAGTGAGGGGCATCTCTGGAAGAATAGCGAATGATGTGCGACATTCCGGCCCCATCACTACTCGAATCCGCCGCGTAATCTCTTCTTGCTCTGCTTCCTTAAACTCACCATTAACAACAAGATTTATGCGGATCCAATCAAAGTCCTCTTGTATTACCTGAAAGTGTTTCACTGAGGATTTGAAGTAGAAAAGATGCGTGAAGTATTCGCCGTGAATAATATCCCCGCGTTTCGTCAAAAAGTTGTCGGAAATGCGGCCCTCAATTCTCTTGAGGGTTGGCAAGGGGTTTCCACATCCACAACTTTCACCCCCCTTTATGGCGATGTCCCCGATCTCATACCTCAAAAGAGGCATTACTCGATTATGAAGCGTTGTCACAATGAGTCTGCCGCGCTCACCCGGTTCAACCGCCATATCGACGTCATTCACCACTTCAACTGTGTGATTAAAGGATAAGACATGCAGGTTGCCTTGCTTGCATTCTCCCGCTATGGCGCCACATTCTCGGGACCCATAAAAATCGAACACGCGTGTCTTAAACGCTTCCTCAATAGTGGCGCGCATAGTATCTGTCAGTCTTTCGGCCGAACTCACGATGAATAAGGGCGCATGAACTCGCCGGGCCTTATCTCTCATGTATCGGGATAACGTAAAAAGGGAATTAGCGTAACCTCTAATCATGTCCGGCTTAAGCGAGTTAATGGTATCAACGCATAGAGAAAGCGTTCTTGGGGACAACGCAAAAGCGTTTACATAAACGGTACCACGCAGCACGCCGACAAGCTGTTTTTTCCAGTCGCCTGCCCAGTTAAGCAAATCCGCTTCTGAACCCCAAATCAAGAGCTTTTTCAACGCTCTGGTGTCGTAACCCAAAAGTTCCCTGTAGAAGTAGTTGATTGCATGGGCAACATATCGATCATACTCCGCATCTTGCAGCAGCAATATCGGATTTCCGGTAGAACCTCCTGAGGTGTTCTGTCTATGCTTCATCCGGGCGAAGTCGTCCGCGAGAAGGTCCGGAAAGCATTGCCTCACGACGCTCTTTGTCAGAATTGGGTACTTCCTGAGACCGGCGTAACGTTCTCTATAATACTTTACATTCGCCAATGCATACGCAGAATTCTGTAGTTCGTATTCCTCGGCCTTAGTCACTACAGACGTAACAATAGATTCATATTCTTCCTCGTTCCCGTATGGTAGAATGCGTCGTTTAATCCTCCTTAGAAATGCGGCTGAATTGAAAACAAGGGTATCGAAGGGCATTGTGAGCTTTACCGGGCGGCTGAGGTGACGGTCATTTTACGGCCTCTTGTGCAGTTGACATGGGAATTGGAGGAGGCAGCCTATGCTGCCCGAGTGCAGATGCGAGGCCGATCCATCTCAATAATGAGTGCAAAGAACAACTACTCAACACTTCTCATCAAAGAAATAGATCAGGCTACCGCCTCTGGGAATGATTGTAAATCTTTGGACTTATGCGTATTATCACAGCATACATTGTAAATCTTTGGACTTATGCGTATTATCACAGCTTACAAGGAACGGTAATTTACATTAAAATAGGATACGGGTCAAAAGCAAGACAAAAATATAGTAACAAACTGTTAAGACTGTCGATAAAAACAACGGTCCTTTTTGCCATTGTTTACTACGTTTACCCTCTTCTCAGCCTCTTCGGCACGCATTTGTCACCAACCGTCTCAGCAATCCCTTCCCGATTTCGTTCTGTTGCAAGCCATTCAGAATGGGTGTTTACGAATGTGCACACGAAAGTGCACGGTAGTGAGGGGGGGGGTGGGGGGTAGACCCGGGTTTTCACCGGAGTGACGACTAAAGTCGGAGTTTTTCACAGCTTCTGGACGGCGGGCACCCGCTACTGATGTTCTTTCACCGGTGTTGAAGCGGTCCGGCGAGCACGGCGACCGGGAAGGGGGGCTCCACGTGCCGTGCCCGCCGGGCGCCCGCGCAGCGGGTGGAGACCGCTTGAGCCCCCACGGAAGATAAGCCGCCCTGCCTGAAGATAAGACGGCTCATGGACTTGCTCACTAACTATGGGCACTTTTCGCCGGTCGGACCCGAAGGATCTCCACGGTCCCCTTTGTTCCATCCACGCGTATAATGTCGCCGTCTTTAATCATTCCTGTGAGGCCCGCTGCGCCCACCACTGCCGGAATGGCATGGTCTCTGGCGACTCCCGGAGCGATAGCCAGCGTACCGCCACGTTCTGTAGCCAGTGCCCCGAGCCGGGGTATGATCGCTATGAGGTTCCGTGAGGCGGTGCTGCACACCAACAGTGCGCCCTTTTTTATTCGATACAGCGCAGCGAGATTATCAGGGTCGGACAGAACCACGGCCGGGCCTTGCGCTACTCCGGGTGACGCGGCCGTCCCCTTTATCGCCTTTCCAATTGCCCGTCCTTCAACGGCAGCCGACTGTGAGTCTTTTTTGTCCTCGTCCCAGGTGAATTCTTCTGACCTGATGTCACGACAAAGTGATACATGTCCCATGGTTTTACACTCTTCTCCTTTCGTATTGTGTGGATCGCATATTCCGTGACCCCATGTGCAAAATTTTAGATGATTATGGTTGACATGTCAACTTAAAAAGATTTAATCTTAATTCAGAATAACTTAATATACAATTTCGGGGGCCGTGATGATTCTGAACATGAACCAGTTGAGGGCGTTCTATACCACCGCAAAATTGGGAAGTATCACAAAGGCGGCCCGGGAGTTGATGGTCACGCCGCCGGCGATTACCATGCAGGTGAAACAACTTGAAAGAACCGTGGGCATCAGGCTTCTGTTCCGCGAAAGCCACGCGATTCGCCTTACAGACGTAGGTGAAGTGGTTTTCAAAAAGGCGGAGAACATCTTCGGCGAGATCCGTGAAATGGAAAACCTCTTTGAAGACGTATCCACAGGCAAGTCAGGGCAGCTCCGGATAGGATGTACGCAAACATCTGCAAAATACCTCATGCCCCCACTGATAACGGCATTCAAGGATGCTTATCCTGGGTTGCGGATTGTCCTTGACCAGGGGTCTAATGCCGAGATGGTAAAGAGTGTCCTGGACCACAAGAACGAGCTGGCCCTCATCCGGAACGTGTCGGATGACAGAAGACTGAAGGTAAGAGTTATCGGCAAGGTGGAGGTGGTGCTGACAGCGGCCCAGGAAAGCGTCTACTTTCCATCTGAAAGCATCTCGATTTCAGAGCTGCCCAAGGCCCCCCTCATCGTGTCGGAGGAAGGCTCGGCCACGAGGGACGTTATTCGCGAATATCTCCGAAGGTTCAGGGTGATCCCTTCCGTGGCTATTGAATCGGCAAACAGGGATTTCATGAAGGAACTCGTGCGTCAGGATAAGGGCGTCGGCTTCTTTGAAAGGTACGAAATGGAAGAACCCTCAGAAAAGGCCCTCAGAGAGGTCCGTATCCTGGAAGGCGCCCCTATCATGGAGTTCGGGATTGGATATCTTAACCGGAAAACGCTCTCCCCGGCCGCCTGGGCCTTCCTGAGGCTCCTCGATAAGTCGGAGGATTTGTTACCGTTTATCAAGCGATAAGGGGGTGTGACATGAGAACGGCTGCGTTTACCACTCAATCCGCATACTCTCCGGTATCACAGGCAGGACGACCCCTCCCGACGGGAGGATATTGACCGTCGCCTTAGGGAACGCCTTTGCGACCCTGTCGATGGCGTCCTGAACGGAAGTGGCATACTCAAAGCCCAGCCGGGCAGCCTGTGCCTTGTCGGCGTCTGATGAAACAAGGAACATTCTGGTGCGACTTACATAGAGTAATGTCATGGCGAGGGCGGAATTGAAGTCCATTGCCAGGCCGGGGATGAGCGGTTTATGGTCACGGGTGTTATCCATGACGAGCTGCCTCGCGTCGCCCCCTGCTTTTGCAAAGGCGACGTCAAAGGCCCCGAGAAGCGGCGCCGCGAACCCGCCGTCCTTGATATAGCTCGCATAGAGTATCACCACGCCGCCTTTTTTTGTCACCATGTTCGAGGCGCCAAGGGGCTTCAGGACCTGAGGACCCTCGGCGTAAGGAAAGGCCGAGATCAACGTGACGTCCGCGGGACGATCGAAACGCACGCCCAGCTCTTTCTTGCACATCTCGATGCCTGCCCGGTGAGCCTTTTCAAAGTGGCCGGCCACGATGGCTTTCACGTCGTCATCGGAGTCATATACCACGTTGACGATGAAATCGAGTTTCGCCAGCTTGCCGGCCTCGCGGACTTCGCTGAGAAAGGGGTTGTTTTCGTCATTTCCCGGGAACACCCCGTTTTCGATCATCAAGGCAGCATGATGGTCCCGGACGCACTCATAGCTCGCGATGCCCGGGAGCACCGCCTTCGCGCCGCCTCCGAACCCGGCGAAAGGGTGGGGAATAACGGAGCCGACGGCGATGCGCAGGTCCGCCCCGGCAGCCAGCGGATGAATTTTCAGGTCTCCCCCGTGTCTCAGGGTTCCTACGGAAACCAGGTCTTCAGCGCGGCTATCATGGTTGACGAACCTGACTTCCCTGGAGAGCGCTTCTCCGTAGAGCTGTCCTATTTCGGCAGCAGGTACGGGATGGTGAGTGCCGGTTCCAATCAGCACCGTGATCTGGCTGCGTTGTATGCCGTAGTGAGCGAGGTGCTCCACAAGAGGGGTCAGAATAGCCTTTTTTGGCGTGGTCCGCGCACCGTCATCCACGATGATGACGATCCGCTTTTTATCCTTGACGAGCCGGCTAAGGGGTGGAGTACCTATGGGATTGATGATCGAGTCGCGTAACAGCCCGGAAATGGACTTAGTTGCTTTTTCAGGCTTCAGCACTGCATGTTTTACCACTTCCCAGGACCCGGGAAGCTGAAAATAAGTCTTGCCCTTGTGGCCGTTCAAAAAATATTTCTCCACCGATAACCCCCCTTTCAGGCTGAGTCGTCAATTTCCGGACATTATCACAGGTGTACAATGGCGCACTCTCCCTGTCAAGGTTTTTTTAACAGAAGGCGGAGGCGCCCCAGGGGAACAGGTGCTAATGTCTTAGTCCGCAATTTGCTTGACAATTACGGGCTAAACCCTTATATTCTTACCTCTAAACGGGAAACAACCAATGATTATCAAACTTTACGATATACGGGAAGGCATATCGGTCAGGGGGGCACTGGACGCCTCCACGTTCAAGAGGCCGGAGGACAGCGACATCGCCTTCGCGTCGCCGGTCGACTACGAGCTGAAAATAGAAAAGGCGGGAGATAGCGTATGGATCCGTGGACCCGTGCGTGCGAGACTCTCCCTGACCTGCGCCCGCTGTCTCGAGCAATTTACCTTCTCTGTCGCGTCAAGACTGGACATGGAGCTGCTGCCCAGGCAAAAAGCGCCGGGCGGCCTTGAAGTCGAGTTGAAGACTGAAGAAATGGATATCTACTATTTCGAAGGTGAAGAAATAGATATCGATGCCTATATTTTTGAAGAGATAATGCTCAGTATACCTGTAAAGGCCCTCTGCGCGGAATCATGTAAAGGCATATGCCCGGGCTGCGGCAAAAACCTGAATATTGAGGCGTGTCGCTGCGAAAAGACCGGCCCGACGATTCTGACGGAGAAGTTGAACGCATTTCTTAAAGACCGGTAAGGAGAAAACAATGCCTGTTCCAAAGAGGAAAACATCGAGGTCGAAGAGAGACAGGAGGAGGACGCACTACAAGCTTTCCTCTCCCGGCGTCATCCTCTGCCCGAACTGCAAAGAGCCCACCATGCCCCACCGGGTTTGCGCGAAGTGCGGAACCTACAAGGGGAAGAAGTATCTGGCGGTAGAAGAACTCTAGCACGCATGGTGAGAATAGCAGTCGACGCTATGGGTGGGGATCATGCGCCTCTCGCGATCGTGAGGGGCGCCGAGGCGGCCGCCGCGGAGAAGGTCGGGGAAGTGGTCCTCGTCGGCGACGAGAATGTGATCGCCCCATTGCTCAAAGTCCGGTCGGGCATCGAAATCGTCCACGCCCCCGTGGCCGTCGAAATGAAGGAATCGCCATCCGTTGCGCTGCGGAGGAAGAAGGACTCTTCGGTAAACAAGGCTTTAGGTCTGCTGAAATCGGGGAGCGTGGAGGCGGTAGTTTCGGCGGGCAATTCGGGGGCCGTCATGGCCTTCGCCATCGTCACCCTGGGCCGGATCCCCGGTGTGGAGAGACCGGCCATCCTGACTATACATCCGAACGTCCTGGGCACCAGGTGGATTCTTCTCGACGCGGGAGGCACGGTCGACTGCCGCCCGTCGCACCTCGTCCAGTTTGCGATCATGGGCAATGTGTTCGCAAAATATGCCCTCGGCGTGGAAGCGCCCAAGGTCGGCATCCTGAGCAACGGGGAGGAAGAGACAAAAGGGAACGAGCTGACCCGGGAGACGCACGCGCTCCTGAAGGGCGCCGCGCTCAGCTACATAGGTTACATAGAAGGAACGGATCTGTACAAGGGTATGGCAGACGTGGTGATAACCGACGGCTTTGTCGGGAATGTGGCCCTTAAGGTGAGCGAGGGCATGGCGGAAGCGATACTGGGCATCCTGAAAGAGAAGGTTGCCGGGAGTGTAAGGGCGAAAATGGGGTATCTGCTCCTTTCGGGGGTTTTCAAGGCCCTCTCCCGGATGGTAGACTATTCCGAATATGGAGGGGCCCCTCTGGTCGGGGTGGACGGGGTCTGCATCATCTGTCACGGGAAGTCGAATGAGCGGGCAATCAAAAATGCGATCATACAGGCAAAGGGCTTTGTCGGAAAGAACGTCAGCGGGCGCATAAAGGACGCGATGCAGGACTACGTGAAGGGCAAGGAGCACTAGCATGGACTATTTTTTGACGGAGGATCAAAAAGAAATCAAGAAACTTGCGCGCAGGATCGCAGAGGAAAGGGTGATGCCCGTGAGGGCCGAGTTGGACGAAACAGAGACATTCCCCTGGGAGATCATGCGGGCGTGCGCGGAAGCGGGCCTTTTCGGCGTGAGCATACCGGAAGCATACGGCGGCCTGGGCGGCGGCTCGTTTGAGAACTGCATCGCCGTCGAGGAATTGAGCAGGGCGTGCCTGGGCGTGTCGGTAAGCTATGCGGCAAGCCTTCTCGGCTCCCATCCGATTCTCATCGGCGGAAGCGAGGAGCAAAAAGCGCGGTATCTGCCTGACGTGGCGAGGGGGAAACGGCTCGCGGCCTTCGGTCTTACGGAGGCGAACGCAGGCAGCGATGCGGCGGGCATCAGGACAACAGCGCGCCGGGTGGGGGACGACTACGTCCTGAACGGCACCAAGCAGTGGATTACCAACGGCGGGGAGGCGGAAATTTACTCGGTTATCGCCATGACGGACCGCTCCAGGGGGGGCAGGGGGGCGACCGCGTTCATCCTCGAAAAGGGGATGGAAGGTTTTTCCTTCGGGAAGAAGGAGAAGAAGCTGGGCATCAGGGCGTCGGCCACGAGAGAGCTCGTGTTTCAGGATTGCAAAGTCCCGAAGGAACATGTTATAGGTAGGGAAGGCATGGGGTTCATACTCGCCATGAGGACCTTCGACCGGACCCGTCCGGGCATCGGGGCTCAGGCGGTTGGGGTCGCCCAGGGCGCCCTCGAAGCTGCACTCGCGTATGCGAAGGAAAGGGAGCAGTTCGAGCGAAAGATCATATCCTTCCAGGCGGTGCAGCATATGCTGGCGGATATGGCCACGCAGACGGAAGCGGCGCGGGCCCTCGTCTACGCGGTTGCCCGCTATATCGACAGCAACCCGAAGGAGTTCTCGAAGGTGTCGGCCATGAGCAAGGTCTTCCCGAGCGACACGGCAATGAAGGTGACGGTCGATGCATTGCAGATATTCGGAGGCTACGGCTACATGCGGGATTATCCCGTTGAAAAGATGATGAGGGACGCGAAGATCCTTCAGATATACGAAGGCACCAACCAGATCCAAAGAAACGTCATCGGCCTCGAATTGATAAAGGAAGCGGCTTCGAAGAAGAGATGACCATGAAAAAAATAGGGGTGGTTTTCCCGGGACAAGGGTCGCAGTATGTCGGAATGGGGAAGGAGCTGTACGACCGCTTCGGGTACGTGAGAGAGTTGTTCCAATCAGCCGATAACGCCCTCGATTTCAGTCTCTCGGAACTGTGCTTCAACGGACCCGTTGAGGCACTGGCTAAGACCTTCAACACACAGCCGGCGGTACTTCTCGCCAGCTACGCAATATGGGCTGTGCTGCACAGGGAAACGCGGGTGACGCCCCACCTGCTTGCCGGCCACAGCCTTGGCGAATATACGGCCCTCCTCGCGGCTGGAGTTTTCTCCTTCGAGGATGCGGTAAGGTTGACCCGGAAAAGGGGTCTCCTGATGGAAGAGGCCTGTCCGGCCGGTCTTGGCGGCATGGTTGCATTGATGGGTCCTGTGCGGGAGAAAGTGGAAGAGGCCTGCCGGAGTGTTTCGAAGGACGATTATGTGGCGTATCCCGCCAACCTCAACTCGCCGGACCAGCTCGTGCTCTCCGGTACTACGGACGCCCTCAGGGAGGTGGTCGAGCGGCTGAAAGGGCAGGGCTACAAGAAGGCGGTCTTCCTCAACGTATCCGGTCCTTTTCACAGCGTGCTCATGAAGCCGGCGGCCGGCGCGCTGAAGGAGGAGCTTGGCCGGGTCGTCTTCTCGCAGATGAAGGCGCCGGTTGTCTCCAACGTCGATGCCGTCTCGAACCGGGACAATGAAAAAGTCGTCGATCTGCTGTTCCGCCAGATGTTCTCGCCGGTCCTTTGGGAGCGCTCTGTGAGGACCATGTGTCGTGAGGGCGTAGAGCTTTTCCTCGAAGTGGGGCCGCAGAAGGTACTCACGAACATGATGAAGAGGATAACCGATATTCCCTGTTGCCATGTAGAAACGGTGGCGGAGATAGAGGCAGTCCGCGGGGTGTTGTCATGAAGGGGCGGGTCACCATCGTGACGGGCGCATCGATGGGCATAGGGAGGGCAATTGCGGAATTCCTGGCCGAAAAGGGGTCCGACATTGCCGTCTTTGACGTAGCGGACGGCGCGGATACGGTACGGGCAGTAGAGGCCAAAGGTGCAAGGGCCACATTTTTTCATGTCGATGTGTCTGACTTGCAGCAGGTGGAGAAGGCAGTCCTCGCCGTGGTGGACGGGATGGGCAGGGTCGACAACCTGGTGAACAACGCGGGGATTACGAGAGACAAACTTCTTGTGAGGATGACCGAGGATGACTGGGATCAGGTGATGCGGGTCAACCTGAAGGGGGTTTTCAACTGCACGAAGGCGGTGATCCGTCGCCTCATGAAAACGGGCGGAAACATCGTGAATATCGCTTCCATTGCAGGATTGACGGGAAATCCCGGCCAGTCGAACTACGCGGCGAGTAAAGCGGGCATCATCGGACTTACGAAGAGCCTCGCGAAGGAGTACGGAGAGCGGTCCATCAGGGTAAATGCCGTGGCCCCCGGCCTGATAAGGACGGACATGACCGCCTCATTATCCGAAAAACACCAGGAGACACTCGTGCAGGGGGTGCCCCTGGGACGGGCCGGAGAGCCGATCGACGTGGCTCGTGTCGTCTACTTCCTGCTGTCCGAGTACGCGGGCTATATCACGGGCGAAGTAATAAATGTCAGCGGAGGCTTATACACTTGAGGGATGGGTCCCTCGTCAAAACTTAGGAGGTGGCTACATGGCAGTTGCTGAAAAAGTCAAGAAGATGATCGTCGAACAACTGGGAGTGAATGAATCTGAGGTAGTGCCGGAAGCAAAATTCATCGACGATTTGGGAGCCGACTCTCTCGATATAGTCGAGCTGGTGATGGCCCTTGAGGACGAGTACAGCATAGAGATCCCCGACGAGGACGCGGAAAAGATAGAAACGGTAGGGGATGCCATCCGGTATATCGAGGAACATATAAAGTAGGGCACGAGGTAGCGGTTGAAAAGGAGGGTCGTCATAACCGGTTTCGGTCTCACCACCCCTTTGGGGGTCGGCTGCGATGATGTGTGGCGCAGGATACTCAACGGGGAATCGGGGATCGGTCCCATAACGCGCTTCGATGCATCGGCGCACGACACGCGGATCGCCGGTGAGGTGAAAAACTTCAGCCCCGAGGAGTATGTATCGGTAAGAGAAGTGAGGCGTATGGACCTTTTTATCCTGTATGCCCTGGCAGCGACGCGCTTCGCCGTGGAAAGGGCAGGACTCGATATGACGAAGGAGGACCCGGAGAGGGTCGGCGTTATAGTGGGCACGGGCCTCGGCGGCCTCCCCACTCTGGAAAAGTATCATTCCATTCTTCTTGAAAAGGGGCCCGGCCGCATCTCTCCTTTTTTTATTCCCATGCTTATAGCGAACGAAGCGCCGGGCAACATTGCGATACAATACGGCATCAAAGGACCGAACCTGAGCATCGTCACCGCCTGCGCAACGGGCGCCCATTCAATCGGGGACGCCTTCAGGGTTATTCAGTACGGCGACGCGGATGTGATGGTGGCGGGCGGGACGGAGGCAAATCTGACCCCTCTCAGTGTCGGAGGCTTCAACGCGCTGAAAGCGCTTTCCACCAGGAACGATGCCCCGGAAAAGGCCTCCCGCCCCTTTGACAAAGAGAGGGACGGCTTTGTGATAGGCGAGGGGGCGGGCATCGTGATCCTGGAAGAGCTGGAGCACGCGCGAATGAGGCGCGCAACGATCTACGCGGAGGTCGCCGGATACGGCTATAACGGCGACGCGTATCATATCACCGCACCCTGTCCCGACGGCGACGGCTCCATGCGCTGCATCAGAATGGCGCTCAAGGACGCCGGAATAAGCCCGGATGAGGTCGATTACATCAATGCCCACGGGACTTCGACGGATTTGAACGACTCGTCGGAGACGCTCGCCATAAAAGGGGTTTTTGGCGAGAGGGCGTATAAAATCCCTGTAAGCTCGACAAAGTCGATGACCGGCCATCTGCTGGGAGCGGCAGGCGCCGTCGAGGCGATCTTCATCACCCTCGCCATCAGGGACCAGGTATGCCCCCCGACCATTAATTACGAGTATCCGGATCCGGTATGCGATCTCGATTATGTGCCGAACACCGCGCGCGAGCATGCTATCGACGTGGCCATCTCCAATTCTTTCGGCTTCGGCGGCACCAACGCGGTCCTCGTTTTCAAGAGGTTCGGGTAAGTGCGGATCGCCATCGGATCGGACCACGCCGGCTACGAGCTGAAAGCATATCTGGGGCAGATGCTCACCGGGGGGCATGACGTGGTCGATATCGGGACAGACTGCCTCGATTCGGTCGACTATCCCGATTATGCGGTAAAAGTCGCCCGCCTTGTCGCCGCGCGCCAGGTCGAGCGCGGTATCCTTGTGTGCGGCACGGGCATCGGCATGTCGATCGCGGCGAATAAGGTATGCGGGATACGGGCCGCCCTCGCCTTCGACCTCTATACCGCCATGCAGAGCAGGCGTCACGTGGATGCGAACATTCTCGTGTTGGGGGCCCTGGTTACCGGGAAGGGGCTTGCCGCGGAGATTGCGAGGGTATGGCTCGAAACCCCCTTTGAGGGCGGACGGCACGAGGGACGGATAGAGAAAATAAGAAGGCTTGAACATGATTTCCATGGATGCCCTGAAAAAGAGTGACGGCAGGATTTACGATTATGTCAGAAAGGAGATAGAGCGCGAAGAATATAGCCTTATCCTGATCGCCTCCGAGAACTACGTCGATCAGGATGTCCTGGAGGCACAGGGGACCCTTCTGACGAACAAGTATGCCGAAGGCTATCCTAACCGGCGTTTCTACGGCGGCTGCCGCTACGTGGACGCCATCGAGCGCATTGCCATCGAGCGCGCCTGCCGACTCTTCGGCGCCGAATACGCGAATGTCCAGCCCCATTCGGGGTCGTCGGCCAACATGGCGGTTATTTTCGCCGTGCTTCGCCCGGGAGACAAAATCCTCGGCATGGACCTCACCCACGGCGGCCATCTCACCCACGGCGCACCCTCGAGCTTCTCGGGCCGCTTTTTCACACCCCTCTTCTATCAGGTCTCCCGAAAAGACGAACGGATCGATTACGATCAAGTACGGGAGATTAGCCGCAGGGAGAGGCCAAAACTGATCATTGCGGGCGCGAGCGCGTACTCAAGGATTATAGATTTCGGTAAATTCAGGGAGATAGCCGATGAGACAGGTGCGTATCTCCTCGTCGATATGGCGCACATTGCAGGCGCCGTTGCGACGGGTCTCCACCCAAGCCCGGTAGGCGCCGCCCATTTCGTCACGGGCACGACCCATAAGACACTGCGGGGGCCGAGGGGAGGGCTGATCCTTGCCGACAAGAAGCATGGCAAACTCATCGACTCGATGGTTTTCCCTGGTATCCAGGGGGGGCCTCTCATGCACGTGATCGCCGCCAAGGCAGTAGCCCTGAAGAATGCGATGACCCCCGAGTTCAGGGCCTATCAGGAGCAGATCATCAAAAACTCCCGATATCTCGCATCCTCTTTGGAGAAGCGGGGGTACAGGATCGTGTCGGGAGGGACGGACAACCATCTTTTCCTTGTCGATCTCACCGGAAAGGGCATCACCGGAATAGAAGCGCAGGAAAGTCTGGAAAAGAGCGGGATTGTCCTCAACAGAAACGTGATCCCTTTCGATACAAAAGGGCCGAGCGTGACGAGCGGCATACGGATAGGCACGCCCGCGATAACGACGAGGGGCATGAAAGAGCCGGAGATGGAGTTCGTTGCGGAAATTATCGATGCCGTTCTCCTCGCGCCTCATGACGAGCAGCTCCAGGACAGGGTAAGAGAAGGGGTGAAAGAGCTCTGTCGCAGGTTCCCCTTCTACTCCCGTATCTACTCCCGATGACTATCGCCCGGCCGCACCCCACCATGACAAAAGGCGAGCGCCCTGATTGGGATGCCTATTTCATGGAAATAGCGGGCATCGTCGCCAAGCGGTCCACGTGCCTGAGGAGGCATGTGGGCGCCCTTATCGTCAAGGAGAAGCGCATTCTTGCCACGGGTTATAACGGCGCGCCAAGCGGTCTTGCCCATTGCAGGGACCTGGGGTGTCTCCGCGAACTGAAGCATGTGGCCTCCGGGGAGCGACATGAGCTCTGCAGGGGCCTCCATGCGGAGCAAAACGCCATCATACAGGCGGCCTATCACGGCGTTTCCATCAAAGGGGCAGTGCTCTACTCCACCCACCTGCCCTGTTCCATATGTGTGAAGATGATCATTAACGCGGGGATCGGTCACGTGCTGCACCTGGAAGGGTACCCCGATGATCTGGCAGCCACTTTGATCTCGGAATCGGGTATAATAATAACACGGGTAGGGCAGCCTTAAGAAAGGCCGGTTAAAGGGACATCGAAGGCTTAGAACGTGTTCATTACCCATGGAAGCGCGTAAGGTGCGTGTAACTCTTGCGGAGTTGTGGTGAGGGGCACAGGTGCGGTCCAATGAAATGTCCTTATTGCGGATTTGCCGAAAGCAAGGTAATCGATTCGAGAACGAGCAAAGAGATGGACGCCATCAGGAGGCGCCGCGAGTGTCTTGGGTGCTCGAAGCGATTCAGCACGGCAGAGATGCTGGAGGAGGGTCTGCCGCACGTAGTCAAGAAAGACGGCCGGAGAGAAGCCTTCGATAGGGGGAAAATCCTTGCGGGCTTGCGAAAAGCCTGCGAAAAGCGGCCTGTCGGGATTACCGATCTCGAGAAAGCGGTGTCGAGGATCGAGTACGACTTGACGGAGCGGGGGGAGAAAGAGGTCACGAGCACGGAGATAGGACGCATGGTGATGGATGAGCTGAAGAGGCTTGACGGGGTCGCCTATGTGAGGTTCGCCTCCGTGTACCGCCAGTTCAAGGATATTACCGACTTCATGGAAGAGCTGAAGGACCTGCTCTTAAAAAAGGGAGAAACATGAAAGAAGAAGAGTTCATGCGGTTGGCCCTTTCCCTTGCAAAAAAAGGACTGGGAACAACGTCTCCGAACCCGATGGTAGGCGCCCTGGTGGTGAAAGGACAACGTGTCCTGGGAGAGGGATACCATCATAAGGCAGGAGAAGCCCACGCCGAAGTGATTGCCCTGGAGCGGGCAGGCGACGGCGCCCGGGGCGCAACGCTCGTGGTAACCCTGGAACCATGCTGCCACACGGAGAAGAAGACGCCGCCATGTGTCGATGCGGTAATCAAGGCGGGCATCAAGAAGGTGGTCGTCGCCATGTTCGACCCGAACCCGCAGGTAAACGGAAAAGGGATCGAGGCCCTGCGGAAAGCAGGCATAGACGTCAAGGTAGGCTTGCTCTCTGAGGAGGCGAGGATGCTCAATGAAGTCTTCGTGACCTTCCAGGAAAAGAAGCGGCCTTTTTTTCTGATGAAGGCGGCCCTGAGCCTGGACGGCAAAATAGCCACCAAGATCGGTGAGTCAAAATGGATCTCGAACGAGGAATCGAGGGCTTACACAAACCGGCTGCGCTCGGTAATGGACGCGGTGCTCGTCGGCATCAATACGGTGATCCTCGATAATCCTCTTCTTTTGCCGAAGGTGACGAAGCCGAAAAGATACCCGGTGAGGGTCGTCCTCGACTCGAAGCTGCGCATACCCCTCTCGGCTGAGCTGGTGAAGACCGCGAGCAAATACAGGACACTCATCTTTGCCCTGTCCGATCAGTCTTCCGACAAGGAAAGCCGCCTCAATACGCTTGGCGTGGAGGTTGTCCGGGTGGGCGGGAATGAGAACCGGAGGGTTGCCCTTGCCGATGTGTGCCTGGAGCTGTACCGGAGAGGGATTATGAGCGTCATGGTCGAAGGCGGCGGCGAAGTCAACAGCGCTTTGCTCAAGGAAGGTCTCATCGACAAAGTGATGCTCTTTTACGGGCCCCTGCTGATCGGGGGGAAGAACGCATCGGGCCTCGTTGCCGGCAAGGGCATCGATTTTTTGAAGGATGCCTACATGGTGGACGTGGTTTCAGTCAAAAAACTGAAGGACGACATCTGCGTGGTGGGGTATGTTCACGGGCATCATTGAGGATGTAGGCGCCATAGCCGGCATCGGGAAAGGTGAGGGTCGATGGACGTTTACAGTCCGGACGGGCTTCAATCCCGGCGATATCCGCGAGGGCGACAGCATTGCCGTGAACGGGGTCTGTCTCACGGTTACCGCACTTGTTGGCGGATCAATCCACGCCGACGCCTCCCTGGAGACGTTGAGCCTGACCACGCTCAGGGGCTCGTCGATCAACGACCGGGTGAACCTGGAAAGGGCCATGCGGCTCGATTCGCGGCTGGGCGGCCACATCGTCATGGGACACGTAGACGGCATCGGGCGCATCGTCGCCATCGGCCCGGAAGGCGATTCCTTAAAGATAGAGATCGAAACGCCTGCGGAAATATCGAGGTACATCGTCAGGAAAGGCTCGGTCGCCATTGATGGAATAAGCTTGACAGTAAACGACCAACATGATAATAGATTTACACTTAACGTTATTCCGTATTCTGCAGCCAAGACAACAATAGGATCCAAGAATCCCGGGGACCGCGTCAATGTTGAAACGGATATACTGGGGCGCTACGTGGAAAAGTTTGTGAGCCGTAGAGAGCAGGACGGCTCAGACCTCGATTTCCTTTACAGATACGGATACATCAAGGGAAGGCAATCATGACGATAGCGAACATAGAAGACGTAATCAAGGACGTGAAGGACGGAAAGATGGTCATCATCGTCGACGACGAGGACCGGGAGAACGAGGGAGACGTGATGATCGCGGCAGAAAAGACGACGCCCGAGGCGATCAACTTCATGGCGCGCTACGCGCGCGGGCTTATCTGTCTTTCCCTGTCGGAGCAACGGGTAAAGGAGCTCGACCTGCCCCTCATGGTCAGCGATAACACGTCGCCGTACAATACCGCCTTCACCGTCTCCATAGAAGCCAGGGAAGGCGTGACGACGGGCATTTCCGCCTATGACAGGGCAAGGACCATTCTTACCGCGATAGATCCCGACACAAAGCGGGACGATCTTGTACGGCCGGGCCACGTATTCCCCCTCATGGCGAGGAGCGGCGGCGTGCTCTTCAGGGTGGGACACACGGAAGCATCGATGGACCTTGCGCGCCTGGCGGGGCTCACGCCCGCGGGTGTGATCTGCGAGGTAATGAAAGATGACGGCACCATGGCGAGGCTGCCGGACCTGGAGGCTTTTGCCCAGCAGCACGGGCTGAAAATAGCCTCGATTGCCGATCTCATCAAATACGTGATGCGGAACGAGACATTGGTGAGAAGGGTCGTGGAGACAAAGCTCCCTACCCGCTATGGCGGAGAATTCAGGTTGATCGCTTACGACAACGTGTTGGATGACAAGGAGCACCTCGCGTTTGTGAAGGGTGAGATCGCCGGGGACGACGCGGTGCTCGTCCGTGTCCATTCGGAATGCCTCACCGGGGACGTCTTCGGGTCCATGAGGTGTGACTGCGGGGAGCAGCTCCGCACTGCGATGGCCATGATCGAGAAGGAGGGCAAGGGCGTGCTCCTCTACATGAGGCAGGAGGGGAGGGGCATAGGTCTGGTAAACAAGATCAAGGCCTACCGCTTGCAGGATGAGGGGAAGGATACGGTTGAGGCAAATGAGGCGTTGGGCTTTTCACCGGACCTTCGGGACTACGGCATCGGCGCCCAGATCCTGCACGACCTCGGCGTGCGGAAGATGAGGCTGATTACGAATAACCCCAGGAAGATAAAAGGGTTGGAGGGTTACGGCCTCTCGGTGGTCGAGAGGGTTGGACTCGAATGCGTGCCCACGAAAGACAACATACATTACCTCAAGACAAAACGGGAGAAGCTGGGCCATATGCTTGAAAACCTATGAGGTGGATAATGACACACGAAGGAAAGCTCGACGCTCGCGGGTTTAGGTTCGCAATCGTGGTAAGCAGGTTTAACAGTTTTGTGACGGACAGGCTTCTTGAAGGCGCCCTCGACGGTCTGAAGCGCCATGGCGCCGACGACGGTCGTATTGAGATATTCCGGGTGCCCGGCGCCTTCGAGATACCGCTGGCGGCAAAGCTCGTCTTGAAGAGGAAAGATATCGACGGGGTGATCTGTCTCGGGGCGGTAATAAAAGGCGGCACTCCTCATTTTCACTATGTTGCGTCCGAGGTTACCAAGGGTATAGCGCTATTGTCCCTGGAGAGCGAAAAACCTGTCGGTTTCGGCATCCTTACCACCGAGACCGTCGAGCAGGCAGTCGAGCGGGCAGGGACGAAGGCGGGGAACAGGGGTTATGACGCAGCATTGTCGGTGATAGAGATGGTAAACCTTTTAAAGGATAATGGTTTGTGCGAAGAAGGAAGGCCAGGGAATTAGCGCTGAAGATGCTCTACCAGATGGAGGTAAATCTGGATGCCGTTGACGGGGCACTTGAAAGGTACTTAAAGGTGTTCCCCCACCAGGATGATATCGTCGGCTACACCCGTATTCTCTTGTCCGGGGTAAAAAGAGAGCGGGATAACCTGGACCGCTATATCGCAGAGGCTTCCGAGCACTGGAAGATCACCAGGATTACCTATGTAGATAGGAATATCCTGAGAGTGGCTATTTTCGAGATGCTCTACTCGCCGGAGGTGCCGCCCAAGGTGGCGATCGATGAGGCCCTGGAGCTTGCGAAGAAGTTCGGCGGTGAGGATTCAAAGGACTTTATCAACGGCGTTCTTGACCGGATCCTGAAGGACCACTATGTCAACCCACCTCCTGATTGACGGTTACAATTATGTGAAGCAAAGCGCCATAGCCGCCCTTCTTGACCCCTTCGATCTCGAAAGCGGTCGCCGTTATCTCCTGGATGAACTGTCACGCTACAAAAAAGATAAGAAAATGCGGATAACCGTGGTCTTTGACGCAGGGCAGGGGTTCTCGCCGGGGAGAAAGAAAGAGGGCTACCGGGGCGTCGAGGTCATCTACTCAAAACAGGGCGAGACGGCCGACGAGGTGATGATGGAGACCATAAGGGAGCGGCGGGCGGGCCTTGTGGTGGTCACCTTCGATCGGGCCATTATCGACGAAGCCAAAAAGCATGGGGTCCCCTTCATCACGCCTGCGAGGCTGGAAGCGGCCCTGAGCGGCGGCGGACCCGACGAAGAAGACAGGGGCAGGACGGAGAAAAAGGGCAACCCCCGTAAGGCGCCGAAGGGGGTAAGGAGGGCAAGGCGGGTTGTGAAGAAGATATAGCTATGACGAGGCGGCCGGGGTCTTTTCGCGCCTGGCGCGGTCGCCGGGGCGTGTCCGGGTCCTCACATACGCACAAAGTATGCTGCGGCCCGGACGACACCCCGGCTTCCGCCCCATCCATCAAAAATCCCTCCGGCCGGAAAAGGACCTTACTCAGTTCACCTGCAAAGCTTGCATGTAGCAGATCGATAAACTCTGCTGATTACCAATCGAAAGCCGCAAGTGAAGGCTGCTCGTCGAGCACCTTCCCGATAGTCCGTGCGATCTTTTTGTTTCGTGAGGGGTATCATGGCAGCATACGTCCTGCATATGTCGAGTTGGGCGTCTAACGACGCCAAATCCTGGTCCTCCGTGCTGATTCTTGTGGCCTCCCAAAAACCGGTCCAGATGTTGGGTTATACTCTGGGCTGATAGCGGGACTAACTCTGGAGGTGGTACAATGAGTGGGGGCGGGGCACATGGGAGGCATGGAAAGTGATGATCTAATGAGCGGCTCTCAAGCCCCTGGAGTCGTGTACGGTGCCCGGAGATCGCGGAAGAGTTCCCTCTCGTTGTCAACACGGACACCCGGGCGGTGAAGTATAGGCCCTATAGCAGATGAAGAATATCTGTGAACTGAGGGAACTGGCACCCGACCCCGTGGCAGTGGTCAATCCCGCCACCGCCGGAAAGTACGGCTTGAAGGACAGCGACTGGGTGTCCAGTGCAACGAGAAGATGTCGGGTAAGGGTGACCGCCACCGATGATATTCTGCCCGGTGTTGTGAGTGTGCTGCACGGGTGGTTTGACCACCTGAACGAGAACGTGCTGACCGACGTGGGACAGAGGGACCCGGTGACTGGCTACCCAGAACTTTGGGCCATTGCCTGCAGACTCGCTAAGACGTGACGAGTTTTTGAAGAATCCAAAGGAGAATATGGAGGAGCAGATGAGTGAAGCGGTGAAGGCCAATTTCGTGGACCATATCAGCATAGCGGTCAAGGATGTAGCCAAAGCCGAAGACAAATTCAAGAAGGCCTTCGGATGGGAGATAAGCGGCCGCTACACCGATTCGGGCGAAAAGATACGGGTTAGCTATTTCATGGTCGGTCCTACGGCAGTTGAAGTCATGGAGGACCTCGACGGGACAGGAGAGGTCGCAAAGTTCATCGCCAAACACGGGGAAGGCGTCATGGTGCTCTCCCTCAACGTGCCCAACTGTGCAGCGGAACTCAAGATCCTTGAAGACAACGGGGCCGACCTGATCGACCATAAACCAAGATTCTCGAAGGAACTGAACAGGCACTTCGCCTTTCTCCACCCCAGGACCTATGGTGTGTTGACCGAGGTCATAGATGGGCACTACTGAGGTAGGCATGTGCTCGATGCCCGCATGAGCGAAATCGGGGAAGACATAGGGATCAGGTACCGACAGGGGACATGTCCACTTTGAAGCGATAATCTTGGATAGCGCAGGTTCTACCCGATGTGAAGCTTCGCAGATGAAACGGAGATAACCCCTGAGGTAGACGAAGCAGGCATAGGCGGAGGCTGCATACCCAGAGGATCCCTTTTGATCTTGATAGTGCGCGAGGACGTGTAATACGCACATGTGCGTCGAGCGCAAAGGTCCTGATTTCCGAGGGGAGACCGAAATGTGCCCTCGATGCGCGCCCCATATAGCACGGGACAGTATGGCTCCCTTCAAGAACGAGTAGGGTCCATGCCTTTTCTGTCTGTATCGTACGAGGGACCGTTCGTTAATATCTTGACGTTCATAGGTGCATAGGATAATATAGCACATTGCCTTCAGTTAACAACAGCTTGTGCCGCTTGCCTTGGGCGGCCAAATACGGACGTCGGCCTTTGGGGGTGCTGTTATGGAAATCGGCTCCGAATTCGAGAGCGGTGAAGTTGCCCAGGTGCAATGGCTAATCGACTCCGTGCCATTTCCCTGTATTGCTCTTGATTGCCAGGAGGTCATCAAAGAAAGCAACAAGCGGGCGAAGGAATTTTTTGGATTGTTTATAAAAACAAAACGGATTTCGGAAGTCGTAGATAGCTTTGCCCTTCAACAATCAGTTTTTCGAGGGTTTATCGGCAAGGAACAGAATTCCCTGGAGCTAACTTATCGAGGACGAGCCCTTAAGGTGTATACTGCCCCTCTGATTGATCAAAGGGTTGTTACACGGGTCATCCTGTTCTTCCTCGACATGTCGTACGCCACAGCTACCCTTGCTGACGCGGTCGAATTGAAGGACCAGTTGGAGAGCATTATTACTGCATCCGCTGACGGAATAGCCCTTCTGGACAAAGAAAAGCGAATCATATACATCAATGCCGCCTTCGCAGACCTGGTCGGGTTTCCATTCCAATCAATCCTCGGAAGGGCTGTTGATGACCTTTATCGGAATGGCATTCTAGTCTACCCGAGCCTTGTCGAGGAGACTTTTCTAAGAAAGTGCGTTGTCGAGGGACAGGACGAGATTTGCAACGGAAAGCATATATATGTAAGGTTAGTGCCTGTCTTCGACAGGCAACGATGCTTGAAGAAAGTCGTGCTCTTCGCAAGAGCGACAGCATTTTCAGCTGCCCAGGCACAGCATCCGGACGAAGTACCGTCAGGCGAAAGAAAGCCGCTTCCCCAAGGTCGCCTCATTTCGCGGAGTAAGAAAGTCTTGTCTATCCTCGATACCATCAAACGCATAGCTCCAGTGTCCATTCCCGTGCTTCTACAAGGAGAAACGGGGGTTGGCAAGGGCCTCTTCGCTGAACACATACATGTGCTGAGCCAGCGTCCGGGCAGGTTTGTAAAAATAAACTGTAATGCTTTGCCACCGGAGTTGGTGGAGAGTGAGCTGTTCGGATATGACAAAGGGGCATTCACTGGCGCAAAAAGAGAAGGAAAACCCGGCCTTTTTGAGATGGCAGAGGGTGGAACGATTTTTCTGGATGAAATCGGTGATTTGCCTCTCACATCTCAGGGCAAGCTACTGAATGTGTTGGATGATCAGTATATAAGGAGGCTGGGGGGGATATCGGATATACGGGTAAACGTCCGGGTGATAGCGGCAACCAACAGAGACTTGAAGCTAAAGAGTGAAAGTGGTTCATTCCGACTGGATTTGTACCATCGTCTAAATGTTATCCCTGTGTATGTACCTCCTTTGCGTGACAGAAAGGAGGATATACCCATACTTATTAGCTTCTACCTTAATAGATTGAATACGCGTTATAACCGAGCCAAGTACTTTTCGCCGGCATCCCTCGAATGCTGCCGTACATACAATTGGCCAGGAAACGTTCGTGAGCTCATTAATCTAGTCGAAAACATGATCATAGTCAACGAACGAGAGTGCGTTGAGACATTCGATTTGCCTCCTCAAGTCTGGACCCATGCACAGAAGCGTGTGCTTGATAAGGGCAAAAGACCACTGAAAGAAATGATAGCCAACCTGGAAAAAGACCTTCTCAGACAGGCTATGCAGGAATGCAAGAGTTCTCGCGAGATCGCCTCGCGATTGGGGATCTCCCACACTGCTGTCCTCAAAAAGATGAAACGGTACATGGTCCTGTCTTAACGTCTGTGCGTCTCGGGGCTTGCCTCTACCGTCAAACCAGAAGGACCATGTAATTTTAGTTTCCATGTAATTATTGTTTCCATTAGGGGTTTAGTGCTTTCTTAGTCGCAACCCAGACCCATTCTGTCTTGTAATGGAAACTAAGTTTCCAGCCTATTTCTATCGCTTCTCTGAATATTCCTTTCAACATCAATATCTTAGCCAACGGTCTCAGAAGTGCATAAGCATTAATGGGCAATTAGGAAGACGAAATGAAACCATAAAGGAGGTTCATGTGTATACCATCGATATTGATATAGGAGGAACACTAACCGACGGTGTTTTTAGCGATGGGGTGGAGATTAAGGAAGTAAAGGTTGATACAACCCCTCACGACATTACCGTGTGTCTGTTCGAGTGCTTGAATCAGGGTGCTTCGAAGCTGGGTTTTGACGGCCTTAAAGAACTAATGAAGGAAACAAGCGTCATCAGGTGGTCCTCGACTCTTACGACAAATGTCTTGGCCGAGAGGACAGGGCCAAAATTAGGGCTCATCGTGACAAAAGGATACGGAACCAATCTGTATGGGTCCAACGGGAGTCCGGTAATAGATACAATCATCGACGCAGAGAACATCCTCGAGATACAGGAAAAATTCAGCGAGGAAGAGGCGTTGCTTCTGTTGAAGGCGTTGCTGGAGAGAGGTGTCAGGAGAGTCGTAATTAGCCTAAAGGGTGCTTACCAAGACCGGTCGAAAGAAGAGGATATAAAACAATGGGTTGAAGACCAGTACCCTGACCACTATCTAGGAGCAGTTCCGGTTGTTGTGGGTGGCGATATCTGCCGGCACCCAAAAGACGAAACGCGGACAAATTACGCGTTAATGAATGCTTATACCCATGGGCCCCTGGCAGTGTCCCTCTTCAAGGCGGAAGATCAGCTCATTTACGACTACGAGTTCAGGGGGAATCTGCTCGTTGGACTCAATAGAGAGGGAAGCTGCCGTATCGCGAAAGCAAAGGCAATGGATACCGTTGAGTCGGGGCCGGTTCTCGGCATATTCGGAAGCGCGCGCTTTGCCGAAAAGTACATGTTAGAAAGGGTATGTACTCTCGACATTGGCGGTACCACGACAAAATTCGGCATTGTCCGCGATCACAAGCCTGTTAATTTGGAAAGGACCGAATTCTTTGGGATTCCCCTTGATATTCCATCGGTTTTGCTAAGGTCTGTTTCGATCGGCGGTGGCACTGTGGTGAAAGTGGACAAGAAGCTCAAGGATCTAAAAATAGGCCCTGAGAGCACCGGTGGCTATCCGGGTCCAGCCTGCTATGATTTGGGAGGAAAAGAGGCTACGATCACAGACGCTCTACTCCTCCTGGGGCTCATAAACCCTGACAACTTCCTTGGTGGAGAAAGAAGACTCATCCCGGAAAGGGCTACGGAGGCGATTGAGACGAACGTGTCGAGACCGCTGAACTTAGGCAATGTAAGGGGAGCCGCCAAATTGATCGTCGATAAGTCGCTGGACCAGCTAACCCAGGGATTTCTCCATACGTTCCGGGAGATCAATGATGAACCTGGTCCTGATTACGTGCTATTCGCATTTGGAGGAAACGGGGCTCTTTTTGCCTGCCTGCTGGCCGACAAACTTGGTATCAAGACAGTAAAGGTGTTTCGGTTTGGCTCTGTATTCAGCGCCCTTGGTTCCTCTATGAGTGATGTTACTCATGTGTATGAAGAATTCGTGGAGAAAAGACTATCTGACATAAGCCCTGAGGAGCTCAGGAATACGCTGATGTCGATGATGAATAATGCCGAGATGGATCTCAGAGGTGAGCGCTTCGATCCGAGAATGGCGACCTACGCGCTCGAGGTGGATGTCCTTGAGGGTGGCAATGCTTTCAAGACTCTCTCGCTGCCGACCGGTCCTGGCACCCCTGAGTTAGAGAAGGCATGGGAGAAAATTCTGCAAGAGTACGGGGGGGTGCGAGCCAAAACGCTCAGGCTGAAATCGACATTCGAGATCTCGAAATACCAGCCCATCAGTGTGCCTCAAGATGGTGAGCTAATTCCCATTGATGCCAAAAAGGGGGACAGGATGGTCTTTTCCAGCGAAGTCCCGGTCTTTGTTTACCATGGCCTCAAAAACGGCAACATCATAAATGGTCCCGCCCTCGTTGAAGGCGATAACACAACGTACTACATCCCTGAGGGCTGGCTCTGGGAGACGGACGAATACCTTAATGCTACCATTAAGAGACTCGGAGGTTGAAATGGAGAAAATAAGATTCACTGAATATCTTGACCTGTGTTTGGAAGACGAGAGCTGGTACTGCCATGTGTGCGACCACAAGATAGGGCCGGCGGCGGGCAATTACAAGGAAGGATGCCTCGTATACGAGCGAAATCCTCAAGAGGTTCACGATCCGGTCATCCCGAAAGCACCTTACAATTTTAGCCCTAAGAAAGAATGGGTCTCTATACTTGAGTTTTATTGCCCGGGATGTGGAACACAAATTGAGACGGAATATCTTCCGCCCGGGCATCCGATCACCCATGACATAGAAGTGGACCTAGGGAGCCTCAAGAAGGCTATAGCTGAAAACCGTCTCAAGATAGTTAATGGAAAGGTTGGGAGGTGAGGCCATGCGATCAATAGACATAGACGTTGGCGGCACATTTACGGATTTGGTAATGCACTATGATGGGAGAATTGTTTATGCAAAGTCTCCTACTACACCCTTTGACCTCTCGGTGTGCTTCGTGAATGTCATAGAGGAGGGTGCCAAACAACTTGGATTGGATATGCCCATCCTTCTGTCAGAAATGGAGATCATTCGTTATTCGACAACGATTGCCTTGAACAGACTCATTCAAAGACAGGGTTCAAGGATGGGTTTGATCACCACCGAGGGCCACGAGGACGCGATATTGATAGGAAACGGTCCTCAGTGGGTTGACGGTACAGTTGTCGCCGAACGACGTAATCTGGCAAAACAGAATAAGCCACTGCCGTTGATTCCCCGCGAATTCATCGTGGGGGCAAAAGAACGTGTGGATTGTTTTGGACAGGTTGTCCGGCCCCTGGATGAAGAGGACGTGCGAGAGAAGGTAAGGTACCTTGTCGACAAAGGGGTTCGCGGTTTTGTGGTGTCATTGCTCTGGTCTTTCTTGAATCCGGGTAATGAAAGGAGAATTCGCGCCATCATCAGGGAGGAATACAAGCCATACCATATAGGTTATCTTCCCGTGGTCCTTGGCCACGAAGTGGTGGGGAAATGGGGGGAATATCAAAGGACTATGACGGCGGTTTTGGACGCCTATCTCCACCGATCGATGCAGATTGAACTTTCCGCAAGTTGGGATCGGCTCAGGGAAAACAAATACAAAGGTTCCTTCTTGATGGTGCACAACACAGGTGGCTGTGCCGAGGTGTTTAAGACAGCCGCAAGCAAGACGTATAACGGAGGACCTGTCTCCGGTCTCATGGGGTCTTATTACATAGGGAAGGAAATAGGGTTTAAAAACGTTGTCGCTTCAGACGTGGGGGGCACAAGTTTTGACATCGGTCTTGTGGTTGAAGAGAGCGTACGGAGTTACGATTTCCGACCCATTATTGACACATGGATGACTGCTACAACCATGATCAAAACTACATCGATTGGTGCCGGCGGTGGGTCTATAGCAAGGGTGAATCGGCTGCTTGGGAACAAGTTGGAGGTTGGACCCCAAAGTGCCGGAGCCCTACCTGGCCCTGCATGTTATGGCCTGGGCGGCACTGAGCCGACCGTGACTGACGCCGATGTTGTCCTGGGCTACGTGAACCCTGAGTTCTATTTTGAAGGTAAAATGAAGCTGGACAAGGAGCTGGCGCTACGGGCCATCAAGAGAAAGATAGCGGACCCCCTCGGCATTGATGTCTATGAAGCAGCCGGTGCAATCAGGAAACTCGTTGATAGCAATATGGAGTCGGCTATCAAGAAGGAGGTACACCTCAGAGGATACTCTCCGGAAGATTTCGTCATATTCTCATTTGGAGGTGGTGGGCCGACGCATGCGGAGGGTTACATGGGGGACATCTCCAAGGCGGTCATCTTTCCTTTTTCTCCGGTATTTTCTGCCTTTGGCGCATCCATCATGGATATAATCCATCTCTACGAACGTACAAACACTATGTTCCTCATGGAGCCGGCAACGGGGAAATACACGGACCAATACGAGGACTTTAATAAGGTGGTGGAAAAGCTTGTCGAAAAGGCCAAGAGAGACCTGATAGCAGAAGGCCTTCCTGTGGATCAAGCCGTTTTTAGCTTGGAACTGGATCTCCTGTATGGCGGGCAAATTCATGAGAAGAGGTCTTCATCACCACGCCTGTTCATAAAGAACCCGGATGACGTGAAGGCTATATGCGACGAATTTGAAAAAGAGTTCAGAGAAAGCTTCAGCCCCTTTGCGGTGAACCGTGAGGGAGGGGTCATCCTGAGAAACTTTATTGTGAAAGTTACAATTCCTACCGAAAAGGTGAAGCTACCCACCTATCAGTCGTCTGGATCCAACCCCTCGGCCGCCTTGAAAGGTAGTCGCGATGCTTGGTGGAGGGACGGCGGATTCCGTAAAACATCCATCTACAACTTTGACGCCCTGTGTTCGGGTAATATGATTGAGGGTCCGGCTGTAATTGAAGCGAAATACACAACCGTTGTTGTTCCTCCAGAGATGCGATACCAGGTCGAAGAACACGGGCTGGGTATTCTTCAAAGAGTTTAGGAAAAACAAAGAGGGAGGTCGATTATGCCAATACTTTCTGCAGAAGAAAAATTAAGCATGATGAAAACGAATCCACCGACGGCATATGAGTTGGAATGCGTTGAAACGCTTGCAATCGGTGAATTCGAAATTGGATTTCAGAGAACCAACGATATTCTTGACGAAGCCATGGAGGTTTTCCAGCGGACAGCCCGAAGCGCTTTCGGGGTGGCCGGCGACTCTATGGTCGCAATCTTCACCGCACAGGGTGATCTGGCCAATGGCGCTTGCGGTACTTACCTCCATGAGGTGATCCAGCCCGTGCCCATAAAATACGTGATGAAGTATTACTCGGAAAACCCGGGCATTAAAGATGGTGACATCTGGTACATCAATGACGCTCTCTATGGAGGCATCCACAATCCCGACGTGCTGGTGTTCATGCCGGTTTTTTACGCTGGGAAAATTATTGCCTGGGCCTCTGCCGGGGTGCACACCAGTGAATCCGGCGGTGTTGAGCCGGGAGGGATGGAAATAAATGCCCCTTCACGGTTCTATGAGGGCTTCAACGCTCCACCCATTAAGGTGGGGGAGAACTTCGAACTCCGGGCCGACTTTCTTGAACTCTTGGCAGTGTACGGCCTTCGGGCGCCCCAGATGGTGCTGGCCGATATGAGGGCCCGGAGCGCGGCCGTTGACAGAACACGTATGCGATTGGTAGAACTGGCGTCCAAAAGGGGTTCCGCCTACGTCATAGGACTACTCCAAAAGATGCTCCTGGTTGCGGAGGAGGGTGCTCGAAAGAGGATCAAGTCATGGGCGGATGGTACCTACCGCTGTGTCAATTTCTGTGATGCAGTCGGGATGCAGGAAGGCCTGGTTAGATCTTCTTATATGACCGTTATAAAGAAGGATGATGAAATCACCTTCGATTTCACCGGCACCTCTCCTGAAAACATTTCCTCCTATAATGCTCATGTCCAGGCTGTGGTTGGACATGTCTCAAACTATATTTACGAATACGTGTTCCACGACTTGCCTATAAGCAGCGCCACATTTGCCCCCATCCACTTTAAGTTTCCCCCGAACTCTTGTCTTAACCCTGACATAAGGGCAGCAACATCCTGCTCTGTAATGATTGCGACCGGTGTTATGAGTGGAATCCATAACGTATTTGCCAAGCTGATGTTCCCCACTGAGGACTGGAAACAGGTGACAGCCTCTCAAGGGAATGCCGGTAATGCATACGTGCTGGCCGGCGTGAATCAATGGAATACCTTTTATGCGGATATGCAGGCTTACTCCCTCAACACCGAGGGGCAAGGCGGGCGGGTAAACCAGGACGGAGTCGACGCTTTCGGTTTTCCATGGTGTGTCTTTGGGAGGGCACCCGATGTAGAACTTATGGAGAACGAACTGCCCATTTTAATCCCGGTGTGCCAGCACTGGCCTGATTCCGGGGGGGCAGGCAAATACAGAGGTGGGTGCGGAACCTTTCAACTGTGGGTTGCGTATCACAAGAAAGATGTCTGGTTTCTCTGTATTGCCGATAACTCAAATCTGCAGACACCCCAGGGACTTTTCGGCGGCTACGCGCCGTGCACTGTGCCGGGCATCAGCATACGAAAGGCCGATATCCTGAAAAAGCTTAAGGAAGGCGCAAAAGACCTGGAACTGGATTTTGCTTCACTCATCAATGAAAAATCTATTGCCGGAGACTGGCAGGTTGAGTTTTTTGCCCGGGCCGTCAGGATGTACAGCCACGGGGACGTCATTAACTTCTGTTTTGCGACAGGCGGTTCAGGGTACGGTGATCCTTTGGAGAGGGATCCCAAGTCTATAACAAAGGACCTGGTGGAACGCAGGATATCGCTGTGGAGCGCCAGGAATGTGTACAGGGTCGCGTGCGATCCCGAGACGTACGGAGTTGATTATGTGAAGACGAATAAGCTTCGAGACGACGCACGCAAGGAGAGACTGGCCAAGGGGAAACCTTACAGCCAGTTTCTCAGAACCTGGGAGAAAAGAATGCCACCTAAGGAAATGCTGACTTTTTATGGCTCCTGGCCCGACGCGCAGCCCGTTGCCCCGATAATTAGGCCTTAGGACGGGGAGGCATTTTACAATGAGTGGCGGATCAAAAACAGAGTTATTGAAAGCTTTCGTCAAAAAGGGGGAGGTTCCATCGAAGCCCTTCGTTCTTCCTATGATTTCTAGCATCGCTGCTAAGGCAGAAGGCATAGCACCTGAGCAATTCCTGCTCAACGCTACGAAGCTTTCCAACACCTTGAAACGGGTATACCAATACTACAGGTATGATGGGATCTTGAGCTATTGTCGTAATCATCTGGAGGCGGAGATTTTGGGTTGTACCGTGGAAAGATCCTGTTTTCCCGCAGCCGTCTCCCTGCAAGGGGATGCTTCATTGTGCGGTGAGATCGCTCCAATCGAGGGGCTACCCTATGCAGCGATCGCGAAAGACGTTATTCAGAGACTGAGGATAACTGTCAGGGACCAACAGTTACTGGCTGTTGCCTTTGATGGGATGATGAGATTGGCCAGTTTCTGCTTCGGACAGACTTCTGAAGCGACCCTGGAATCTGCTTCCGCAGCCCTGCTAAAACTGGGTCAGTTTTTCTGCCAGGCGGGGGCCGATATTATCTTTTTCATCGAAGATGGTCCTGCCCTCGATGGCACTTATCCAATCGAGTGGTGGAGGAATTTTCATCAAGTGACGAAGGTCATCGTTTATCATGAAGCACTGCCGGTGCTGATGCTCAGGGTTGGTAACGGGGTCGCAGCTAGAACCGTCATGCTCCAGGCGGAGGGTTTCCTGCCATGCTTCGTCTGTGATGATCTTGAGTCATTTTCACAAATCATGAACGAGTTGCCAACTGACAAGCCCTTTGGAATAGGCTTCACACTGGATATCTTGCTGGGTAAGGATTTGATGCGACTGAAAGATGCGGTTGGCCAGCACAAGGACAGAATCGTCCTGCTTACCACATCCGACGAGATCCCTTATGAGAGCTTTCAGCCGGACCTTTTTCAGGAAGTTGCTCGAGCATTAGACGAGATTGCCAAATTATAATACAGAGAGGTTTAGCAATGCCAGATTACTGGAACCAACAATTCGAAACCATGCCGTGGGGTGATCTCCACAAGTACTGGCTGGACAAGTTTAATCTTCTCCTTACGCATGTGAAGGCAAATTCAGCCTTCTACAAAAAACAGCTGGAGAAGGTGAAAGCTATCTCTTCTTTCGAAGAGTTGACCGCCGTGCCGGTTATGACAAAAAACGAGATACGAGAGGCTCAGTTAGCAGGTGACAGAAACACCCCGCTCGGGACGATTCAGGTTGCCAAGACCGAGGATATCGTGCAGGTCATCTCCTCCTCGGGGACGACAGGACGACCTGTCTATTACGGTATTACACAGAAGGATTTAGAATCATGGCGTGATGCCCTTGCTGCTTTTACCTACACCGCAGGGGTACGAAAGAATGACGTCGTAGCTCATGTGGTTGGTACCCCTATTTTTGCCGGTGGTGAGCCCTACTTTGAAGGGTTGAGACACATCGGCGCAACTATTGTGTGGGCAGGTGGACTTGCAACGGAGCGGCTCTTTGAAACATTGCGGAATATGTATTGTACTGCCATCCTCGGGACTACATCCTTTGATCTCTATCTGGCCGAGAACTGCCAAAAGTACCTGGGCATTGACGCCAAGGAACTGGGCATAAAGAAGATACTTGGTGGTGGTGAACCTGGTCTCGGTGAGGAACCTATACGCCACAAGATGAAGGAACTGTGGGGTGCCGATACCGTCAGGGAGGTTATGGGATTAGCCGATATCATGCCCGGTATGTGGTCGGAATGTGAAGAAGAAAAAGGGATGCACTTTACTGCCCAACCCTACATTATGGTCGAATTGACTGATCCTGATACGGGAAAACATCTTCCCTGGGAGCCAGGGGTCTGTGGAGAACCTGTCTATACAACGATTCTGAGAGAGGCAACCCCCATTATCCGATATGCATCTCATGACTATATCCGTGTGGAGGCGGCAGAGTGCAAATGTGGCAGAACATCGCCCAAGATGCGCTGCATCGGCCGCGTCGATGACATGTTGATCTACAAGGCAATGAACGTCTTCCCTTCTGCTATCCGCGATGTGGTTGTGAAAGGGTTTGAGGAATTCCTTACGGGATACATTCAGGTCGTGAAGGATACGGCCACGCAGGTTCGCTTTGACGATCCCATCCCTGTAGACATTGAAGTGCTCCTCTCAGTCCAGGACAAGGCGAAGCTCAAACGTGACATTGAGGGTAAAGTCAGGGAACTTTTGGTGGTCAAGATCGAAGCAAACCTCGTTCCGCCAGAGACGATCAAGAGAACAGCGTACAAGACACCTTTGGTAAGGGTAAAGGGCAATTAAAAAACAATAAGGTTGGCGGGGAGAGAATTGAAGGAATGGATGGGTCACAACTTTGATTGTTTGTTGCCACAATATCAGCATTCGTTGGTGACTGAAATTATTATGATACTACAAAATATGGATTAAGGAGGTTTTCCATGCCTATTCTTTTTACGCTCAACTGGGACATCATACCTGGGAATGAAGAGGAATACGCATACTTCATTGCAAAATCGTATATCCCTGAGACAACCGCTATGGGGCTCGCCTCTGTCGGGGGGTATTACGTCGAGGTGGGTTTTGGGCCCCGCGTGATCGCTGTCCATTCCTGTAACGATCAGCAGGAGCTCGCCGTTATTATGGCAAAGAAGGGATTCAAGGACCTCATCCTCAAGCTCAAATCCCTAGTTTCCAATTACCGGGCAGCGGTGCTGGAACCGACGGGACATGTCAAAGGGGAGAAGTATACGATCCAGAAAGGGGTCTGGAAATTCAACCAGTACTATGATCTCCGTCCTGGAAAAAAAGAGGGGTACAGAGACTTTATCCTCAACACGCATCTCCCGACTATGCAAAAAATTGACTACGTTGAGGTTACTGGCGGATGGAATGTTGTGCTTGGGGGGATAAGTGAAATCATCGCCGAATTTACGGTGAAAGACCCGGTAGATATCGGCCGCCTTTTGAATAATGAAGATTTCAGAAAGATAACATTGAAACTGAGGACGGATTACGTATTGAATTATCAAAACCGCATACTCCGGTGTACGGAGCGGTTTGGCGAGCCGAAATGGTTTATGCTGACTTGACATCAAAGAGGATTAAGGGGGATTACATGGGAAGATTTGATCCCCGTGTATTGTGCCCGGCCGGGGGTGATCAGTCTCGATACCCAGGCCTATCCGGAGAAAAAGAAGATCCCGTACATCCTCGGCGCCCGGATGAGAAAGGTCAGGGAGATTAAAGAAGACGCCCTCTCCCGCGCCGGCCAATGAGAACATGGATGAGTGGATTGGGGACCATTATCCGATCATTTCTTAGTGTCCCCTTCGGGGAGAAAACCCCTCGCCTTTTAGGCGAAGACTTTAGTAAAATGAGAAGGTGCAGAACTACCGGACAACTTCTCATTCGGTGTATGACCTCAAGTACCACCTGGTC
>JBEKHB010000014.1:0-74270 GCA_050012495.1 Syntrophorhabdales bacterium
ACCGTAAACTTTCGTACACAATCGTAAACCCCCCTTCGGAAAGGCTTGTGAGAGAAGGACATCAGGAAAGGGGTGCTGAGACGGTTAGTGAACAATCCGTGCTGAAAAGGGTAAAAAGGGGGTAAAAGCAGAAAAAAATGGGAAAAAGGACCGTTTTTGCGGTAATATTTAGGATACCGGGTATTGCAAAAGGAGGACTTTCATGGACGTGGTGACGGAAGCGTATCGTGATGGAGTATTCAGCCTGACCTTGAATAGACCGGAGAAGAAGAATGCCATGAGCCTCGAGCTTCTGGAGGCCCTTTACCGCGCCCTCAAGAACGCCGAGACGCAGGGGGCTTCGATTATCGTCATCCGGGGGGCAGGGCGGACCTTTTGCAGCGGTGGTGACGTGATCGAGTTCAGGGACAGCGAGGAACCTGCCATTCAGGTGGACGGCATGGCTGACTTTCTCAACAGGAGCATCAACCTCGTACGGAATATCCCCGGCATCGTCATAGCCGTGGTCGAGGGTCTCGCCGTAGGGGCCGGCATGAGCCTCGCCCTTGCGTGTGACCTCGCCCTTGCAGAAGCAAAGGCGGTGATGAATATGGGGTACCGGAGGATAGGACTGACCCCGGATGGCGGTGCAAGCATCTTCCTGCCGCGCCTTGTGGGCATGAAGCGGTTTAACGAGCTCTATTTTCTGTCCCGGAACGTGACAATGGAAGAGGCAAAAGAGATGGGACTCGTCAATTTCGTGGTCGATGAAGGGGATCTCGAAGAGGAGCTGGCTACGCTCATCGAGGAGCTGAAGGCCCTGCCAATGGAAACGACCCGAAAAGTCAAAGAACTCGTCAACTTTTCCTTCCTGTCGGGACTGGGGTCCCATCTGGACAGGGAGAGGCTCTATGTGTCGCAGTTTTCCGCGGAGACGCCATTCCGGGAGAGGCTCAAAAAGCTCTTCAAGAAGGGATAGCCGGGGTCTTTCGAGGTTTCAAAATTCCGTATGGTGGAGGAAGGCATGAAAGGGAACGAAGAAGCATCGCCCCCCTGGGGCAGGTGGGTGGTGCTGGACGACGACGACGCCTTCAAGGTGAAGCGGATAGAGGTCTTGCCGGGCAAGCGCCTGAGTTATCAGAAGCACTTCAAGAGGGCGGAGCACTGGTACGTCGTGAAGGGGCAGGCGCGGGTGACAAGGGACGGGCAGGACCACTTACTCGGAGAGGGCGCGTGCATCAGCATAGGCAGGGAGGCGCTCCACAGGATCGAGAATGTGGGGAGCGACCTGCTGGTATTCATAGAGGTCCAAAGAGGGGAGTATTTCGGGGAGGATGATATTGTCCGCATGGAAGACGACTTCGGCCGGGCCGCATACTAGGAAGAGCCTGTTTCGGCGATCGCTTCCCGGACCGATACGGGAAGAATATACCTTTTGGCCCCGCTCGGCCCATTCTTTTTGTAATCTCCCCGGCACCCCGTAACGGGGGGATTACGAGCGAGAACTCTTTTTTATTGACATTTCCGGCCATCTGCACTATATAGTAATGTAATCGGAAAAATTGCAGTTGAGGGCAGGGGCGCGGCAAGAGGCCTGATGCCTTCGAGCGTTTGTCGAGGCCCGTCCTGACCGGCTTTAAGGCGTTGGTTCTGTATGAGAATTGTTTATACGAATCTTAAAGAAAATGACGCCGGGGTGGAGAGGAGCGCCAGACAGTTCCTGGTGGAGTTCAACGGAACAGGTGCGCGGCCGGTTGCTGATGCGCCTTCAGCGGCGCCGGCCCTTGCGTTACCCGATGAAAGAGGTGACGCAGAGAGGTTCCAAAGTGCACAGACCCCGGAGACCGCAGACGCGTTGTATCGGCAGCAAATAACCCCGCCTGTTGAAGGCATGGGCGGCTTCAGAAGCATCTTCATCAAGAAATTCGTGGATACCCAAACGGTTGTCCGTGCCGGAAAGAAGGGAAACGTCAGCATCACCGTCTGATGCCGGGTCGCCTTCCTCGCCCCATCTTTGTCGGCGCATCAAAGCCTCCTTTATAAGCCCATGTTGGAAAGCATGTAGGCAATTGAGTTCACTATCCTGACCAGTTCCTCGTGGGTGTTCTCGAAACCTTCGATGGAGGAGGTCAGCCCCTTGATCGAGAGGTGCACCAACTGCTCATTCCTCTGGCCTCTGGTTGCCTCATGAGCCGATACCTGGGTAAAGCCCGTGATGCTTTCCGCCTCCTCGGGATGGGTTTTTGACAGGTCGACCACTTCGGTTTCCAGGGTCGAGAGGAGCTTCAGAAGCTCCTGTTTATCTTCCTCCCCCATGGAATCAGCATTGGTGATCTTCTTTTCTATGCTTTCTATCGTCGTCCTGATCATTCGCTGCTCCTCACACGCTCGTTTTTGTGCTGCCCTCACTGCCGCAGGATGGGATCTCAAAAGGCTCCGAGGGGCCGGCGGAGGGTGAAGTCGAAGGGCTCGACGACGAGCCTTTCGTACAAGGGGCCGGTCGACCTGCTCGCAAGGGCGAAAGGCGTGGCGACGATGCTCACGCCCGTGCCGATGACGAGGCCGAGGAAGCTGAGGGGCCGGACGAGGAAAAGGTCCACGATCATGGCCTCTTCGCTTGGCGGCGGGACAGGCGCCTCCTGGTACGGCGTGCCTTTCGTTTCCATCATAGACGCGCTTTCGCTTCCGTCCGCTCCATAGAGAGACGGCATTGCGCAGAAAAGGAGCAAAAGCGCGGTGAGACCGGCTATTCCTCTTCTCATGGGGGACCTCCTTGTCTTATTTTTTTCCTAAAAACGAGCTTGTCATACGGCCATTATCCAAAGCCCGTGGCTACACCGTCTGTCGTCATTCCACCATGTCCGCACCGCATCCCGGCATGCGCGCTCCGGCGCATGGCCCGTGACGTATCCGGGAAGCCCTCTTCGGCAATGACGCCGCCGAAATCGCATATGATCGACGTGATCATACACGTATTATAACACCGGGCGGGCTGAAAGGGAGGGGAAAGATGTCCCCCGTTGAAAGGTTCCATCCGTGCCCGCGTGTATCAGGTTTTGATCGAGAGCAAAGTACCATGATTTCAGATAGTTATCCAGTATTCTAATTTCGTGTGTAGTATCGATATGTTACACGCATCTACATCGTTGATCAGAGACGAATAAAAATCATCTCACCATCAGCGACGCCCCGTTGCTTCTGAACATATTTGTTGACTTGCTACAGGAAAATTATACAATTAGAACGGCTCTGCGATAGCAGGATAGACCTCATGAATAGAGCAAAGGTACGTTCCGGAGAAGATGAGCTGCGCATCGGGGGAATTTTTCCCCTCACCGGATATCTCTCCTGGTCCGGGAAATACAAAAGGAAGGCGGCGGAGCTGAAGGTAGAGATGATCAACCGGGCGGGCGGCATCGACGGCCGCCCGGTGACCCTGATCGCGTATGATGATCAGTCCTCAGCGGAACAGGCGTCGCGCATCGCCGAGATGCTGGTCTTCAAACACCACGTTGCGGCAATGGTAGGCACCGGCTCTCTGCCCGTCTCCCGAGCGGTCGCCCTGGTGGCCAATCGGTACCGGACGCCCGCGTTTGTCAATTCCGGCTACGCCATCGACCCTACAAAAGACCTGTTCGTTTTTAACACCGCCCATAAGACCGAATTCGCCGTTGCCTGTTCCTTCCAGTTCTTCCTGGAGAGGGGTATAAACAGGCTTGCCCTCCTGATGCCCCACGGTGCACTCGGCGAACTGGGCAGTTGGCTGGCGAGGCGGCTGGGGAGTCGCATGGGCATGAGGATCGTCGGCGAGGAAAGATTCGATGTGGCATCGCCGGATGTGGCATCCCGGTTAAAGAGGCTGCACAGCCTCAAACCCCTTGCCCTTTTTTCCTTCGTCACGGGTGAGCCGGCCGCGGCCGTTGCAGCAACAATGGCGGCGCTGAATCTCGACATGCCCCTCCTCGTGTCCCATGGCAATGCAAACCCCCGTTTCCTGAAGCTGATATCGCGTACACCGATCAATCTCATCGTTCCGTCGGGGAAGACCATGGTCCTCGATACCATTCGAGAAGATGATCCCTGCAGGAGCGTGGTGATGGATTTCAACGCTCGCCACTTGCAGCGCTACGGCGAACCGGCCAATTACTATTCCGCAGAGCTGGCCGACGCAATTGATCTGGTGATGGAGGGCGTGCGGCAGACTGGTTGTGCGAACCCGGAGAGACTGCGAGATGCCGTTGAGCATATCAGCAATTTCGGGGGAATGCAGGGTGTCTACAACTTCTCGCCCATCGACCATTACGGCACCCACATCGAGCAGATCATTCTCCTCACCGTCAAGGACGGCGCCTGGCGCTTCGCCCGGGCCTTTTCCTCGATAGCCCTTTTTGAGGATGTTCACGGCAACCGGAAGGCTCTGTTGATCCGAAGGCTGGGCGACCTGTTATCGGGGCCTGGAATGGTCCCCGCCGATGGAAGTCCGGCGCTTGCCGACATAGCGGCGGTCCGCACCGGGCTCAGTTGCACCGAGCTCACGCCCGATCTCTATTTTGCCGCGAAGCTCTACTGTCAGCAAAAGTTGGAGATGATGCGGAGTATCCGCGAACGGGATATCGGTAAAGCGAAGGAAGCCCTCTTTCGACTGCTCACGGTTACACTTCTGCAGCACTTTGAAAGCCTGGAAACCCTCAAGCTGTCTTTGCTGGAGCTGTTCCTCGGCCTCTTTGACGTGGCGATGGAGGAAGGCGTCGAGATTGAGGAGTTGGTGCGGGCGAGACACGGGTTTAGCAGGGAGTGGGATGATGTGAAGGATCAGGAGACGCTTTGTCTTTGGCTGGTCAGGGTATTCGATACGGTCGGCCAAAACCTTGTGAGCCGCTCCCACGGGGGCAAGGATCTGCTGAAGAGGGTAATGGCGTTCATCGAGGCCCACGCGACCGAGGACCTGCACGTGGAGCGAGTAGCGCGCGATGTGTGCCTCAGTCCGTCGCGGCTTATGCATTGGATGAGAAGCGAGTATAACCTGTCTCTGTCCGCCTGCATCACGAAGGTGAGGATAGAGAAGGCGAAATACCTCCTGAGAAGCACGAGCACGTCCATTAGCCGCATTGCCCAGGACGTGGGTTACGCGGATCAGGGCTATTTTACCAGGGTCTTCAAAAAATGTCTGGGGGAGACCCCGAAGGACTATCGACGCAGTGCCGCGCCCATGAGGACTCGGAAGAACAACGATTAGTGCGGGACGCATTCAGCATTTTTCTCCTAAAAAAAGACCGTAAAGTGCAAGACTCTGCCGGGAGAAAAGGTGTTTAATGGGGTGAAGCGGTGCACGATCGATGCACAAAGGGGGTTGCGATGAAAAGAGGCGTGTTCATGGGTCTGGCAGCGGGGTTGGCTTTATTGCTGCTCTGGGGTAACGCTGCAAAGGCGGCGACACCTTACAAGATAGGGGGCATCTTTCCGCTTACCGGCGCCCTGTCGTGGCTCGGGGAGTACAAGAAGAAGGGGGCTGACCTGAAGGTGGAGCTGATTAATAAGGCAGGCGGCATCAATGGGCATCCGCTGGAATTAATATCCTATGACGATCAGTCCTCGCCGGAGACCGCTTCAAGGGTAGCCCAGAGGCTCGTCTCGAGGGACGGCGTGATCGCCATGATCGGGACGGCAAGCGTACCGGTGTCGGGGGCGGTCGCATCCATAGCCGCAAAGAACAAGATCCCCACGATCATAGGGTCAGGATACGAGGTGAATGCCCAGAAGGAGCCGTTTCTCTTCAACACGGCCCACAAGACCGATTTTGCCGTCGCCCGTCCCTTTCAGTACTTTCAGGGCAAGGGGATCACAAAGGTGGTTTTGTTGATGCCCATCGGCCCTCTCGGCGAACTGGGGAGCACGCTGGCGAGACGATATGCGCCTCCCTACGGCATCACGATCGTGGGCGAGGAGAAGTTCGATATCAAGGCGGCCGATCTGACAACTCAACTGGCCAAGCTGCGGACCCTCGGCCCGCAGGCGGTTTTCTCCTTCTGCACTGGTGAGCCTGCTGCGCTTGTGGCGCGGAACATGAACCAGATGGGCATGAATATCCCCGTCCTCGTCTCCCACGGTAATGCCAATCCGGGCTTTCTCAAGTTTGTCTCAAGTCTGACCCTACCCATCATTGTGCCTGCGGGAAGGGCAGCCGCCCCTGATGCCGTAGCGGATAGCGACCCTTGCAAGAAGGTCGTGACGGACTTCAGCCGGGCCCACCAGCAGAAGTACGGGGAGCCGGCCAACTATTATTCGGCTGAGATGGTAGATGCCGTCAGCCTCATCGCAGCGGCGTTGAAGACGACGGGCTCCGATGATCCTGTCAAGCTCCGGGATGCAATCGAAAAGACCAAAGGCTTCGTCGGCATGCAGGGCATCTACAATTTCTCTCCCACCGATCATCACGGGACCCTTCTCTCCGACATGATGGTGCTGACGGTCAAGGACGGGAAATGGGCGGTACTGCTCAAATAGGTCCGTTTTTCTGATCCGGCGCGAAGATGAGGGTCGTGGAATGGGTGACGTTTCTCAGTTGCTCCAGTTCTTTTTCAGCGGATTGACGACGGGCAGTATCTACGCCCTTATCGCCGTCAGTCTGGTGATAGTCTACAAAGTCTCGCTTTTGATCTGCTTTGCCCAGGGCGAGTTCTTCGTAATCGGCGCACTCACCATGGCGACCTTCGTGTCGAAAGGGCTCCCTATGCCTGTAGCCTTCGCCTTGTCCGTGCTCGTCGCCATGGTCCTCGGCGCGCTGGTCGAGAGGGTGCTCATCAGGCCGATACAGCACTCGGGAATCGGTAACCTGATCGTGATGACCATCGCCATCTCCCTCGCCTTGCGGGGTTCGGCCCTGCTCATATGGGGCAAGGAATCGCACGTGCTCGCCCCCTTCTCCGCAGGCATTCCCCTCCAGGTTCTAGGCGCAACCCTTCAACCGCAGGTCCTGTGGATTGTGGGCATTACCTTCGTCGCCCTCCTGGCCATATGGCTTTTCTTCGAGAAAACAACCCTGGGCATCGCCATGCGGGCATGTGCCGAGAACCGGCTTGGCGCGAGCCTCATGGGAATCAGCACCCAGAAGGCCGCGCTCTTTTCCTGGGCCTGGGGGGCCGGCATCGGCGCGCTCGCCGGTATGGCGGTCTCTCCGCTCCTTTTTATGCAGTACACGAGCGGCGTCATGCCCATGGTGAAGGGCTTCATCGCCATGTCGATAGGAGGCCTGGCGAGCGTGGTCGGGGCCGTTGTGGCCGGATATCTGCTCGGCCTCGTCGAGGCCTACACGATCGGGCTCGTCTCCTCCGAGTTTTCTGACCCGATTGTCTTTACCATCCTGATCGTGGTTCTCCTTTTCCGGCCCAATGGGCTTTTCGGAGCGCGCTTGAGCAGGGACGTATGACGAGACTTGCGCGATTTTGGTGGCTCCTCGCGCTCCTGTTCATCGCCTTCTACCCACCGACCCTGGGGGGCATGTCCCCCTACCGGTGCGGAATCCTCATCTTCGCAGGGATTTACGTGATCCTGGCCGTGAGTCTCGACCTGCTCATGGGCTACGCAGGACAGATATCCGTGGGTCATGCAGCATTCTTTGCCATAGGCGCCTATGTCTCCGGCATTCTCACCGCGAGGTACGGCGTCTCCCCGCTACCGGCTATGATAGCGGGGATCCTGCTGAGCGCCGGGGTTGCCTGGGCTATGGGGAGACCCGTTCTTGCGCTGAAGGAATACTATCTCGCCATGGCCACGCTTGCCCTTAACGAGATCGTGGTCACCCTCATTACCGGCATGCAGGGCTTGACCGGCGGCGCATCGGGACTGAGGGATATCCCTGCCTTCAATCTTTTCGGATTCAGTTTCGAGAACCACGTCAGGTACTACTATCTCGTCTGGTCCGTGGTCGTTTTCGTCGTGCTGACAAGCCTTGCCCTGGTCCGGTCGTCTTTCGGAAGGACCCTCATCGCTATTCAAAGCGATGAGACTGCGGCCGGCAGCGTGGGGATCGACTGTCCCGCGTACAAGGTGCGGGTCTACGTGCTCTCGGCTGTCTTTGCATCGCTCGCCGGCTCGCTCTTTGCCCACTACATGAGTTTTATCGCGCCTGATGACTTCGGCGTCCTCACCTCGATCAACATCCTGGTCATGCTCTTTCTCGGCGGTACCGGCACGATCTTCGGCCCGGTGCTCGGCGCCGTCTTTCTCAAGCTTTTGCCCGAGGTAACGTATCAATTCCAGGACTACGAGATGCTGTTCAACGGGGTGATTCTCATCGTGGTCCTCCTTTTCCTGCCCAGGGGGCTCTACGGTGTGGTGACGGCCGCCAGGGGCGGGCTGGTGCGGCTGCTCTCAGGGGGCAGTGATGGCTGACGGGCCGGTCGGGGCGACTCGTGAGAAGGAGGACCTGACAGGGTTGATGCCCCACAACGTCATGCTGCGGGTGGTCGAAGCAACGAAGACGTTCGAGGGGGTCCGTGCCCTGGACTCCGTGAGCTTTGAAGTCCGCGCCGGTCAGATCAAGGCCCTCATAGGACCTAACGGCGCGGGAAAGACCACGATGCTCAATGTGATCAATGGCTTCCTGGCCCCGGACAGCGGACATGTCTATTTTCAGGGGCACGACCTGGTGGACATGAAAACCGACAGGATCGCATTTCTCGGTCTCTCCCGGACCTTTCAGCTCATCAAGCTTTTCTCCGTCAATGATGCGACGGTGCTGGACAACGTGCTTATCGGCGCCCATAAGAGTCTCAGGCCGAGCATTGCCGGAACGCTCTTCTTTCGCTCTCATGCAGCACGAAATGAGGCGGCTGCGCGTGAGAAGGCGATAGAGATGCTCCGGTTGGTGGGCCTCGAAAAGGCAGCGACCATGCAGCCGGGTGCGCTCTCCTTCGGGAGTCAGCGACTGGTCGAGCTCGCCCGTTCCCTCATGGCCGACCCTCAACTGCTCCTCCTCGACGAATCCGCGTCCGGGTTGAACAATGCTGAAGTGGAATCCTTCATGGAACTCCTCTCCGTGATCAAGGGAAGAGGCGTCACGATCCTGCTGGTGGAACATAACATGAAGCTTGTCATGGAGGTTTCCGATGACGTGGTCGTCCTCGATTTCGGACGCAAGCTCGCAGAAGGTCCGCCCGCCGCCATCTGTGCCGATCCTTTGGTGATCGAGGCGTACCTTGGCGCGGAATGCGCGGTGAGCGATTCGACATGATGTTGCGGGTGGCGGATATCCATGCTGGATACGGACGGGTGGAAGTGCTCAAGGGCATCAACATCGAGATCGACGAGGGTGAGGTGGTCTGCCTCCTCGGGGCAAATGGGGCGGGCAAATCGACGCTTCTCAAGGTCATCTCAGGTCTCATTACCCCGTACAAGGGGAGTATTACCTTCATGGGCGACGAGATCACGCGGAAGAAGCCGAACCAAATCGTGAGCATGGGGATAAGCCACGTCCCCGAAGGAAGACAGATCTTCGCCTCCCTGACGGTACAGCAGAACCTGCTCCTCGGGGCCTACGTCCACGGGCACGGGAAGTCTGACCTTGAGCCCCTCTACCACTCAGCCTTTGAGCTCTTTCCCATATTGAAAACGAGATTTTTCGGCAAGGCAGGATCCCTGAGCGGAGGGGAGCAGCAGATGCTCGCGATGGCGCGGGGTCTCATGTCACAGCCGAGCCTGCTCCTTCTCGACGAGCCGTCCCTGGGTCTAGCCCCGCTTGTAGTCGCTCACATCCTCTCCATCGTCACCGACCTGCGGACCAGAGGCATACCCATACTGCTGGTGGAACAGAATGTGGGGGCGGCCCTCAGGATCGCGGACCGTGCCTACGTGATGGAGACAGGTACAATCGCGAGTCAGGGCAAGGCTGAGGCCTTGCTCGGAGATGACGAGGTGCGAAGACGATACCTGGGCATGTAGTCCCACTATAAGGTGTGCAGGGAGAATCAATTATGTTTTATGATCCTGACAAAAACGACCATGGCTTGCGGCGCAACCCCTTCAAATCCTGTGTGGTACCCCGCCCCATCGGATGGATTTCCAGCATAAGCGCAGAGGGCATACACAACCTCGCCCCTTTCAGCCAGTTCCAGAACCTTACCTTCGATCCGCCCTATGTGATGTTCGCGGCAAACCAGAACAGCCTCGAGGCGCGGAAAGACACGGTGGTGAACGTGGAACAGACGGGTGAGTTCGTTTACAACATGGCGACATACGACCTTCGCGACGCAGTCAACCGTTCCGCTGCCGAAGTGCCTCCGGAGGTGGACGAATTCGATCTGGCCGGCGTCACGAAGGCGCCGTCGATAAAGGTGAGACCATGCCGTGTGGCAGAATCACCCGTGCAGTTCGAGTGCCGCTATTACCAGACGATCCGCTTGCCCGGCAACGGACCCATGGGCACGGTGGATGTGATCATTGGCCGGGTCGTCCTCGTACACATGAAGGACGAGGCACTCACCCAGGACGGGCGTCTCGATATCCTCAAGATCCGTCCCCTGGCCCGTCTCGGGTATTATGACTACACGACGGTAGATTCCATATTCGAGATGGTGATACCCGGCAAGAACTTGTCTCTCCTCAGCGGGCTCGAGGGAGCGCCCGCAAACCGCTCCGATACAACGAGAAAATGACTGCTTTATCAGGAAGTTTCAATAAATCTTGCGAGAGGAGGCAATAATGCGGATTAGACTCGATTTTGCCGGCTGTGTCACGCTCGTCGCTTGTGTGCTGCTCACCAATTGCAGCAGTGTCGGATCAATGACCGGAGCGCCCGCGCTTTCTTCCGGAAAGCCTGTCGCATGTACTGACATCAAGAATCTCTCATACACAGATCAAGCATTCGGCAAATCGGTAACTATTTCCTCGGCTGTGGTTATTCCTGCCGCTGAGGCCACAGTTACTTCACCGGCATTGCCCGAGCTCTGCGAGGTGCGGGGCACGATATGGCCGGAGATAGGCTTTGTCGTAAAAATGCCCGCAACGGGGTGGAACAATCGTTTTTATCAGGTCGGCACTGGTGGAAGCGCCGGCATGATTTTTGAGTGGGCCATGCCGCCTGCTTTAACAGACGGTTTTGCGGTGGCGGGAACGGATACGGGGCATAAAGCGAAGGCAGGTTATCCCCTTGGCCTCTTCGATCTCTCGTGGGCGTATAATCCGCCGGATAACAGCAACCCTCTGGTGGAGCAGAAGAAGATCGACCACTTCTATCGGGCACAGCACGAGACTGCTGTACTGGCAAAGAAAATTGTGAAAGCCTACTATGGCGGTGACGCCCGGTATTCGTATTTTGTCGGCTGCTCCAACGGGGGTAGGGAGGGTCTTCTGGAAGCGCAGAAATACCCTGAGGATTTTAACGGCATCATAGCGGGCGCACCCATGTTTACCCCTCCCTGGGGGGTCATGCAATGGGTCTGGAACGCCCGGCAGATGACCGGAGCGGGATGGATAGATCCCGTCAAACTCCCCCTCCTGTCTGCGGTGGTCCTGGCGAAATGCGATGGCCTGGACGGCGTAGTGGATGGTCTTATTGATGATCCCCGAAAGTGCAAATTTAATGCTCTCACAGATCTTGCACCATGTCCGCAGGATGCGGACGCCCCGAAGTGTTTCACCTCCGCCCAGAGAAAAGCCATTTTCAACATCTATGACGGGCCGAGAACATCGGACGGCAGGCTGCTCTACCCGGGCACCGCGTTCGGGTCAGAGACCATCGCATTTGACCCCGTACAGAAGAGGCTGAAGAGCGGCTGGGAGGGTCAGAATACCGCTGCTTCCGTCGAAACCACCTTAAATGTTATCACAGGAAACGGCATGTTTCAGTATCTTGTCTTCATCCCTGCTCCCGGGCCGTCCTGGAACTACACCATGTTCAATTTCGATACCGACCCGGAAAGAATGGCCGTCCGCAACGATATATGGCGCGCCGACAGGACGGATATGAGAACCTTCAAAGCAAAAGGAGGCAAGATAATTCTCTGGCATGGGACGGCAGACAACTATAACTCGCCCTATTGGTCCTACAAATACTATGATGCGGTGCGTGCGGATATGGGGACGCAGGAGACAGCGGCGTTTATGAAATTCTACACAGTTCCGGGAGCATTCCATTGCAGGGGCGGTGTAGGCTGTTTTACGAGCGATGCACTCTGGATCAAGCAGCTCGTGGATTGGGTCGAAAAGGGAGTCGAGCCGGGTACGATTATCGGGGCCCGTCCTCCCATCCCGGCCTTGAATCTGCCTGCCAGAAGCAGGCCTTTCTGCCCGTATCTACAGATTGCAGTATACAAGGGCTCAGGCAGCATCGATGAAGCGGCCAATTTCAGTTGTGTGAATCCGGCGCCGCGTCCATGAGCCTTATTAACCGATACGTCCATTCCCGGCGTCCTCAAAAATGGCTCCGGGCGGGACACAACGAATGAGACAGCGACTATACCGCCTCCGTTCAAAGAATTAAGGGAGCCGGCATAGTCGCGTTTTCCTTGCGCATACGCGCAAATGACCCGCCGTACAATGGCGGGGAGGGAAAGTGTGAAGTATGAAGGGATGTGCGGTTGAAGCCTTCTATTTTGCCGTACATCCCCCGTCCACCACGAGCATCTGTCCGCACATGTAGTTCGAGGCCGCCGATGCCAGAAAGATGGCCGCACCTTTCAGCTCTTCCGGTTGTGCCTGCCTCCCCATGGGTGTGAAGCCGGAGACCATCTTGTCAAACTCGGGGGTGTAGCTATTGCCGTCCCCGATGTTCGTGAGGAAGAAGCCCGGACATATGGCGTTGACATTGATCCCCAGAGGGGCGTATTCGATTCCCAGCTCGCGCGTGAGGTTGACCACCGCTCCTTTCGCGGTGTTGTACGCAGGGACCGGGAAGAGGTGTCCCGAAGCGGCGAGCCCAAAGATGGATGCGATGTTGATGATCTTGCCGCTCTTCTGCTTCACCATGATTTTGAGGGCTTCCCTGCTGCAAAAAAAGACGCCTTGAAGGTCCACGGCCAGAACGCTGTTCCACGCCTCCGTCGTGAATTCGTGCAGGGGTTTCGGTTCCCTTTCGACGACGCCTGCGTTGTTGAAGAGGATGTCCAGACGGCCGAAGGTCTCCACCGTCTTCCCCATGAGGCGGACGCAATTGTCTTCTTTCGCTACGTCACATAAGACGGCGATGGCCTTCCGCCCTATTTTCTTAATCTTTGCGACGGTCTTCTTCATGCCCTTTGCGTCGATATCCGCACAGACCACATCCGCCCCCGCCTCGGCCATTGCCTCGGCAAATGCCGCGCCTAGCCCGGTGGCGGCGCCCGTCACCACAGCAACTTTGCCGTCCAGTTCAAACATTTTGAACGAATGCATGATCACGCCTCCATGTGGTGTTCCCATAGCTACCCCTCCCTTTAAAGGTTTGTGTCGGCCATGATCCGGCTCAGTATGTCGGGAAGTCATGCCCTCCATCTATGCCTATCAACTGGCCGGTAATCATGTTTGTGTCGTCCGACGCCAACCAGGCAACCACGCGTGCGATGTCCTCCGGCTTCAGCGGCACCTTTATCGCCTGTTTTTGTTGAGTGAACCAGTTTGTCACCTCATTCTCCGGGACGTTGAGGATCGGCGCCAAAGCCTTCCGATTTTCATCCCACCATGGGGTCTCGACGGGCCCCGGACAGACGGCGTTTACGGTGATCCCGTAAGGGGCAACCTCCTTTGCCAGCGCCACCGTCATAGCAATCTGTCCCGCCTTTGAAATGGCGTAGGCGCCCATCAACGGTTGGGCCTGCCTGCCCACCGCCGACGACATATTGATGACGCGACCCGCTTTTTGCTGGATCATCTGAGGAATCACATACTTGATACACAGGTAGGAGCCCCGCAGATTGACGCCCATGGTTTCATCCCAGACGTCGGTGGGGGTCTCCCAGAGGGGCGCTACCTTCCCGAGCCCCGCATTATTCACCAGTATGTCGATTTTGGAGAACGCCGACAGGGTTTTTTTCACCATTTCCTGGACGTCGGCCTCCTTTCGAAGGTCGCATAACACACCGATCGCAGGTGCGCCCTTTTTGCCGATCTCTTCGACGACCTGGTTCGCGGAAGGCCCATCCACGTCCGCTATAACCACGGACGCCCCTCTAGCCGCCAGCTCAAAGGCTATGGCTCTTCCTAAACCCTTGGCGCCTCCTGTCACTATTGCCGTCCTCCCTGATAGTATCTGTTCTGCCATCGTAGCCTCCCCTGATTTTCGGTGACGAGATCTTACCCCCCTTTTCATTCCCCGATAGCGCACATCCCGGATACTAAAGACGACGAACCGGGAAAAGGTTAACGCGAAATTTCTCCTGCAAGGTGCCCACGATCCCTTTCGGGGCGAAAAAGATCACCCCAATGGTCACGATCCCCAGGATAATCAGATTATACCCCACATATTCCGATAGGTATTGTTGTAATAGGACATAAATGATCGCCCCGATTATTGGTCCCTCCAAAGTCCCTATGCCACCTATAATCACGATAAATAGCAGCTTTACTGTCCAACCGATGCCAAAGGCCTCAAAGGGCTGGATGAATATGGCATTGAGGTAGAGCACCCCGGCCGATAACCCGGTAATAAACGCACTTATCAGGAAACAGATGAATTTACATCGGAAGATATTTACCCCCACCGCCCCGGATGCCTGATCGTCGTCCCTGATAGCCGTCAGAGCCAGGCCGAGACTGGATCTGAGCAAGAAAAATACGAGGGCAACCGAGCAGACGCACAAGATCATTGCCGCGTAGTATACCGCAGACATGGAAAGCTTATAGGCAGGCTGTATAAATATGCCCATTCCGTATTTCACGTATCCCCAATTGCTAAAGCATATCCCCAGGGCTTCAGCAATGATCCAGGTTCCGATGGAAAAATAGACCCCTTTCATTCTGAAGACGGGCATAGATATGAGCACCGCAAGAATTACGGACATAAGCCCGCCAAAGAGAACGCCAAGAAAAACCGGAACCCCATAGTACATGGAGGATATAGCAAGGGTGTAACCACCCAATCCGATAAACATCTGCTGCCCTAAAGAGACCATGCCCGAATACCCGGCCAACAGGTTCCACATGGAAGCAAGGGCGATGTAGATGCATACTAACAATCCGACGCTGACGACGTATTGTGAAGCCCAGACGGGTGCTGTCACAAGGAATGTCAATAGGAAGGCGATGACCGCAAGTCTGATGCCATTGGCCCGGATCAAAATGCTTACCTCCTTCCCAATAATCCCTGAGGCTTTATAGTCAAAACAATAATCAGAATCATATAGCCGCTCAACAACTGAAATCCGGGTCCGAGAATACGCCCGCCGAACAGTTGAGAGACGCCCAGAACAAGACCCCCGATAAATGTCCCGGGCAGACTCCCGAGACCGCCGATAATGACCACGCCAAAGGCGATAATCAGATACTGGGTTCCGGAATGTGGGTAAAAAGTAAAGGTCATGCCTACGAGTACTCCCGAGATAGCCGCAGTAACAGCAGCAATCCCCATGGCGTAGGCATAGACCTTTTTGACGTCTATTCCCATGAGTTTAGCGGCGGTTACATTATCGGCCGAGGCATTAATGGCCCACCCCAGGTAGGTCCTTTTCATGAACTGCTGGAGTACTACTAAAACGAGAAGCCCTGCGGTGAAATTTAGCAGGTGGATTAAGGGGATATGAAAAAAGCCGAACACATCGATGCTCTTGATGACCAAGGCTGTCTTTAAAGAACGGGCATCAGGAGTGAAGATAAGGAGCAAAGCGTTTTCCAGGATAATGGAAAGCCCGAAAGAGATCATGAGGAAGGGTTCCATCGCTCTTTGCATGACTCTGTTAAAGAAAAAGATCTGCAGCAGATACCCTATGAAAAACATGAGAGGTATGACGAGGAAAAGCGTGAATACGGGATGTATCCCCAATACCTGCACAAACAGCAGGCTGAAATAGCTTGAAAGGATCATCAAATCGCCATGGGCCAGGTTTACCTGTCTCATGATCCCGAAGACCATGGAAAGCCCTATACCGATGGCCGCGTAGAGGCCGCCTAACAAAATCCCGTTGATCAATAATCCCAAAGAGGGCAGCATCGCATGTAACTCCTTACGCTCCCGTTTCGGAGGACAAATAAAGCGTTCTTTTCACTTAAAGGCCGAAATAGGCTCGTCGCACTTCATTTTCGGTGAAACGTTTCGGATCCCCTTTCAGGCTCACCTTTCCCTCCTGAAGAATGTATGCCGAAGAAGCGGTCTTGAGACTTCTTTTGACATCCTGTTCTACCAGGATAACCGTCATGCCCTCTTGATTGATTCGCTTAACGGTTTGGTAGAGTACCTTGATCACTAAGGGACTCAACCCCAGAGAGATCTCATCGAAAAGGATCAAACGAGGTTCGGACATGAGAGCCCGGCCGATAGCCAGCATCTGTTGCTCACCTCCGCTCAAATCGGTTCCCATCTGGTGAATCCTTGCTTCTAGAGGAGGAAACAGAGTGAAGACGTTCTCAAGGGCTTTTTTCTTGTTCTTCCGCGCCCGAGGCGTGTAGGACCCGATAAGCAAGTTTTCGAGGACGGTGAGGTTAGAGAAAATCTGTCGGCCTTCGGGGACTAAAGAGACGCCTAGTTTGACAATATCATGTGGCTCGAGATGGCTGATCGGCTTTTCATTAAAACGGATGCTTCCGGAGCGAGGTTTCAAGAGGCCGGCGATCGCCTTGAGAAGTGTTGATTTGCCCGCCCCATTGGCACCCATAATAGAGACGATCTGACCTTTTTCCGCATCAAGCGTAATGTCTGAAAGTGCTTGTAATCCCCCATAGCACACGTCCAGATTCTTTATCTCAAGCACAGGGGTCAATCTTCCTCCTCGGACCCCAGATAAACCCTCTGAACCTCCTCTGAGCTGAACGCTTCTTCAGGTTTGCCGCTAAACAGTTCCCGGCCAAAATTCATCACCAGTAATCGATCGGGACCTCTTTGCATGGCCATGATGATGTGTTCCACCCAAAGTATCGTAATCCCGTCTTTTCGCGCCGAATGAATAATCTTCAAAATTTCCTCCACTTCACGCTCTACAAGCCCTCCGGCTACTTCATCGACCAGGAGAAGTATTGGGTCCGTTGAGAGGGCCCTGGCTAACTCTAACCGTTTTCGGTCAAAGAGGGGCAAAAACCCGGCGATTACATGTCTCTTGGCGAGCAGTCCTGTTTTTTCGAGGATCTCTTCACATTTCTTTTTGGATTGTTTATAGTTTTTTCCTCCACCATAGATAGAACCGACCAAAAGGTTCTCCAGAACGGTCATGTTCAGAAAAGGCTTTGGAATCTGATAGGTCCGGGCAATACCCTGGCGGCATTTTTGATATACCGGATCGAAAGTCATATCCTTTCCGTCAAATATGACTGTTCCCCGGTCCGGTCGAATGTCACCGGTAATGAGGTTGAACACCGTCGTTTTCCCAGCGCCGTTGGGGCCGATGATACCCAAGATTTCCCCACGATCCACCCCAAAACTGAGGTCGAAAACTGCCGTCAGTTTTCCAAAGAATTTGGAAAGGTTGTTAACGCTGAGTAGGTCCGGCATCAGTCTCTCTTCACACTTCTTCGGTATCGCCGTCTTATTAACAGTCTCACCATAGTCCAGACATCCTTTTCACCCCCACCCCCACCCTTCCCCCTCGATGGGGAGGGAACCTATCCATCCTTCTCCCCTTGCGGGCGAGGGTGAGGGGTGTTTGCACCGCGCTCTTCTTGCGAGACTGTCGAAAAAGTGAAGTTGCGTCATGTAAAGCAGTTACACACAAGGATAACGGTTTCTCCGGTTTCCCGACAGTCTCAGGGTGAGCCTCATGCGTCAACTTCGTGGCAGTGGGAAAATCATCTTGGCCGAGCACGGGATTTTGGGATAAGTCCCATTGTAGACCGTATTCAGATCCCAGGGCCACTTTTTGCCCTTGACCCACTGTCCCCCAAGCAATGGGGTCAAACAGAAATTCTTTTCATTGAATTTAATGGGGCCCATTATCGTCTTGAGATCTGTTTGAGCCAAGGCCTGTCTGACCTTCTTTTTGTCAACAGACCCTGCACGCTTCAGGGCGTCGGCAAAAAGCTCGAAGCCGGTGTAATCGAGACCCAGGGGTGAGGTCCATTGCCTCCCGGTCTTTTTAGTCCACGCTTCGGCCAGGTCATTGCAGGAGATCCCGGTCAATGATGACTTGAATGGATGTGTCGGCGCCCATAAGATGTCGTTCATGAGTCCGCTTGGAAGGTCTCCGCCTATGGCTTCGACGGCAGCCGGAAATAGGATCGCCTTTGAGATAGTGGCCATTTTGGGAATAAATCCCAGTTGGTGGCACTGCCTCCACAGTGCTGCGAAATCAGGCGGGATGGGCACCCCTTCGAGGATTTCGACCTTTTCTTTTTTCCAGGTATTGATGAAGGCACTGAAATCTTGGAGCCCGTATGGGAACCTTCCCGGATCCACAACCTTGTAGCCCCGTTTCTCGGCTCGCTCTTTGTACAGCGTGGAAAATACCGTTCCATCGGGATCATTGGGCCAGAAACCTCCTACCACCTTGTTATGCTTGCCTGCCTGTTCATCCCACATGCCTATGTGGAGATCGATAAGTTGATCGACGGACACAAAGTAGAGAAAGGCCCATTTGTAAGGACCTCCGGTTAACCAGGGCTCTATGGGCCCATATGTAGTGAGACATGGAACCTCATACCTTTGGCAGATAGCGCTCACGGGATTGATTGTGTCGGGTGTACCCGCACCCATCATGAAGTCGACCTTTTCCTTCAAGATCAGCCTGGAAGCAATATCAGCAGTCTTTGTGGGATTGCTCTCGGTATCCATGGATATGACTTTGATCGGCAGTTTCTTGCCCAAATCCTTGATGAATACGCCGCCCTGTTTGTTGATCTCGGTGGTTGCGTACTCATCAATAAACGTCGCAGTTTCTCCGAAGACAGCGATAGGTCCAGTGATTGGCGCCGGATGACCAATCAGGATATATTCTTTCGTCTTGGCCCAGGTACTTGACGGCGCCATGGAAGATCCGACTGCCGCCGCTACCCCCGCAGCTCCTACTGTCTTGAGGAATGTTCTTCGGGTTACATTTTTCATAGTTTCTCCTTTATGGGAAAATAGCCTCAAAATCCCCATGGTTTTCTATGACCACGCTCACTTGAACGGACCCCGGAACAGCCGTAACACCATACCGCAGACCTGCCTTCACCTCCTTTCTCTCAACGAATACCTCGCTTCATCTTCCATTCCCTTAATGTGCCTTTTTTGCGATTCTATATAGATTTTTATCGCGCGCTGAAGAGTACTTCAACACAAACTTTCTAATGAATTCATAAGTCACGTGTAGTCCACCGGTAAAGCCGGGTGCGTATTCCGACAAAGTCGCGCATGCGTTCCGACGTAAACGGGCCATCTGTTCCGGGTCAAACCGGCCACCCGTTATGATGAAGGCGCCCACCCCATGCCCCCGACGTCCCCTGGCTTACCCAGGTCAATGTTGACCAAAACGACCTGTGTGATGGCGGCTTGATTTAATTTCTATCATCGGTTATAAACTTTAGGAAGACCCCGTGGCTTCGGTGGTAGGCAACGAAATCAGCGATGAGGTGCGTGTAAAGGATGAAAGGCGCGATCAAGACGCGGGAAAAACTGTTGGACGCGGCGGTCGATCTTTTTGCGGCTAACGGGTTTAGGGGTACGTCAATCCGGGACATCGCCAGACTGACAGGCATGACGATTACCAATATCTATTACCATTTCGGAAGCAAAGAGGGTCTCCTCATTGCTATTCTCGAGCGGGCAACCCGCCAGATCGTGCATGGCCTGGGCCAGGTTGTCGCACGGAGCGATCTCGATCCCCTCGACCGCTTCAAGCTGTTGCTGAAAACCCATTTTGACATGCTTATCAATGTGGGCAGAAAGGAAGCGGATATTCTTTTTCTCGAAGAGGAGTATGTTTCGAGGTTCAGGAAACCCTTTCAGATCGAGCTCCTCGATATTTACCGTAAAGAATTGCAAACTCTCAAGTCTCTCGGATACGTGAGCCAGGAGAACGTCACTGTCCTCGCTTTTAATGTTTTTGGCGTCATAAACTGGCATCTGCGCTGGTACAAGCCGGAAGGAAAGATGACTCTCGATCAAGTCAAGGACGAGATGGTGGCGTTTCTGTTTTACGGAATGGCCGGTCCTCCGCCAATGAAAAAAACGCGCCATTGCCGTAGGGGCGCCGAATGAGTCTTCCCGTCAATGGCGATTTGGTCCTTGACGGCCTCTGCCCATCTTAAGAACCCCTCTCGGAACTCCGCAAGACCGAAGCTCGCAAATACCCTCGCACACGTATGAAGCTGTGAAACCTTCTATCAAAAGAGGAGACACCCTGAATGCGTGTAAAAACGGATATATCTATCGCTCAATAGAAATTTTTCTTGACATATATCAATCGATAGAGATAAATATGTAAAGGTCAATCATTACAATGTGGTGGTTCATGTTGCGGCTGCAGGGGCTATGACGAAATGGTCTAACGGAATCCCGGGGAGACTTAAGTTCGCCTGCTCACTCTCTGGTGGGACCATCTCAGTTCTCGAAAATACCCTATCAAGGGGGTGATACGAAAAACAAAATTCTACCAACAGACCAGGAGAGGCAAAAGGTGTGAGGAAGTATAGACGCCTTCGGGTTCTTCAGCCTGAAAGCATCTGAAAACCGATTTCCTCGGAAGAATGTGGATAATGCAGACTATAAGGGGAGGACGCATGAAGACGAACTACGTGGGAAAACTTTCGTTGATCTTTGGACTCACATGGGGCCTGGGCGGTCTCGACCGTTTGATGGTCGGGCTTGCTGCTCCAGGCTACATGCCTGCACTCGGGCTCAACTTCTCTCAGCTCGGGCTTATTGCTGCCGCGAATGGCGCCGGAGTTGCGTTGGGCGCCTGGATAATCGGCCCTCTTTCTGAAACGCACGGCCGCAGATTGGGCGCAATCTGGGGAAACCTCGCAGAGCACGTCTTTAGCGGGCTGAGCGGCATCGTCGGCTCGTTCGGAGCCATGTTCGGGGTAAGGGGTCTGATGGGAGCGTGTGTGGGCAGCCTTTATGGTCCCGCGTTCGCGGCCATCGCAGAGGAATCACCCCCGGAAAAAAGGGGCTTTTACATGGGATTTACTCAGAGCTTCTGGCCGTTGATAGGAATGGGATTCGGCCCTATCATCGCGGGCTATCTCCTCGCCGGGGTCGGCTGGCGCTTTGCGTTCTTCCTGGTGGCGATCCCCGGCGTCATCCTTACCCTCTATCTCGCGAGCTTCATGAAGGAGCCAAAGACCGTCGCAGAGAACATCAAGAGAAGAAGAGAAACCGGGGAAACCAAAATGGTCCACGAGGGCCAGGAGGTCCACATCTGGGACGTCCTTAAATATCGCAACATTCTTTTGGCAACCCTCATCAGTATCTCCTGCATGGCTTACCTTTTCGTCCTCTTCGCATTCGTACCGGCATTTTTTGGAAAGGTTCACCACCTCAACCCTGTTCAAACAGGCTGGATTATGTGCGGCGGCGGCTTCCTGACTTGTATCGGACAGGTGGCGCTGCCCCATCTCTCAGATCGCATAGGCCGCAAACCATCACTGCTGGTGCTCTGGTTCATCGGCGGGTTAGGCGGTGTCCTCTTTGCAATGGCTCCGGCCGGAACAGGCTTTGGCACACTGGCGTTATACTTCGCCCTGTTCTGTGTGGGACTTTCCAGTTACCCTCTTTTCCTCGTTATCGTCCCGACCGAAAGCGTCCCCTTCACCATTGCAGCAACGGCTGTGGCAGTACCCCAGGGTGTTGGAGAGGTGATAGGGGCCACCGTCTTTCCCGCGATCGGGGGATGGATCGCGGACAGTTATGGATTGACCTACACGATGTACATGGTCATCGCGGCCTGCGCCGTATGCTTTCTGTGCAGCATGTTCCTGAAAGAAACCGCGCCCAGGGTTGTGGCCAGAAGGGCCAAAGCGCAGGCGCAGTTGGCGTAGCCATGATAAACTAAGATTTTCAAAACGCTCGTCAAAGGAGGATAGTGTACATGGAGTATTGCAATTTAGACTTAAATCTGACAAAGGAAGATCGGACCCTTCGAGATTCCGCCCACAAATTCGCGGAGACGGTGATGCGCCCCATTTCTATCGAGCTCGACAAAATGAGCGTGGATGATGCGTTTGCTCCCCAGTCACCCTTTTGGGATTTTATGCGGAAGGCATACAAGCTTGGGTATCACAAGCTTCCCTTCCCCGAGGTGGTCGGCGGCCCCGGCCTCACTCCCTGGCAGATAGCACTTGTCATGGAAGAGCTGGCCTGGGGGAGCTTCGGCCTGACCCTGACTCTCAATACCAGTCTCGATGCCGCGGTGGCGGTCGAGGGAGGCGAAGAATTCATCAAGACCTTCACCGTGCCTTACTGTCAGGACACCGAAGCGAGCTATATCGGCTGCTGGGCCATTACCGAACCCGACCATGGATCGGATACGGTGATGCCCGGCTATCCGAGTTTCCGGGACCCGAACATCAAGGCCCAGTGCCGCGCCCGCCTCGACGGGGACGAGTACGTGATCTTCGGCCAGAAGGCTGCGTGGGTCTCGGGCGGCCCCATGGCGAAGACCATCCTCCTCATGTGCCAGGTCGAGCCCTCTATGGGCCACGCGGGAAGCGGCATATTCGTCTTTTCCCTGGACCGTCCGGGCGTCTCCAAGGGAAAACCCCTCAACAAGATCGGCACAAGGGACCTCTGCCAGGGCGAGGTCTACTTTCATGAGGTCCGTGTGCCGAAAGAGTCAATGATTATAGGGCCGGACCGCTACGAAGGGGCGTTGGCGGCCCATCTTTGCATGACCACGCCCATGGTGGGCGTCTGGGCGACCGGTCTGGCGAGGGCAGCTTTTGAAGAGACCCTTAACTATGCGCGGCAGCGGGAGCAGGGTGGAAAGCTCCTCATCGACCACCCGAATATCCAGCAGAGGCTCTTCGACATGTTCCGCAAGGTCGAGGCCTCGAGGCAGTTGTGTCGCTCCGCCTTTGTCTACAACTGGACCAGCCCCCCTGAAAAGCGCGTGCCTGAATATGCTTTCGCGGCAAAGACGTTCGCAACACAAACCGCGGTCGATGTGACAGGCGATGCGATACAGACCTTCGGCGGCAACGGGATTTCAAAGGAGTACCTCATCGAGAAGCTCTACAGGGACGCCCGCACTACCACGATTTGCGACGGCTCGAACGACTCGCTCTCGCTTGTGGGAGGCTTCACCGTAGCGAAAACGTACCCAAGGAAGGCGTGAGGACGAAGAGTAAGGAGAGAACGGTATGCTGATCGGTGCCCCCCTTGCGCACTCCCCCAGCGCGTAACCCCTTTTCGCAAGGGGGCGCCGATCCAACCGAAGGAGTCAAACCTATGAAGCACTATCCATTCAAAGAACAGACGCTGGGAGACATCCTCACGGACAAAGCCGCAACATGCGGCGACAAGACGTTCCTCGAATTCGAGAACGGCAGCACCGTCACCTACAACGCGTGCAATGAAGCGACACACAGCATTGCGAACGGCCTGCGCCGGCTAGGCCTGAACAAAGGGGATACGCTCGCCACTTTCCTGCCGAACAGCCTCGATTCTGTCTATCTCTGGTTCGGGGCGGCGAAGGCGGGTATTATAGAAGTTCCCATAAACCTCGCGAACAAAGGCAGTTTTCTTTCTCACATGATCAACAACTCCGACTGCAAGGCCATCGTCATAGACCGCGACCTGCTCGACAGGCTGCAGTTCATCGCCGACGACGTGCCGGGGCTTCGGACGGTGGTGGTCTGGTCGAAATCAGACAACCGGGAAGAACTTCCGAAGATGAGGTTCGACGTCCTGAGCTACAGAGACCTCCTCGACAACCCTCCTGAGAGCCTTCAGGTAGAAGTGAAAAGCAGTGACCCGCAAATGATCATCTATACCTCGGGGACAACAGGGGCGGCAAAAGGGGTGCTCGACTGCCACGCCATGATCTACCTCTCGGCCCTCGAGTATATCGAGGCAACGCGGGCCACCCAAAAGGACGTGCTCTTCACCTTCCTCCCCCTTTTCCATGCGAATGCCCGTATCCTCTGCATCTATCCTACCCTGCTTCTGGGCACGAAGGCAGTGATCTACGAGAAGTTCAGCGCCAGCCGGTTCTGGGACCAGGTCAGGAAACATAAGGCGACCATGTTCAACTCACTGGGGGCCATCGCTCAGTTCATTTACAGCCAGCCGAGAAAGCCGGACGACGGCGACAACCCTTTACGGGTCTGCGCTGCCTACCCCATGCCCCCTGAAATATATACCGATTTCGAAAAACGGTACAACCTGAAGGTGGTGGAGGGCTATGGGCTGACGGAGCTGGCTATCATCACCTACAACCCCTGGGATACACCGAAGATCGGCTCCTGCGGGAAGGAGACGAAGAGCTTCGAGGTGCGGATCGTCGATGAGGATGACTGGCCGGTACCCACGGGGACGGTAGGAGAGATCGTCGCCCGGGGCAGGGTTCCGTGGGCCACGGCCCTCGGTTATCAGAACATGCCGGAGAAGACCGTCGAGCTCGTGCGAAACCATTTTTACCACACGGGCGATGCCGGTTGTCTGGACGAGGAGGGCTACCTCTTCTTCAGGGACCGGATAAAGGATTATATCCGCAGGCGGGGAGAAAATATCTCGTCCGCCGAGATAGAACGGGTAGTCAACTCGCACCCGTTGGTGGCCGAATCCGCCGCCATCTCCGTGAAATCGGAGCTGTCCGAGGATGAGGTGAAGGTTGTGGTCATACTGAAACCGGGTCAGGAGCTGCCACCGGAGGAATTGCTCGCCTTTTGCGCGGAGAGGATGCCCTATTTCGCGGTACCCCGGTTCGTCGAGTACGTGGACGGCTTTCCCAAGACAGCGAACGAAAAGGTGCAGAAGGCGAAGCTCAGGGAGGCGGGCGTTACCCCTGCCACCTGGGACAGGGAGAAGGCCGGATTCAAGGTAAAGAAATAGGGAAAGACGAGGAGGAAACATGTCCGAAGATGCGGTGCCCGTAAAAGAAGGCCTATTCGATGAAATCGGCGGCGGGAGGCTTCTTGCCGGTCGATGCAAGGCATGCGGGAGGATCTTCTTCCCGAAAGTGCCGTTCTGTTTCGACTGTCTGGCAAAAGATATGGAAGAGGTTGCGCTCAGCCGCAGGGGGAAACTCTATTCTTACAGCATCGGGCGCATGGCTTCAACCCATTTCCCGCCGCCTTATGCGGTGGGACTCGTTGATCTGCCCGAGGGGGTACGCGTGTTTGCCCCGCTCATGACGACGGCAGATTTGACCTACCGGATCGGCGCGGAGATGGAGGTCTATATAGACGAGCTCTGGAAAGAGGACGGCAAACGGATCATGGGGTACAAGTTCAAACCCGTGAAAGGTGGGGTCAGCCCTTGACAGAGGACAACTTCGGAGCAGGACCGGCTATGAGACTGCGTGAGGAGACGTTGTCCTCTGTCAAGGGCTGACCCCGTGTTAGTGAGGAGGCTTCAATGAGAGAAGTGGCAGTGATCGGAGTAGGACAAAGCGAATTCGGAAAGTTCCCGTGGAAATCTGCCGCAATCATGGGGTCGGAAGCGGTGAAGGCGGCCCTGGCCGATTGCGCCATTCCGCCGAGGGCAATTCAGGTCGCCTACTGCGCGAGACAGTACGATGCGAACTGTACCTCCCAGCAGATACTGAAGGAAGTGGGTATACGCGGCATCGAGATGATCAACGTGGAGAATGCCTGCGCCGGGGGATCGACGTCGTTTCGAGGGGTCTGGAAGGAGATCGCCGACGGCAGGTACGACGTCGGGATCGCCATGGGGGTAGAATCGATGACAACGAGCCCCATAGCAGGCAAACTGATCTCCCCGGAGAAGGACGATCTCGAAGGGCACATCGGCATGACCATGCCCGCCATGTTCGGCATGGTCGCGCGAAGGCAGATGGAGGCGGGGGCGACGCTGGAGGACTTCGCCCGGGTGTCGGTCAAGAACCACCACAACGGCTGTCTCAACCCACAGGCCCAGTACAAGAAGGAGTTCACTGTCGAGGAGATACTCAATTCGCGCATGATCTGCGATCCCATTACGCTCCTCATGTGCTGCCCCAATACGGATGGGGCAGCAGCAGCCATTCTCTGTTCCATGGATGTGGCGAGAAGATATACGACCCAACCCATACGGGTCCTGGGCTCGGCACTCTGTTCGGCAGACTACAAGTATGCCCAGGAAGACATCTGTTCATCACCCGTGGGTGTCAAGGTTGCAAAGATGGCATATGAGATGGCGGGGGTCGATCCCAAAGACATCGACCTTGTCGAGATGCACGATGCCTTTGCGAACGAGGAGATACTGAGATATGAGGACCTCCTGCTCTGTAAGCCGGGGGAGGGCATAGATCTCCTCCGGTCGGGCGCAACGGCCATAGGCGGCCGCGTCCCCGTCAATCCGAGCGGGGGTCTCCTCGCCCTGGGACACCCCTTGAGCGCGTCGGGCATCCGCACCGTGTGCGAGGTCGTCCTGCACCTGAGAGGTCAGGCGGGGGCCCGCCAGACGCCCAATGCGAAGGTGGGCCTGGCCCAGATGCTCGGCGGATTGGTGACAAACCTGGAGCATGGAGCCGTTGCGGGAATACACATACTTGCACGATAGATAGAGGTGATGCGTGATAACGAGATTCAACCACGTGGGTATCGCCGCGAAGGACCTGGAGAGGACCCTTGAGTTCTTCGTGAAGACCTGCGGCGCCAGGGAGGTTTGGCGGAACAGGTTCGAGGACGAGAAATTCGAGACTGTCCTTGTTGCAATCGGTGAAGCGCGGTTCGAGCTGTTGGGCAGCCTCGAGCCGGGAAGCATCATCGACAAATTCATCCGGACGAGAGGAGAGGGCATCCACCATGTCTCTCTCGAGGTGGATCAGTTCGATCAGGTGATCGACCATTTCAAGGCCAAAGGGATGAGGCTGATGGATGAGACGGACACGAAGGATTTTAGGGCCGTCTTCATACACCCGCAAAGCATGTCCGGCGTGCTGACGGAGATCATTGAGCCGAAGGGAGGATGGGGGACGTGAGTCACCCGCCCTGCACAACATGAGGGCGAAAGGCCTCATGATAAAAACAATGGGAGGATAAGCGATGGATGACGCAAAAGAAGCCCCAAAAGCCCCGACCTTTGAGGATCTCAAACCTATGTTGAGACCTACAGGTGTCATGGGCGGAGTAATGAAGGTGGATCCGGAGAAATGTTCGAGTTGCGGTCTTTGTCTCCAGAACTGTTGTTACAAATGTTGGGAGATGGACGAAAAGGAACATCCTAAAATGAAGGAGGGCAGCCTCTGCTTTTCGTGCTTTAACTGCATGGTAGCATGCCCGAAGGACGCCATATCGATCGTCAGCCCCTACGAGGTACGCGGAGGTTTTTTCGATACGGGGTTTCCGAAGATAAAGATGCCCCTGGAGCCCAAGGACAAAGACGGTAAGTCCGACGAGTGGAACCTGGTGGAAAAGACCATAATGGAGCGGCGGAGCGTGAGGAACTTCAAGAAAGACCCGGTGCCCGACCATCTCATCCGGCGTGTTCTGGAAGCAGGACGGTTTGCCCCGAGCGGCGGCAATCACCAACCATGGAAGTTCGCCGTCGTTACGGACAAGGCGTTCATCGACGAGCTCGAAGCCGCCATTCAGGCGCTGTATGCAGGCATGTACCCCGCATTCCTCAATGACGATGCCATCATGAACGTGGTAGGACTCGTGGCGACCGGCGTTTTTGAACCCCGCACCCAGTACGGCTTCCGGTGCGTCGCTGCCAGGGAACTCCCGATCTTCCTCGGTGCCCCTTGCGCCATCTTCTTAGGCGGTAACGAAAAGCTGAACGATGCGGCCCTGGAGATCGGCGTCTGCGGGGAAAACATGAACTTAGCGGCGGCGTCTCTGGGACTCGGCTTCTGCTGGAGCAATTTTGCGGGAAAGGGAGTCAACCTCATTCCCGAACTCAAGGCGAAGCTCGGGTATGGAGACCCGTCGTGGACCGTGGTGACGGCCGCTGTTCTTGGGTATCCCAAGTTCAAACAGGCGGGACTCGTTGCGCGCCACTACCGTCCGGTCACGTGGTTCCGCCCCGGCTCCGCGGAGCCGCAGATAGAGGAGTAGAAGGCCATGACGGAATTCGAGGGAGGGGTGGCGCTCGTGACGGGTGCGGCCGGGGGAATCGGACGCGCTTCGGCGCTGGCATTGGCCGCCAGGGGAACTAGAGTGGCCGTAGCCGACGTGCAGGTCGACCACGGGGCCGAGACGGTCCGGATGATCAAGGCGAAGGGCGGGAAGCACTTTTTGTGAGAACCGACGTATCTTGTTCCGCCGACGTTCAGGCCCTCATGGCCAGGACCATCGAGACCTACGGCAGGTTGGATTACGCGGTCAACAATGCAGGTATCGGCGGCGCCAATGCACCTACTGCCGATTACTCGGAGGAGGATTGGCACAGGATCATCGGGATCAACCTCACCGGGGGCTGGCCGTGCATGAAGTATGAAATCCCCCGGATGCTGACACTTGGCAAGGGTGCGATCGTGAACATTGCGTCGGCGATGGGACTCACAGGCCTCAGCCTGGTTTGCGGCTATACAACGGCGAAACACGGGGTCGTAGGGCTCACCTAGGTTGCTGCCATGGAGTATGCCACGCAGGGAATCCGCGTGGCGGCGGTCTGCCCCGGCTTTATCGATTCACCCATGTGGAGCGAACATCTGAGCCCCGCCTTCGGTGTCGAGCCTGCGAAGTTCATCGAGACAATCGCGAAAATCCATATGCCCCTGGGAAGGCCGCAGACGGCGAAGAAATCGGAGAAGGGGTTTTGTACTTCTGCAAGGCGGACAGTACCTCCGGACAGGCCTTGGTTATAGATGGCGGCCATGCAATGTGGTAAGGGGCGTTTCGTCGTCCGGAGAACCTGTTTTCATTACCCGGCCCGAGCTATTGCCCGGTCCTGATGTAATCTGCTACACTGCTCCATGCTTTCTGTTGGCGGGACGTGTTGATGCCGCGCGCCCTTTCCCCCTTTCTTGAGGTATACCTTAAGCCCCGCATGCTGCTTATGGCGGTGCTCGGGTTTTCATCGGGTCTCCCTGTAGCCCTTACCGGAGGCACTCTCCAGGTCTGGATGGCCAAGACGGGCATCGATCTCCATACCATAGGCATTTTTTCCCTCATCGGCGTGCCGTATGCGCTCAAGTTCCTCTGGTCTCCCTTGATGGACCGCTTTGTGCCGCCCTGGCTCGGCAGAAGGCGCGGATGGATCATACTGGTCCAGCTCGTTCTGTTCATCGGCATCACCGGCATGGGCTTCAGTTCACCTGCCCGCGCCCTCGCTGCAATTGCCGGACTCGCCTTCTTCGTTGCCTTCACCTCGGCGTCCCAGGACATTGTTATCGACGCATACCGGACCGACCTTCTGCGTGAGGAAGAGCGCGGGGCAGGAACGGCCGCCTCCATCGTCGGCTGGCGGATCGGCGTGCTGGTTTCCGGCGCCCTTGCCCTTGTCCTTTCGGATCGCATCGGCTGGCAGAGCACGTACCTGCTCATGGCCTGCTTCATGGTTGTGGGGATCGTGGGCGCTGTATTCGCGCCCGAGCCGGATACTCTGGTGACCGCTCCGAAGAGCATGCGTGAGGCGGTGTGGGGGCCTCTCGAGGATTTTTTTTCCCGCCCGTCGGCATGGATGCTGCTCCTGGCGATCGTCCTCTACAAGCTGGGCGATGCCTACGCGGGGACCATGACCTCGGTTTTTCTCATCAAGCTCGGTTTTTCGGCAAGCGATGTGGGGAAGATCAATAAAGGGCTGGGCCTTGTCTCGCTTCTCGCCGGGGCGGCTATCGGGGGCTCTCTCATGGTGCGGCTCGGTCTTTTTCGATCACTCCTTTTCTTTGGGGTGCTTCAGCTCGTATCGAACCTGTCGTTTACCGCTCTTGCGTGGATCGGCAAGAGCTATGCTGCAATGGCCTTCGCAGTAGGCTTTGAAAACCTGAGCAGCGGTATGGGCACCGCCGCCTTTGTGGCCTTTCTCATGAGTCTGTGCAACAGGCGCTACACCGCTACCCAGTATGCCCTGCTCTCCTCGCTGGCTTCCCTCGGCCGTGTCTTTATCGCCCCCACGTCCGGCTACGTCGTGGAATCGATCGGGTGGGCCGGTTTTTTTTCCCTCGCCGCAATCACGGCGCTCCCCGGGCTTCTGCTTGTCTGGCGCCTGCGCCATGCTATTGTCAGGATGGCCGGGGAGCAGGCGCAGCGGGCTCTTTAAATGCGGGGCCTGAGCACCACTATCCCCGGCTTCCCTTCGATATAGGGCGTGAAGTCCTGGTCGATCACCTTTTGTGCTATCGAAGACGCATGGCGCAGGAGGATGCGGTTTTCTCGCCTGATGCAGATGCCCACATGGGAGACGTCAAGCCCCTCGGCCGGCGCATATATGCCGATGTAGTCGCCTGTCCTCAAGCCGTCGAGGGCCGGCCGGTCGAGCCTCTCCGTGGGTATGAAAACGATCTTTCGCTCCACCGGCGGTATCCCCGGCAGAATCGATCCGCCGCCGCCCTTCCTGTTGAGGGTTTTTGCCGCCGCCGCCGCGTTTTCGCGTCCTATCACGCCTGTCACGTCGTGCACCCTGGTCGACGCGGCCCAGTCGGTAAAGAAGTGGCGCCGCGCCCCGTACGCAACCGTACCCGACTTGTACCGCAGCCTCCTCAGGTGACGCCGGAATTCGGAAAAAGTGCGGGATACGCGCATAGATTCCACATAATCGAGGTAGGTGAAGCAATCGACTGCCTGGAGATTGATGACAAATACCTCGGGTACTTCGGGTGAGCCGATAAGCGTCGATTCTCCGTAAGGCACGCCCAGGAAGCTGCCGGAAATAAAGTCTATCCTGGCAGGCAGACCGGGCATCACAGACGCGGCAGCCAGCATCTGTTCCAGCTCCCCGGTGCTCCACGGCCCGAGGCGTGTCTCTTCACCTGCTTTAACGCGCGCCCGTCGTCCCATTCACGTGAGGATATATGGTTTCAACGGGCAAGTCAAAGGATTGCGTTGTTCTTTCGGGTATGCTTGACATTGAGGCTTTTTACGGATATCTTGTGAAAAATCGTTGAAGGAGCAGATCAATGGTTCGGGCGAAGTTGTGGCTCCGGTGCGCCGCCATGCACGACCCTGTCACTCCCACTCTTGTGCTGCCCGCCGTCGTGGGCTGGGAGGCGAAAAGGAGAAGGGTCGATCTCACCATCGAGAGGCCGTTCAACGGCGAAGAGCTGCTTCGCCGGATGAAGGGCTGGGTGACGACCGATCCGGGGGAGGTTATCGAGGTGGTAAAAAGATACGGGCGCCTGAAGGTGCTGGATGAGAAGGAGCTTGTCGTCGAGTTCGAGCAGCAGGACGCCCTTGAGAAGCTCCAGGCGGACCTTGCAGAGACCTTCAAGGGCGAGGTGGACGTCGAGTTGGTGGAGCGGAAGAAAAGCGAGGCCTGATCATCCGTGGACGATGGAAAACCCTGTTAAACCGCCGGACTTTTCGTGCCATTGCACGTCGACGTTCTCGACGAAGGCGCCCCTCGGACCTTGCCTGCACCATTCGATGAGTCTCTCGATCTCCTTCTCATCGCCCTCGCAGACGATCTCGACCGAGCCGTCCGGCAGGTTTCTCACCGTGCCCGCAAGGCCCAGCTCGTCAGCCCTCCGGTTTGTGTTGTGGCGGTAGAAGACGCCCTGGACAATTCCCGTCACTATTATTCTCGCCCTTCTTATCATTGGTTTTCTGTTGAATGGGTGCTCGTTTGTATTATAAAATTAGTAGCACAGTAAATCTTTAGAAATCAAGTCATTTTCGCGCTGGAGGAAAATGGATGTTCAGAGTTGGTGTTGACATCGGATCTGTAAGCGTGAACGTCGCGGTGCTTGATGAAAAGGGAGACATCGCCGAGGACCGGTACGTGCGCCACAAGGGCAAGCCGATCCATACGGCAGGCGCCATAGTGGAAGAACTTCAGGCGGCATATGGGACGGCGATAGAATTCGTGGCCGTGACGGGCACGGGCGGCAAGACATTCGCGCAGCTCGTCGGGGCATCGTTCACCAATGAGATCATAGCCCTGACCAAGGCATTCCATCACCTCCTGCCCCATGTGGGAAGCGTCGTCGATATCGGTGGGGAAGACTCCAAATTCATCATATTCGAGATTGACGGTGAGCGCAAGCGCCTGCGGATAAAGGATTTTTCCATGAACACCCTGTGCGCCGCAGGCACGGGCTCCTTCCTGGACCAGCAGGCGTCGAGACTTGGGTTCACTATCGAAGAGTTTGCCGAGATTGCCCTCAAAGCAAAGAACATACCGAGAATCGCCGGCCGGTGCACGGTCTTCGCGAAAACGGACATGATCCATCTTCAACAGATCGCCACGCCGGATTACGAGCTGGTTGCGGGCCTTTGCTTTGCCCTTGCAAGGAATTTCAAGAGCAACATCGCCAAGGGCAAAGAGGTGAGGAAGCCCATGGCCTTTATAGGCGGGGTGGCCGCGAATGCGGGCATGAGGAAGGCGATAAATGAGGTCTTCTCTTTGGGCGACCAGTTGATCGTGCCTGAGCATTTCACCTCGATGGGCGCTATCGGCGCCATATTCGCCGTGCTGGATGATCCCCGGCAAAAGGTGCGGTTTATCGGCGTGGGCGGGATAAAAGAGTATCTGGCCAGGGAGGAAACGGCGGAGGCCCATGAGCCGCTGACCATATCGGACCGGAACCTGCACGTGGCCTACGAGGTGAAGAGACCGGAAAACATGGTGCGGGCCTACCTCGGAGTGGACGTCGGCTCCATCAGCACCAACCTCGTCGTGATCGATGAGCAAAAGAACGTGCTTGCCAAGAGGTACCTCATGACGGAAGGAAGGCCTCTCGAGGCGGTGAAGCGCGGGCTCGACGAGATAGCCATGGAAGTAAGGGAAAGCGTAGAGATCCTGGGCGTGGCGACAACGGGGTCAGGCAGGTACCTGACGGCCGACTTTATCGGGGCCGATCTCGTGCGCAACGAGATAACCGCCCAGGCGGAGGCGGCAATCGCGATAGACCCCGAGGTAGACACGATCTTCGAGATCGGTGGACAGGACTCGAAATATATCAGTATCGACAATGGGGTGATCGTCGACTTCGAGATGAACAAGGCGTGTGCCGCAGGTACGGGTTCCTTCCTGGAAGAGCAGGCGGAAAGGCTGGGCATATCAATCGAGAACGAGTTCTCGGCACTTGCCCTCAGCGCGAAAAATCCTACAAAGATGGGCGAGCGGTGTACCGTCTTCATCGAGTCGGACGTCATGCACCACCAGCAAGCGGATTCGAAGACGGATGACATCGTTGGGGGCTTGTGCTATTCGATAGTGCTCAACTACCTGAACAAAGTCGTGGGCGACAGGAGGGTAGGGAAGCGGATTTTTTTCCAGGGTGGGACCGCATTCAACAAAGGTGTTGTCGCCGCCTTCGAAAAGGTATGCGGCAAGCCGATTACCGTGCCTTCGCACCACGACGTGACGGGAGCGATAGGCGCCGCCATACTGGCCATGAAAGAAAAGAACTGGGAGCGGAGCGGGTTCAAGGGATTCGACCTGAGCAAGCGATCTTACACGATCGACACCTTCGAGTGCAAGGGGTGCGAGAACCTCTGTGAGATCAGGCGGGTGATATGCGAGGGTGAGACACCGCTTTACTACGGCAGCAGGTGCGAGAAATACGATGTGGTGAGGCGCGTCAAAGGGCTTGAGGCGAAAGACCTGTTCAAGGTCAGGGAGGAGCTGCTCCACGATACGTTCGGGCGGAAGGATAACGGCGGGGAGGTGATCGGGCTGCCGAAAATCCTTAACACCCACGAGCTTCTGCCTTTCTGGGGGAGCTTTCTCGCGGAGCTCGGCTTTTCGGTAGTCCTCTCCGACGCGACCAACAAGAAGATTATCAAGGAGGGGGTCGAGACCATTATCGTCGAGTCATGCTTCCCCGTCAAGCTCGCCCACGGCCACATTCTCAACATCGTGAACAAGGGGATACGCAGGATTTTCATGCCGAGTGTGATAAGCCTCAGGAAGCAGTCCGAAGGCACGCTGAACAGCTTTGCCTGCCCCTATGCGCAAGCGCTCCCCTATACGTCCAGGGCTTCCATCGATTTCGACGAATTGGGCGTAAAGGTGGAGTCCCCGGTGGTTTTTTTCGGCAAAGCCAAGACCGCCCTGGCCAACCTGACGGCATTCGGGAAAAGCCTCGGAAAATCGAAGAAGGAGATCGCGGATGCCTTCGCCGCTGCCAACGATGTCCAGGACCGGTTCTATCGGGCATGCCTCGACGAGGGGTCAAGGTTCCTTGCCGACATAAAGTCCGGCGAGAAAGTAATGGTGCTCGTCGGAAGGCCTTACAACAGCATGGACCCGGGGGCCAACCTCAACGTCCACAAGAAACTGTCCGACCTGGGCGTCTCGTCCATCCCCATCGACATGCTGCCTCTCGACAGCGTGGCGGAAGACGACGACCTGAAGGACATGTATTGGGGTTATGGGCAAAAGATCCTGAGGGCAGCGAAAATCATCAGGTCTCACCCCAACCTCTACGGGATATATATCACCAATTTCGGGTGCGGCCCCGATTCGTTCATCACCCATTTCTTCAAGCAGATCATGGAAGGCAAACCCTTTCTGCAACTGGAGATTGACGAGCATAGCGGAGACGCGGGCATTATCACCCGCCTGGAGGCATTCCTCGACAGCATCAAGAATGCAAAGACGGAAGGCAGGGCCGAAAAGCGGACTGTCTCAACCTTTATGTCGGACGGCCGTGCCAGGAAGATCTACATACCTTATATGTCGGACCATGCATTCCCCTTTGTCGGCGCTTTCAGGGCCTGCGGCGTGGACGCCGAAGTGATGCGGGAATCGGATGAAGAGACGATCCAGATCGGGAGAAAATATACGCTGGGGAAAGAATGCTTTCCCTGTATCCTTACCACGGGCGACATGCTGAAGACGAGCAGAAGGCCGGATTTCGATCCCGACAAGAGTGCGTTCTTCATGCCGTCGGGAAGCGGGCCCTGCCGTTTCGGCCAGTACCACCGCTTCCATCGCATGGTGCTGAGCGAGCATGGTTTCGAGAATGTGCCCATTTACGCGCCGAACCAGGACGACAGACTCTACCGTGAGCTTGATATCGTGGGCGGCAGGTTCGCAAGGCTGGGGTGGAGGGCGATTGTCGCGACGGATTTCCTGGTCAAGATGCTGCATCAAACGAGGCCTTACGAGCGGGTCCCAGGGGAAACAGACCGGGTGTACGCGGCACAGCTCCTGCGCATCGGGGCAGCGATAGAGGAGGGCGGGGACGCCGTCTTTGGAGCGCTCGCTGAAGCGGTCCGGGCGTTTCTTGCTATCCCGAGGACGGGAGAGCAAAAAGCCGTGGTGGGGATCGTCGGGGAGATCTATATACGCTCGAACAGGTTCGGTAATCATGACCTGGTGAGGAGGATAGAGGAGTTTGGAGGGGAGGCATGGCTTGCCCCCATCACCGAATGGATCACCTATGTGAACTACACGGGGAAGAAGAAGAGCCTCGACCAGGGCGGTCTGCCGGGGCTCTTCCAAATCATGCTTACCGATTACATACAGAGGAAGGACGAACACCGCATGGAAAAGATATTCGAGCACTACCTGCGACAAGGGCGAGAACCGAGGATCAGGTATGTGCTGAACCAGGCAATGCCTTACCTGGATGAAAGCTTCGAGGGGGAGGCGATACTGACCGTGGGCAAGAGCATCGACTTCATTCGCAAGGGCGCCTCCGGGATCATCAACGCCATGCCGTTTACCTGTATGCCCGGCACGGTTTCAAGCGCAATCATGACGCTGATCCAAAACAAATACAGCGTGCCCGTGCTTAACGTCGCCTATGACGGCCAGGGGGAGAGCAACACCACGACCAGGCTGGAAGCGTTCATGCACCAGGTGAACGACTATTTCCAAAAATAAGGTGGGGGGCGGCCGGCCGACGGCCTGGAGGAATCGCGATCTGCCGCGCGCTCTTCGCCTTGCGCCCTCCGACGTACGTTCAGTACGCCTACGGGCAGCAAGGCTCAGATCGCATCCACATCTCATCGATCCCTCCACGACCCGCCGATTGGCCGTCCGGGTGCCCCGCGTCCACCCGATCCGGCATCGAGCACAACCATGATCGATGCCGGAATTCAGGTGCGAGGAAAACCAATTGTCAGCAGCCCTGCACCTTATTCCTGGGACCCCTCTCCCCTAATTCAGCCCGCACGCATTTGGAGAATACATTTGGAGAATTCTGGTGACCTTAAAAAGTCAGTCTTGCTGCCTATGACAGGGAGCGCGGCAGGCGTGCGCTCCGAGGAGCGCGAATCAATTGGGGTACACTCCTCTCCGGGAAGCGTGCGCGCGAGGCAACGGCGGCGCTTTATGCCCAAATGGGTATGCCTTGAAATCACGAGGGGTGGAAGAGGGGTTGCCCTCGGGGATCGCCCTGTCCTTCCTCCTCCTGCCGGACTGCCTCCCCGTAGCGCCCCGCCCATTGAAGGAGCTGGCTAAGGGAGGCCTGATCGAAGGCCGTCTGCCTCCGCGATACCTGGCGGAGCCTGTCCATCGCCTGCCTCAGGTCTTCAAAGAGGGGGCTGCACGGCCTGTCGCCGGCCAGCCTCGATGCTACGTGGTAGCAGAAATAGGGGGCGAACCGCTCGGCCTCGGCGCAATATATACGCAGGGTCGGCGGGCTGCCTGTTGCACGGGCAACCCCGCACTCCATGAAGCGGTTGAAGAGGCCGACCCACGCCTCTATCCCCTCCATCCCGGCCGTGCCCCTGGCGATGTCCCGGACCTGTCTGAACATGCGGTGATTTATCACCTGCCATATGATATCCTGCTCCGGCCGCCCGTTCTTCGCCAGTTCGGCGGCGAGGCTTATCTCGCCGCGGTCGAGGTCGCCTAAAAGCTCGGGGTAGCCGGCAAGCCGGAAATACTCGCTGAAGGCGTCCCGGAAGCCCCGTGCCGCCCTTTTCGCCCGTTCCACCAGATCCGTATGAAAATGGAGCAGGTCGTGGCTATACGTGAGCCGCTCATACCGGCCGCGGGAAGACATTTCACAGAACACGTGGCCGAAATAATAGGTGCCCGAATAGGACAAGGCCGCCTCCCTTGCCTCAGTATACCATACCCTATCATGGTCTGCACGGTCTTGTTCGATAGGCCCAAGCCGACTGTGTTATCTTTTCCTACTCACTCCACCTACGAGTGCTCGCATACGGGCTTACCGGGGGAGTGAAGGATGCCACATGGAAGGGAGAGGAATTTATTTTCCAGAACCTGCACGTTTTTTCTGTTATTGCAACATAAAAATGTCACCCAAAAGTTTTTCTTGACATCGTGTGCTGCTCGGTATAACATAACAAAACAATCTGAAAAAGCCAAACCATCTGGCCTACCAGATAAGTAAACTATTTAATGGGAGGTTTGTCATGAAGTCGAGGGCTCTGGCGGTAGGATTGTTCATATTTGCAGCATTAATCACTTTCTGTCTACCGGCGCACGCGACTGTCTTCGATCTCGCCCTTTCGGGAACGGTGAGTAACGCGGTGAGCGGCAGTGGACCCGGTTACGTCTACAGGTATTTGTTTTTAAGCGGACTTGACTCCAACCCGATCACGGTTCAGCTGGGCGATACGATCAACGCGACCGTCACCCTCGATGCGCCCTACACGATACCGGCATCGGGCACATCGACATCTTTTGCCTTTTACCTGCAAGGGTCCTCGTTCCCGACCGAAAATACGGGAGCACATGGAACGATATCCTTCTTCAGCGGCGGCACGTCCGGCACGAACCTTCTCAACAGTGGACCCCTGGACAACACCACTTCAAATCAACTCGCCTTGGCTTTTGCCTTTCCGACCACCGCGTCGATCACTTTCGATTCGTTCACTGCCGATCTCAGCGTTACCACGCTTGGCCAGCCGGCGACCTTAGATAGTGCACAGTTCACCTACTTCCTCTTTAGCCCTTCTGCCCCTGTTCCTATCCCAGGCGCCCTTTTGCTCTTCGGCCCCGGCCTTGCCGGTCTCGCGGTCATAAGGAGAAGGTTCAAGAAGTAGGCGTTGTTCACGAAACATCGCGGGCAGGGCCAAAAAATGGCCCTGTCTTTTTTTCCTCCTGTTTTCACGATTACCATTTGGACTAAGGCATCGAAAGAAGAAACCTAAGAGTAACGAGTACAGCTTGCTATATTCTAGTTCATGATTGAGTCCCAGGATGAACAAGGATATCCTCCTTCATTGCAGCTATTTATTCCCGGTAAGAATCCAACGGAAGCAAGAAACGGCGCGACAGGTCTATGCCCGCCTGCCGGTGCTCTAAAGCGCTGGTCGGCTCATTTTTTCAAAAAACCGCCGGGGTGCTTTTTGTCATGCCTGGGGGGGGGCGACGGGGACATATTCACATTTCTGGTTGGTCGGCGGCGGGGAGCCTGAGGGGACATTGTCCCCGATCTCACCCGGCCCGTCTGTCAATAGACCTCGTCATGGCCGCCAATATCGATCAGCAACACTTCATCATCTGACAGGAAAGAGAATACGACTCGCGTTTTATAATCTACGCTGAACGCCCAAAGCCCCTGGAGTTTACCCGTCAGTTTATGGGTTCTGAGCCGGTTGTTAAAAGGATCTGAGCAGAACAAGCGGATGCTTTTCCGGAACTTCCTTTTGATCTCATCGTCGTTCTTGATAGTCTTTCCGTAGCTTCTCTTAAAGCCCTGATCCCAAACGATCTTAATCACTCTCCAGGTCCTTCATCAGTTCTTGTACAGACCCTTTTTTCACCCTGCCCTTTTTGACGTTGCTTTGCGCCTCTTTTGCTCTCCGGAGGATGGCGTCTCTTTTCGCCTCGACGAGCTGTTTTTGTATCAAATCCAGGGCATATTCCCTATCCTCGAAAGGCAGCTCGTTAAAATCGTCTATGAGTTTGTTTAGCACCGTATCTCTCATGGCCCTGCAAGCCTCCTCTTATAGAGTCTGTCCATATAGCTTAGCATAAGACCAAGGAGGACGATAGAGTCGTTGTTTCGACGGACGGACGATGGTGACGTTCGTTCCTGGCGTGTATTCTCATCCCCGCCCTGCCGGCCTTTCCGCTGCCATCCACTTGTCCTTCATTATCAGTGAAATGCCGCAAGATTACGAGAACTATTTCAGGCTTTCCCTCGGAAAGACGGCATTCAAGGACACCACGAGAGAACCTTCCTTTCAGCAAGAACTGACGGCGGCATGCCGCTGCTCTTCGGGGATGGAGTCGACGAGGCTCCAACCATGCGTAGCGGGCATTTTCTTCTTCGAGTTCCTTGCGAGCGCTCCGGGCGAAGGTAATGGCGTAGTCAGCCATTCAACTTGCCTTGTTTTCTAAGCCGGTTTCTCACCGATTCCAATGATTCTCGCGGTTCCTTGGCTCTTCTCCTAGCCAGGAGGTTATCGTAGAAATCTTCCCAGACCTCCCCGAATTTCTTGAGGTTGATCTGAACCGCCACTTTTTCTCCCTTTTCGTTAGTAACGTATTGTATGCCCTCCATATCTACCTCCCTCCCGAATACTCCAATTATATCAGATTCCAGCCGCTTTCAATACTTTCATCGGGGAGCCGGAGATGACGTCACCGACGTTCGACGCTGCATCGGCGATTTGGCCCCTCATGACGCAAAGGCGCGGCCCAAGCATTCTTTCAAAAAAAATGGTAGAATAATAGCCTGATGTTGAGCTTTTCCGAAGAAGACCTGCCGGCAGGGCCGTATAAATATCGATGGGCAATCTGTTCCGGTCAATAGTTATCATCGCTGTCCTCATCGTCCTGAATGGAATATTCTCGGCGGGAGAGTTCGCCATTGTCTCCTCCCGGAAGAGCAAGATCAAGGAGATGATCAAGGAGGGGAGGGAGAAAAAGGCGCAGGCCCTGCTGCAGATGCGCGAAAAGCCTGAAACGTTCCTCTCCCTCGTGCAGATCGGGATCACGATTGTCGGCACCCTTGCTTCCGCAATCGGCGGTATTATTTCAATCACCTACGTGCAACCCCTCGTTGCGAAGGTGCCTTATGTGGGCGCATTCTCCGAGACGGCCTCCCTCATTTTTGTCGTCCTCGCTCTTACCTATGTCATTATGGTGGCGGGTGAACTCCTGCCGAAATATATCGGCATCAATTATCGCGAGCGGGCAGCCCTGCGTCTTCTGCCTGTTTTTGAAGTGCTCTCGAAGGTCCTTTTTCTTCCTGTCTGGATCCTCAACAAATCTGTCTTCTCGATCATGAAGGTGCTGGGGCTCAAGAGGACCCACGAGGTGGTGATCGGGGAGGAGGAGATCAAGGTGCTGCTGGAAGAGGGCAGGCTGCAGGGCGTCTTCGACAGGACGGAGGAAGAGCTGATACAGAGCGTCTTCGAGTTCGTCGACCGTTCCGTGAAGGAGATCATGGTCCCCCGTCCCAATATCTATGCCCTGGATATCGAAAAGCCCCAGGACGAAAACGTGCGGTATATCATCGAAAATGAATTTTCCAGATATCCCGTGTACCGGGATCATCTCGACAAGATCCTCGGCATTGTCTATCAGAAGGACGTGATGCGGACGTTATGGCTGGACAGGCCCCTTGATCTGCAGGAGATCCTGAAGAGGGCTTACTTCGTTCCCGACACGATGAAGATCAGTGCGCTCTTTAAGGATATGCAAAAGCACAGGGTCCATCTCGTCATCGTCGTCGACGAATACGGCACGACCGCGGGCATTGTCGCTCTCGAAGACATTATGGAGGAGGTATTCGGGGAGATTATGGATGAGACGGACGTGGACCTGCGGGTGGAAAGAAACAAGGACGGGTCCGTCGTGGTGGAAGGCTCATATTCCGTCCGCGACCTGAATAATCTCCTTGACCTCAATCTTCCCGAGTCTCCCGACTACGAGACGCTCGGGGGTTTTATACTTTCACAAATCCAGGGGATCGCGAAAGGCGGCGAGATCATCCACTATGACGGCTACCGGCTCACCGTGGTCGGCATCCATGGGAGAAGGATCGCCAAAATCAAGATAGAGAAAGTTAAGAGGCATATTTAAGTAGTGACATCATGAGGTTACGCCATGAATAGAAGAGAATTTCTCAAAGTTTCAGGCATCTTAGTTGTAATGAATAGGTTATTGGTGAAAGAGGTCTCGGCAAAGGAGACCCCTGTCATTGTTGTTGCCGAGGGTCAGGACTATGGGGCCGTCACAAGGAACGCGATCAATGCAATGGGGGGTATCGGCCGGTTCGTGAAGGCCGGGAATGCCGTGGTTGTCAAGCCGAACATGGGATGGGACAGAAGGCCGGAACAGGCTGCGACCACTCACCCCGCGGTGGTGAGAGCGATCGTGGAAGAGTGTCTCAAAGCCGGGGCAAAGCAGGTGAAGGTTTTCGACAATCCTTGCAACGACACGAGAAGGACTTACGAAAACAGCGGCATACCCGCCGCGTTAAAAGACCTCAGGAATGTGGATGTCAGGTACATGGAAGAGGAGCGTTACAAGAAGGTAAGCATCAAGGGGACCTTCCTCAAGGAATGGGAGCTTTACGGTGATGCCCTCTCGGCCGACGTCTTCATCAATGTCCCCATCGCGAAGCACCATTCCCTTACCGGCCTGACCCTCGCTCTGAAGAACATGATGGGTATTATGGGCGGGGACAGGGGGTTTATTCACCGGCAGATCGAGGATGCCCTCGCCGACCTTAACAGCACGGTAAAGAGCCACCTGGTGGTGATCGATGCTACCCGCATCCTTACCGCCCACGGCCCCACCGGGGGGAGCCTTAAAGATGTAAAGGTCTTGAACAAGGTGATCGCCTCGACCGACATCGTTGCAGCCGACGCGTATGCCACGGGCTTATTCGGACTCAAACCCCGGGACGTGCCGATCACGGTATGCGCGGCCAGGAGGGGACTCGGCGAGATAAATTTGGAGAAGGTGAGGATAGTTAAGGTTTAGGAGGGACTTCGTCAGCGCGACACGCGGATCGAGGAACGAAAGAGTAAAGCAGCGCGAAACGCGAAACGCGGATCGCGAAACGAAAGAGTAGAGGCTGACAGAAAAAAAGTTACAGATTCGCGATTCGCGATTCGAGATTCGAGATATGAAGGTCAATCTTTCCCGCACGTTTCAGATTCTCTTCCTTGTCCTTTTTTTCTTCCTCTTCGTCACGACGGACTATCGGGGCAAGGACGAGATCTCCGTCGCCCTCAACAGTTTTTTCCGAATAGACCCGCTCGTGGCCTTAAGCTGCCTGTTCGCGGCAAAGACGCTCACCATCCTTCTTCTTCCCGGTCTCGTCCTCCTGGTCTGTTCCGCCGTTCTCGGCAGGTTTTTTTGCGGTTGGATCTGCCCGCTGGGGACGGTCATCGACCTGTCGACAAAAAGGATAAAGAAGCATAAACCCCTTGCCTTCCTCAGGGGCAGGCTCAAGTATTATCTCCTCTTCACCATCCTCTTCGCGGCTCTTTTCAACATGAATCTCGCCGGTCTTCTGGACCCCATCGCAATCTTCGTCCGCTTCCTGACATTCTCCCTGTACCCCCTCTTCGGTTTTTTGGGTCGCGAGGGCTGGGTAGGGCTATACCGCATCTTAGGCGATTCGAGAGATTATCTGGACCCGGGCTACAGTTTCCTCAAGAGCTACCTGCTCCCTTTTCGCGACACCTTTTACCCCCTCGCCCTCGTCTCTCTCCTCTTTTTTCTGGGTATCCTTTTTCTCGAAAGGTTCGAGCGCAGGAATTGGTGCAGGAACCTCTGCCCGCTGGGCACGCTGCTCGGGCTTGTCGGCCGCTTTTCCGTTTTCAGGAGGCTGCCGGTCCGGCTTTGCGCCGACTGCGGCGACTGCCGGGCCCATTGTCCCACTGCCTTCGACGAGGAGGTATTCCAGAAGAGCGACTGCATCCTCTGCCTTGACTGTCAAAGAAAATGCGTCCATGGGCGGGTGAGCTTCCGCCTGTCCCTGAAGCGCGCAAAAAGCCGCGTTTTCTCGCCGGGACGGAGGGTCTTCGTGACGGGAGCCGTATCGCTTGCATCGGGACTTTTTGTCTCCCGCATGCTCGGGATAAAAACCACGGTCAAGGAGACACGCCTGCTGCGTCCACCGGGGGTCAGGAGGGAGGAAGACTTCCTGGACAAATGCGTCAGGTGCGGGGAGTGCATGAAAGTCTGTCTGAGAAGCGCCCTTTATCCGGCCTCCCTTCAAGCGGGTCTCTACAGCCTCTACACGCCGACGATCGTGCCGCGCCTGGGCTACTGCGAGTACAACTGCAGCCTCTGCGGGCAGGTATGTCCGACAGGGGCGATACCGAAACTACCGCTCGAGCAGAAGAAGAAGGCGGTAATCGGACTCGCCGTGGTAGACAAGAACCACTGCCTGCCCTACGCGAAGAAGATGAACTGCATGGTCTGCGAGGAGCACTGTCCGATCCCGGATAAGGCGATCAGGTTCGAATCGGTGAGGGAGACCGACTACAACGGGAAAGCGGTGGTGCTCAAAAAGCCTTATATTATCGATGAGCTGTGCAATGGCTGCGGCATCTGCGAATACGTCTGTCCCCTGGAGGAAAAAGCGGGGATAGAGGTCTATAAAAAGACCAGGAAGAAGGTCTGAAAGAATAGGTCCCATAGGTCCTATAAGACCTATTCTTTCAGACCTTCTTCCAGACGGGAAACCGTGGCGCGAAGATTGACGAGATAAGCGCCTTCCGGCTGCTTCGGCCCCATATTTGTATCGTACTCTTCGGACTTGATCCGCGCCACGACCCGCTCGATCGATCCCTGTTCTTCGCGGAGCTGTCGTTTTACCTTTTCCCGGAAGTGCTTTGCCGCGAAAAGCGACCGGGCGAGGAAATCCCGGACTTCGTCGCCCCCCACCCAGACGAACCGGTGTCCCTGGCAGAGTATCTCTATGGGGAGCGCGGCAACCCTCGCGAAAGAGGAGAGGAAGGAGTCATAATCGGCGGGCGCCGAGATGAGGATATGGCCGGCGGCATCCTGGCAGCCCGCTGTTTCCGTCGCAAAGAGTATCTTTCGCTCCGGTACGTAGTAGCTCAGCATGTCTCTTGTGTGACCAGGCGTCGCCATGACCTGAACGGTCATACCGTCCAGGTCCACGGTCTCACCCTCGCCCACGATGATATCGACATCGAAAGGCTCGAAAGGCTCGTCGATCAGCTTCGACCGATCGCCGTTAAAGCTCCCGGAGACATAGGAGGTTGCCTGTCTGGAAAGCTCGGTTATCAGTGCCAGGGCATTCGGGCGGCGCATAATGCCGGCCGACCTTTCGGACGCGGCTACCCTCAAGGAAGGGAAGGCCCGTTTAAGGTATCCCGTCGCGCCGCAATGATCGTAGTGCACGTGTGTGAGAAAGAGTATCTCGGGCTCCCTTTCGCCCAGGGCTTCCCGGATAGCTTCCGCATAGAGCCGCCCCGCGGCCGTATAGCCGGATTCGAAAAGAACCGGCCTTTTTCCGTCAAGCAGATAACAGGCAGACCAGGGGAAGCCGGCCACGTACAAGTCCTTCACCACGAGACCTGCCTCGCTAAACAGCAAGTTCGCCTCCTTTAAGAGAAAATATTGCCGAAGTATAGCAGAAGTTTTGAGTTCCGACAAGCGCGCCAATTTTGAATTTTTTGAGGTGGGGACCTAGCAGGAGCAATGAAGCCGGGACGGGAACGGGGGTCGCCGGAAAGTCATGGTCCTCACCACCCGGTTCGTTGTACGCCCCGACAATCGTGCCGGCGCCATTGATGCCATAGGGCTCAGTGAACGGTGGAATAATGCTGCCTTCAACGCGAGAAGGTTGCGGCGATGGTGTGGTTCGCCATCACGTCGTTGAACATGTATAAGCTCACCCGTCCTACCGAGACCCCGTCTACCGTCACGCCGTCCACCGTGTAGCCGCTCGCCGGGGTAATAGAGAAGGCCTGGTTCGATCCTCTCTCAACCGATACGGAGCCCGACGGAGAGATGGCGCCGCCCGTTCCCGCGGATGCGGTGATCGTGTAAGCAGGCACTCCTGCTTCCGTTACAGTGAATGCGTGACCTGCGATCGTTGAAACCGCGGTCAGTGATGACGTGGTCGTATTTGCCGCTAGGGAATAACGTACAGTGCCGCTGCCCGTGCCGCTGCCGCCTGAGGTGATCGTCATCCAGGAGGCCGCACTTACCGCAGTCCAGGCACAGCCGCTTTGCGTTGTCACGCCCACACTGCCGGTACCACCCGAGGCGGCAAATGATCCACTGGTGTGGGAAATGGAGTAGGTGCAGCCGGAGAAAGTTGCGGCGATGGTGTGGTTCACCATCACGTCGCTGAACGTGTATGATCTCACCGGTCCTACCGAGACCCTATCCACCGTCAGGCCGCTCACCGTGTGGCCGCTCGCCGGGGTAATAGAGAAGCCCTGGCTAGATCCCCTTTTAACCGATACGGAGCCCGACGGAGAGATGGCGCCGCCCGTTCCCGCGGATGCGGTGATCGTGTAGGCAGGCACTCCTGCTTCCGTCACAGTGAATGCGCGACCTGCGATCGTTGAAGCCGCGGTCAGTGATGACGTGGTCGTATTTGCCGCTAGGGAATAACGTACAGTGCCGCTGCCCGTGCCGCTGCCGCCTGAGGTGATCGTCATCCAGGAGGCCGCACTTGCCGCAGTCCAGGCACAGCCGGTTTTCGTTGTCACGCTCACACTGCCGGTACCACCCGAGGCGGCAAATGATCCACTGGTGGGGGAAATGGAGTAGGTGCAGGCGGACGGAACAGTGTAGCTCAACTCGTTCGAATAGGCGCTCTGGTCACCGGCGCTGTCATAGGCAGCCGCTGCAAAATAGTAGGTGGCGCCGGCTGAAAGGCCGGACAAGGCATAGCTTGTCGTGTTGCCCACGTTTACGTTGTATGTGTAGTTCCCGCTTGCCGTGCCGTAATAGAGCTTGTAGCCCGCCACAGTCGAGCTGGCGCTCGCGGTCCAGCCTAATGTGACTTCGGCGTGGGCATTGGCGCCGGTGAAGAGCAGCACGGGGACCGAAAGGAAGAAGAGGAGAAAGAGCGAAATTGTGCCTGCGAAAAGACGAGCAAAGCCCGGTCTGATACTTTTAGATTGAACATGACGCATGATAGCGCCTCCCAGGGGTTTTTGGCACCCGCGAAATCCAGCGCTAAAGGTGCTGTATTCGCTTGGCGGCCCTGCTGCCATACCCCTATTTCTCCAGGGGCTTAGGCCAGTGGCTTTGCGTCCCGCCCTTTTGGGCGGTTTGCCCTTTTCAAGCCAATCCAAATTCTGTGTCTCATACTGTGATAAAGTATACGCCTGTTTCATCGTTGCGGGACTCTAGTCCCCAGGGAGTGTGAAAGCAATTACTGTGCCACCCCAGAGATCGTGGGGGCGCTATCGGCCATTTTTCCTCGTTGCTGAACGAAATCGGGAGGTGCACCCCTGCCTCCCCGGTTTTGTGGAAAGCCGGCGAAAGTGTGCGGTTTTGGATCAATAGGTCTGTGAGGCAATTGTTCAGCCTATCGTTGAAGGGCGCGGGCGCTGACAGTCGGCGTATGCCGGAAACGCCCACGGCGAGGGCGGTAATTCACGCGAGTCTCCCATTGTGCTAGATTTTCCGGACGGATCGAAGGGATTTTGCGACACCGAGAAGGCGAGCGGTTTGCGGGCGCACGATTCCGAACAGGCCGGCGGCCGGCCTACCGACCGAAAAGACAGAGAAAGAGGTATCTCTACCATCTCCTCCGCCGAATATGGTATATTGCTGTTAAGCATTCGCCCGGAGTGCGCGGCCCCGCCAGCATAAGCCGAACCGGGGCGCGCGTTTTTAAGAAAAGAGGAGAGCGGCATGAACGAGCAGTATATTGAGGAAGGTCTCACTTTCGATGACCTTCTTCTTGTTCCGTCTTTCAGCGAGGTGATGCCTTCCGAGGTGGACGCGTCGACCTTCCTCACCTCTGCCATAAAGCTCAATATCCCCCTTATCAGCGCCGCCATGGATACGGTCACCGAGGCCAAGACCGCCATATGCATGGCGCAGGAGGGTGGAATCGGCATCATCCACCGGAACATGGGCGTGAGGGAGCAGGCCCAGGAAGTGGAGCAGGTAAAAAAATCGGAAAGCGGTATGATTGTCGACCCTATTGTCATATCGCCGGACCAGCACCTCAAAGACGCGCTTGACCTGATGGCGCGCTACAGGATCTCCGGGATCCCCGTCACGCGCGGCAAAAGACTGGTCGGCATCATCACGAACAGGGACCTCAGGTTTGAGACCAATGTGGAGCAGAAGGTCGCCGATGTCATGACCAAGGAGAACCTCATCACCGTCGATGAGGGCATCAGCCTGGAAGAATCGAAAAAGGTGCTGCACCGGCACAAGATCGAGAAGCTCCTTGTGGTGGACAAAGAGTACAACCTGAAGGGACTTATCACCATAAAAGACATAGAGAAGGTGATAAAATACCCCTCGGCCTGCAAAGACTCGCTCGGCAGGCTGCGGGTCGGCGCGGCCGTGGGCGTGGGACCCGACAGGGAAACGAGGGTCGACGCCCTGCTGAAGGCAGGCTGCGACGTGATCGTAGTCGACACGGCTCACGGTCATTCAAAGAACGTCATAGAGACCGTGGCTGATATTAAGAGAACGTTCAAGGACGCACAGGTTATCGCGGGGAATATCGCAACCGTTGAGGGGGCCAGGGCGCTTATCGATGCCGGATGCGATGCGGTGAAAGTGGGTGTGGGTCCGGGTTCGATCTGTACCACCAGAATCGTCGCGGGGGTGGGTGTCCCTCAGATTACGGCCATTACCGGCGCGGTAAAGGTGGCGAGCGAACGCGGTGTCCCGGTCATCGCGGATGGGGGCATCAAATTTTCGGGCGATATCACAAAAGCCCTTGCAGCCGGCGCAGACGTGGTGATGATAGGGAACCTCTTCGCGGGAACGGATGAAACACCGGGCGAAATGGTGCTCTACCAGGGACGCACGTACAAGATGTACCGGGGCATGGGGTCGCTCGACGCCATGAAAGAGGGCAGGACCAGGGACCGTTACTCCATCCGGGAGGACGAGGTCGAGTCGAAGATAGTCCCGGAAGGGATTGAGGGGCGCGTGCCGTACAGGGGATCGCTTTCGTTTACCCTCCATCAATTGATAGGGGGTCTGAGGGCAGGCATGGGCTATCTCGGATGCCGCAATCTGCGTGAGCTGCAGAAGCATACCAGATTCTTGCGGATCACGAATGCAGGTTTGCGCGAAAGCCACGTGCACGATGTGATGATTACGAGAGAGGCGCCGAACTACAGAATCGAATAAGGCGGACCGGCTGCATGAGCGTGCGCGACTACCATAAGGAACTGGTGGCAATTCTCGATTTCGGGTCCCAGTACACGCAGCTTATTGCGAGAAAGGTGCGGGAGCTGAAGGTCTACTGCGAGATATTCCCGTATAATACGGATGTCGAAAAGTTGAGGTCTCTGAACCCCCTGGGGATAATTCTCTCGGGAGGTCCGAGGAGCGTCACCGAGGCGGATGCTCCCGCATGCGACCCGGCCATATTCCGTCTTGGCGCCCCGATCCTCGGTATCTGCTATGGCATCCAACTGATAGCCAAGGTTTATCAGGGTGAGGTCCAGCGATCGGACAAGCGGGAGTACGGCCGCGCCCATATTTATCTGGACGGCCGGGACGGCCTTTTGGAAGGCATTGCAGACGGCGATATCATCTGGATGAGCCATGGCGACAGCATCATGACGATGCCTCCCGGCTTCATGGCCCTTGCCCACTCGGAGAATTCTCCTTATGCGGCCATCAGGAAGGAGAGGGGGACCATTTATGGCGTGCAGTTCCATCCCGAGGTCCACCACACCCCTAAAGGCAAAGTCGTCCTGAAAAACTTTCTCTACAAGATTTGCAAGGCAAAAGGCCTTTTTTCTACAGCTTCCTTCATTGAGATAACGACGCAGAAGATCCGCGCTCAAGTCGGGGAAGGGAAAGTGGTATGCGCCCTCAGTGGAGGCGTCGACTCGTCTGTTGTGGCGACCCTCGTCCACAGGGCGATAGGCGACAGGCTCACCTGCGTTTTCGTGAACAACGGCGTGCTCAGGAAGAACGAAGGGCAGGAAGTGCTCGATCTGTTCAAAGACCGCCTGCATTTGAACGTGCGATACGTCGACGGGTCGGAAAGGTTTCTTGCCGCGCTGCGCGGCGTCAGAGACCCGGAGAAAAAGAGAAAGATCATCGGAAGGCTCTTTATCAAAGTCTTCGAAGAAGAGGCGCGCCGCCTTGGCGACGTGCGGTATCTCAGCCAGGGGACACTTTATCCCGACGTGATCGAAAGTGTTTCGTTCAAAGGCCCTTCCGCGACGATCAAAAGCCACCACAATGTCGGCGGTCTCCCCAAACGGATGCGGCTGAAGCTTATCGAGCCGCTCAGGGAGCTCTTCAAGGACGAGGTGCGCGTCGTCGGAAAAGAGCTTGGCCTTCCCGATCATGTGGTCCAGAGACAGCCCTTCCCCGGCCCGGGCCTCGCCATCAGGATGATCGGGGACGTCACGAAGGAGCGGGTCGAGATGCTTCAGGAAGCCGACCACATCATCCGGGAGGAGATTGAAAGGAAGAAGACCTTCAGCCACATCTGGCAGTCCTTCGCGATCCTGATCCCCATCAAGACCGTGGGAGTGATGGGAGATGAGCGCACCTATGCGCACGCAATCGCGGTGCGGGCTGTGGAGAGCAAAGACGGCATGACCGCGGACTGGGCAAGGATACCCTACGACGTGCTCGACCTGATCTCCCGCAGGATCATCAACGAGGTCCCCGGAGTAAACCGCGTGGTCCTCGACATATCGTCAAAACCACCAAGCACGATTGAATGGGAATAGGTTGAGCGAATTCGTCCATCTCCACCTGCACACACAGTTCAGCCTCCTCGACGGCGCTATCCGCTTTGAGCCGCTCTTCGAGCTGGCGCGCTCCTACAACATGCCGGCATGCGCCATCACCGACCACGGGAACATGTTCGGGGCGGTAGATTTTTACTTTGCGGCCCGTTCTGCGGGCGTAAAGCCGGTTATCGGCTGCGAGGCGTATATAGCGCCCAGATCGCGCACCGACAAAGAACGGCACCAGGACAACGCCTGCCACGTGGTGCTCCTCGCCCTCAATAACGAGGGGTACCACAACCTTATGAAGCTGATCAGCATCGCCCATATGGAAGGCTTTTACTATGCGCCCCGCATCGATAAAGAGATCCTCAACACGTACAACGCCGGCCTCATCTGTCTGACCGCATGCCTTAAGGGACAGATACCCCAGGCGATCTTGAGGGACGACGAAAGCGGTCTGAAGACGCATATGGAGGATTATCTTTCCATATTCGGGGATCGGCTCTACCTGGAGCTGCAGGACAACGGCATGCCTGAGCAGAAAAAAGTGAACGAGGGCCTTGTGCGTCTCGCGGGGCAGTACAACGTGCCCCTGGTCGCCACGAACGACTGCCACTATCTGAGAAAGCGGGAGGCAAGGGCGCACGAGCTGCTGCTCTGCATCCAGACAGGCAAGAAAATCAGCGATACGGACCGGCTCAAGCTCTCAACCGATGAATTCTACTTCAAGTCGCCGGATGAGATGGTGTCTGCCTTTTCCGGCTATCCCCAGGCAATTTCCAACACCTTATCCATCGCCGAGATGTGCGACGTCACGATTCAAACCGGCGTCTACCACTTCCCCGCCTTCAACCTGCCGGGAAACCGGAGCCCGGAAGAGCACTTCGAGGAGCTTTGTCTCGCGGGTTTTGAGAAGAAGATAAAGAGGGTCGCGTCGAGCTATGCGGACTTTACGGACGAGCTGCGAGAGAAGTACAGAGCGAGACTGGCATACGAAATGGATGTCATCAAGTCAACCGGTTTTGCCAGCTATTTTCTTATCGTTGCCGATTTTATCGGCTATGCGAAATCGCAGGATATACCGGTCGGGCCGGGAAGGGGCTCAGCCGCGGGCAGCCTGGTCGCCTTCTGTCTCGATATCACGAACATCGATCCTATTAAATACGATCTCCTCTTCGAGCGGTTTCTCAACCCCGAGCGGATCAGCATGCCCGACATCGACGTCGACTTCTGTTTCGAAGGACGTGAGCGCGTCATCGAGTATGTGACCAATAAGTACGGGAAGGAGAACGTAGCCCAGATCATTACCTTCGGTACGATGAAATCGAAGGCGGCCGTCAGGGATGTGGGAAGGGCCCTCGGCCTTCCTTATACACACGTCGACCAGATAGCAAAACTGATACCCGCGACGCTCGATATCACCATCGAGCAGGCGATGTCCGAGGAGCCGAGGCTGAAGGAGCAATACCTGACGGATGACGCCGTCAAGGAGCTGATTGACAACGCGATGGTGCTCGAGCGGCTTGCGCGCCACGCGTCGACCCATGCAGCCGGGATCGTCATATCGAACAAGCCGCTCATGGAGTACGTGCCTCTCTACCGCGGTCAAAAAGGTGAGACCGTTACCCAGTACTCCATGAAAACTATCGAGAAGATAGGCCTGGTAAAGTTCGACCTCCTCGGTCTCAAGACCCTTACCATCATCGATAATGTCATCAAGATGTTGGAGGCCGCAGGGCTGGAGCTCGACATCACCAGTCTTCCCCTCGACGACGTGGAAACCTATCAGCTTCTCGCCTCCGGCAATACCTCAGGCATATTCCAGCTTGAAAGCAGGGGCATGAGGGAGCTTCTCACGCGCCTGAGGCCTTCCCAGTTCGAGGATATTATCGCCCTTATCGCCCTCTATCGGCCAGGCCCCCTGGGGAGCGGGATGATCGACGATTTTATAAAGAGGAAGCATAACCCGACGCTCGTCAAGTACGAGACGGCGCTCCTGAAGGAAGCCCTGGAGGAGACGTACGGGGTTATCGTCTATCAGGAACAGATCATGAAGATCGCTTCCTTGCTTGCCAATTTTACCAAGGGCGAGGCGGATGCGCTCAGAAAGGCGATAAGCAAAAAAGTACCCGAGCAGTTGGAATCCTACAAGGAGCAGTTCAAACGGGGGTGCGCGGCGAATGGCGTAAGGCAGGAAGCCGCAACGCGGATATATGATGTCATTCTGCGGTTCGGCCAGTACGGCTTCAATAAATCGCACAGCGCTGCATACGCCCTCGTGGCCTACCAGACGGCCTATCTGAAGAGACACCACTTCCTGCCCTTCATGGCTGCAATCCTGACGAACGAGGTGAACGACACCGACAGTCTGATCAAGTATATTACCGAGTGCAGGGAAAGCGGGGTAATCATCCTGCCGCCCGACGTCAATGAGAGCGCGAAAGTCTTTACCATAGTGGGAGATAAGATACGATACGGACTGCTCGGCATAAAAGGTGTGGGAGAAGCAGCCCTTGACAGCATCCTCAGCGCCCGGTCGGAGTGCGGGGGCTTTTCATCGTTCATCCATTTTTGCAGCCTCGTCGATTCGAGGAAGGTGAACAAGAAGGTCGCAGAGAGCCTTATAAAGGCAGGCGCTTTCGACAGCATGGGTCTCAAGCGGTCCCAGCTTTTTGCGCTCGTGCAGGACAAATGGGACAGGCTCTCGAAAAAGAACGGCAAGGACAGCCTTCAGATGGATTTCTTCGGAGCGGCCGGCTGGGCGCCAAAAGAAGAAGAGATCCCGGAAACGGAGGAGCTCGACCGCGCGGAGATACTGAAAGGGGAAAAAGAGGCCTTCGGCTTCTTTTTCAGCCAGCATCCTCTTTCGGCGTACCAGGACATCATTTCCCGGATTACCCCCCTCGACACGAGCAGCATAAAGGAGACGGAGACGAGCGACGATGTGACGATCGTCGGCATCGTGAACGGGTGCAAGGAGATTACCACGAAGAGGGGAGACCGCATGGCGAACATCACCCTCGAAGATACAAAAGGCATCGTAGAGGCGATCGTCTTCCCCGATCTCTTCTCGAAAAACCTCCTCATCATCAAGAGCGACAATCCCCTGGTGGTCACCGGGTCACTCGAGAGGACCGAGGACGGAACAACCCGCATCAGGGCGAAGGGCATCACCCTGCTGCAGGAGATCCGGAACGAGCGGGAACTGGTAGTGCGCATAAAGATCGATTGCAGCGTTTTTAAGAAGGATCATTTGCGGAAACTGAGGGACATCCTCATTACCATCAAGGGGGACTCCCGGGTTTCCCTCGAATTTTTCCAGAACGGCGACCGGAAGGTGCTTCTCATCCCTGAGGTGCGTATTGACGCGGGGAAGAGCGCAACGATCAGGAAATACTTCGATGCCGGCCTGGATATCGAGGTAACGAGAGGATGAAGCGATATTATCTGGATTTCGAAAAGAAGCTTGAGCCCCTCGAGCGCAGAATAGAAGAGATAAAGAAGTTTCACGATATAAAGGATGCCCATTACGCGAAGGAGCTGGATGGGCTGTTGAAGAAGGTCTCAAAGACGGAGAGCGAGATCTATGGCACTTTAAGCAACTGGCAGCGCTGCCAGCTCTCACGCCACCTGAACCGTCCCCACACCCTCGATTATATCCAGAACCTGTGCACCGATTTTGTCGAGATCCACGGCGATAGGAGGTTCAGAGACGATCCGGCCGTGGTAACCGGTTTCGCCCGGTTCAACGGCGTAAGCATTGCGGTTGTGGGGCAGCAGAAAGGCAACACCTTGAGCGAGATGGCGGCGAGGAACTTCGGCATGGCGAACCCGGAAGGCTACAGGAAGTCGATGAGGCTGATGGGGCTGGCCGACCGATGGCGTAAGCCGCTTTTGACCTTCATCGATACACCGGGCGCCTTTCCCGGCGTGGGGGCCGAGGAACGGGGCCAGGCCGAGACTATCGCGTCGAGTATGGAGCTCATGTTTTCCCTTTCCATCCCGGTCATCTCGGTGGTGATAGGCGAGGGCGGAAGCGGTGGGGCTTTAGCCATAGGTGTAGGCAACAGGATCGTGATGATGGAAAACGCGATCTACTCGGTCATCTCACCGGAGGGCTGCGCGGCGATTCTCTGGAGAGACGGATCGAAAGGGCCTCTGGCCGCTGATACCCTCAAGCTCACGGCTCGGGACCTCTACGCCCTGAAAATTATCGACGAGATCGCACCCGAGCCCTTCGGGGGGGCCCATAGGGACTGGGTCGCAACCTTCGAGGCCACCTCAAAAGTGGTAGCGCGGCACCTCACCGAGTTGCAGCAGGTGGGCGCTGAAGACCTAAAAGCACAGAGGTATGAGAAATTCAGAAAGATGGGCATATTCGAAGAGCAGTGACGAGTCATCAGTCAAGAGTCATCAGTCAGGAGTCATCAGTCATCAGTCAAGAGTCAAGAGAGACGACTGAGAACGATGGCGTCTCTTCCTTCCTCTTGTTTCATTCACTCCTGACTCTTGACTCCTGACTTCTGATTGGCCTCTAGGAGCGCCCTGCAAGACTTTCGGGCTCGCGGGCGGCTGCGGTATTCTGTTTCTTGTTTTCCTTGAGGCGAGGCGTTATCTGCCGCATTATCCTCGTTTTAGCCTTGTCCTGTATGTCCCGCAGCTTCGGAAGCTGATCAGGCAGGACCAGGGTAAAGGCCCGGCCGCCTTTTCCCATGCGTGCCGTTCTTCCGATCCTGTGCACATAATACTGGTCGTCCTGGGGCAGATCGTAATTGATGACCGCCTCAATGTTGTCCACATCGATGCCTCGGGCGGCAACATCGGTCGCCACGAGTATGCGGAGAAGTTTTTTGCGGAACTTCAACATCGCGTGATCGCGGCGGGACTGGGTCATGTCTCCGTGCAGGCTGTCCGCCATGTACCCCCTGCTCTGCAGGTCTCTGACGATTTGGTCAACCCGTCTCTTCGTATTGCAGAAGACCAGCGATGACGTAGGTGTGTACGCGTCGATAAGCCGGCACAACACATCCAGCTTCATCCACGGTTTCACCTCAAAGAACGTCTGCTCCACTTCGGGCACCGTCACTTGTTCGCCGACCACATTGACCACCAGCGGGTCTTTTTGAAATTTCCGGACAAGGTCCATGATCGATTGGGGCATCGTCGCGGAAAAGAGGAGCGTCTGGCGCTCTTCCGGCATGGCCCAGAGGATCGTCTTCATGTCATCGACGAACCCCATATCGAGCATCTTGTCCGCCTCATCGAGCACTACCATGCGGACCTTATCAAACCGGAGCGTGCCCCTCTGCATATGGTCCATGACGCGTCCCGGCGTCCCAACGATGATCCGCGCGCCTCTCTTCAGGCTGCTCAGTTGCGTCTGTATGGCCTGCCCACCGTAGATGGGCACTATGTGCAGGTCTCTTCTGTATTTTGCAAGCCTCATCAACTCCTCGGCGACCTGTACCGCAAGCTCCCTCGTGGGACAGAGGATGACCGCTTCCGGGCTGATTCCCCTGCGCGGAAGCATTTCAATAATGGGAAGGCCAAAGGCAAGGGTTTTGCCGGTGCCCGTTTGCGCCTGACCGATCACGTCTTTTCCCTCGAGTATAGGAGGAATCGACTCGGACTGAATCGGGGTAAGCGTCTCGAATCCCATGTCCGCCACTGCCTTTTGCATCTCTCTCGACAAATCCAACTCGTCAAACCTTGTACTTTGCATAGCTCTCCTTGAAATAGTTTCTGGCCGCTCCGTCCTGCCCGGCAATCGGCCATTCCATGAAGTTGAGGTCAATGGGAAAGCTGAGAGGCTGTAAGTGGCAGGATTACTATAGCACAGAAGTTTTCAAATTAACAGGCCAAATGCAAAAAAGCGAGCGGTTTTGAAAATTATGGCGGTTCCTGTGCTTAAATTATAGGTCGTAGAGGACCTATAAGACGTATGCTTAAGCGCCATTGCGCATGCCCTTGCCCGGGGCAAGTCCATATTTTCCTTGAAAGCGGCTGTCCGCGACGGTAGAATTAAAGCATTATGCAGAGAAAGAGATCGGAGGAGCTTTACGACCAGGCAGTTGCTCTCATCCCCGGCGGGGTGAACAGCCCTGTGAGGGCCTTTCTTTCGGTGGGGGGCACACCGTTTTACGTGGACCATGCAAAGGGGCCTTGCCTCTTCGACGTTGACGGCAACAGCTACCTCGATTTTGTTTCTTCATGGGGCGCCATCATACTCGGCCATGGAGACGAAGGTCTAATCCGGGAGGCGCAGGCTGCGGTCATGGACGGGACGAGCTTCGGCGCCTGTCACCCCTATGAGCCGGCCCTTGCGAAGGCGATCATCGATGCCTTTCCATCCATGGAGATGGTGCGTCTCACCAATTCAGGCACGGAGGCGACCATGAGCGCCGTCAGGCTTGCCCGCGGCGCGACGGGGAAGGCGGGGATTATCAAATTCAGGGGCTGCTATCACGGCCACGTGGACAGTCTGCTTGTCAAGGCCGGGTCAGGTCTGGCCACCTATGGAGTGCCGGACAGCGAGGGGATACCCGATGACCTGGCGAAGCACACGCTGGTGGCCGACTTCAACCACATCGATACGGTGTGGCGGATCGTGAAGGAACAGAAGGATATTGCGTGCCTGATCATGGAACCGGTCATGGGTAACATGGGAGTGATCCTTCCCGGGGAGACGTTTCTTCACGATGTGCGAGACCTCTGCGACCGGCACGGTATCCTCCTGGTGTTTGATGAAGTGATCACCGGCTTCCGGATTGCCTATGGGGGTGCACAGGAAATGTACGGTGTGCGACCCGATCTGACCTGTCTCGGAAAGATCATAGGAGGCGGGTTCCCTATCGGCGCCTTTGGGGGAAGGCGTGAATTGATGGAGAAGGTTGCCCCCCTCGGCGGCGTGTATCAGGCCGGTACCCTTGCCGGCAACCCCGTCGCGGTGAGGGCGGGCATTTACACGCTGACCCGTCTCAAAGAAGAGATGCCCTACGACCGGCTCCGGGCGAGACTGGAAAGACTTGGAACAGCGCTCTCACAGGTCGCCCGCGACGAAGGGGTGGCCTACACCGTAAACAGCGTAACCTCCATGTTCACCGGTTTTTTCAACGACCGCGACGTCGTCGATTACGCGACCGCGGTCTCCTCTGACCGCCGTCTTTATGCGGTGTTCTTCAAGGCGATGCTGGACGAAGGTATCTTCTTCGCCCCGAGCCAGTACGAGGCGGCGTTCCTGACACTGGCCCACGATGACGGGGTGGTCGAGAAGACTGTTGAGACCTGCCGGCGGGTATTCGGGCGGATCAAGCATCTCTCTTGAGTGTCTGCGCGTCAACATGGTATGTTCCGGGGTGAGTGTGGGAGAGAAAGGGATGTATGGCGAAGACGACTCAAATGACGCAGGGAGGCTGAGGACTTCGGTATCCATCGACCTCGGTGCTCTGGAAGAGAATTACCGGGCCCTCGTTGGCCTTGTCCAGGCGAGGGTGACGTTTTTGTGCGTCATAAAGGCAGATGCATACGGTCACGGCGCCGTACAAGTGGGACGCCGGCTGGAGTCCCTTGGTGCGGCATATTTCGGGGTCGCAACCGTGGGCGAGGGGAAGGAGCTTCGGAAAGAAGGGATTCGCGCGCCGATTCTCATCCTTAGCGGGGTGATGCCGTGGGAGCAGCTCGAGGCCCTTATCGATTACGACCTGACGGCCGCTGTCGGCACGTTTGACATGCTGGAGAGAGTCGCGGCGTTCAGGGGGAGAAGGCCCCTGAAGGTGCATGTGAAGATCGACACGGGCATGGGCAGACTCGGTTTTGGGGCAGACGACCTGGACGGTCTGGCACGCAGGCTTAAGGCATTGCGGGGGGTCGAGATCGAAGGCGTGATGAGCCACTTCCCCGCCTCGGAGAGGCGAGACGACCGGGGCTTGCGGCAGGTGGCCCGTTTCACTGAAAGCCTGGAGCTGCTCAAGGAAAACGGGATAGAGCCCAAATTGGTGCATATGGCAAACAGCGCCGCCATCTGCAACTACCCGGAAGCCCATTTTACTATGGTGAGACCGGGGATCATGCTCTATGGGTCTTACCCGGGCAAGGCCCTGCAAGAGAGGCTCGACCTGAAGCCTGTCATGAAGTGGACTTCGTATGTCTCCTTCGTGAGGACTTTCCCATCCGGCACTGCCTTGAGCTACGGAGGGACTTACGTGACCGAAAGGGAGACGAGGGTGGCTTACGTGCCTGTCGGTTATGCGGATGGGTACCCGAGGGCCCTGTCGAACCGTGGATGCGTGCTGGTAGCGGGCAGGAGGTGCAGGATTGCCGGGACAGTCTGTATGGACTGGGTTTTAATCGACGTCACGGGGCTTCCCGGAGTGGGACCCGGCGAAGAGGTTATCGTTCTGGGCAGCGAGAAAGGCGGGACCATCACCGCCGATGAGATAGCGGAGCAGGCCGGGACGATCCCCTATGAGGTCCTCTGCAACGTGTCGAGGCGTATCACGAGGCGCTATGTCTCTTAAAGACCACGCGAAAAAACTCTTCACACCCGTCGGAACGTTCGCGGCCGAGTTTGGCGGCATATGGATCATGTTTACGACGGCGGCGTACTTGACTTTCAGACGGCCCGTGAGGATCGACGCCATCTTCAAGCAGATGGAGTTCATCGGCGTCAAGTCTTTGTGGGTCGTCATCGTGACCGGCGGCTTTACAGGGATGGTCCTGGCCCTCCAGACCTATTACGGTTTCAGGAGGTTCAGCTCGGAGGGCCTTGTGGGGACGACGGTGGCCCTGAGCATGACGAGGGAGCTGGGTCCCGTGCTGACCGGGCTGATGGTGACTGGAAGGGCCGGCTCGGCCATTGCGGCCGAGCTGGGCACCATGCGGGTGACGGAGCAGATTGACGCGCTGACGGTCATGGCATTGAATCCGGTGAAATATCTTGTGGTGCCCCGGGTGCTCGCGTCGTTCCTGATGCTCCCCATATTGACTGTCATCTCCGATTTCATGGGGATTGTGGGCGGATACTTCGTGGGCGTCAAGCTCCTCGGTATAAATGAGGGCATATTTACCAGCAGGATGGTAAAGTACGTCGATCTTGAGGACATTTACAACGGTCTGGCGAAGGCGGCATGTTTCGGGGTTATTTTAGCGGTCATCTCGTGCTACAAGGGCTTCAACACAAAAGGAGGCGCCGAGGGCGTGGGAAGGGCGACAACGGAAGCTGTCGTGATGTCGAGCATCACCATCCTCGTTGCCGACTATGTGCTCACCTCTCTCATGTTCTGACGGCTATGGAAGAAATCGTCATAAGGGTGAAGGACGTCTATAAGAGCTTCGGGCGCCAGAAAGTCCTGAACGGCATCAACCTCGCGGTCGAGCGCGGAGAGATTACCGTGATCATCGGCAAGAGCGGCAGCGGGAAGAGCGTGCTCATGAAGCACCTGATAGGCCTGATAAAACCCGACAGAGGAGAAATACTGGTCGACGGGGTGGACATCACTCGCCTTGGCGAGTCTCAACTGAATGAAGTGAGGAAAAGGTTCGGCATGCTTTTTCAGGAGGCGGCCCTCTTCGATTCCATGACCGTGGAGGAGAACGTGGCGTTCCCCATCAGGGAGCACAGGAGATTCTCTGACGGTGAGGTCGGCCGCTTGGTCGACGAAAAGCTGCGGCAGGTGGGCCTCTCCGGCGTTAACGAGAAGATGCCGTCCGAGTTGTCCGGAGGCATGAAAAAGAGGGTGGGTCTTGCGCGGGCCCTCGCACTCGATCCGGAAATCGTCTTATTCGATGAGCCCACGAGCGCCCTTGATCCCGTAATCTCGCTGACCATAGAAGACCTCATCAAGAAGACCCAGACGAGGCTGAAAAAGACCTACGTGGTGATAAGCCACGACATACTGGGCATGTTCAGGATCGCGGACAAGATAGCCATGCTGTATGACGGCGAGATCGTCGCTTTCGGCCCCCCTGACGAGGTGAGAAGGAGCGATCTTCCCGCCGTGAAGGAGTTTTTGGAAGCAACCAGAATACCGGGTTTTGCAGGAGGGGGCGCCGAGCTGGCGGGATAAATGCCTTTGTGAGCGGGGACGACCCGCAAGCGGGTACCCCGACGCGGCTCTGCCGCTGGAGGGGGCGCTGAGCCCCAGTGACCGAGCGCAGCGAGTCGAGCAGGGAGGCTCCGCCGGCTTTGCCGGTGGAGGGGGCGCTGAGCCCCAATAATTGTTTGCAGGAGGAGGGACACCATGACAACGGAATTTAAGGTCGGTATCGTCGTCCTTTTGGGTATCGTTATCCTTTTCTACATGTCTTTCAGGGTGGGCAAATTCGGCGCACTCACCGAAGGTCACGGGTATCTCGTCACTGCCCACTTCGGGAATATCGCGGGCCTCGACACGAAGTCGCCGGTCGAGGTGGCCGGCGTGGAGGTCGGGAGGATCAACAAGATCGCCCTTGACGGAAGCGTGGCGAAGACATGGCTGCTCATGAAGGAGGACGTGAAAATCCCCGTGGATAGCAAAGTCGCCATAAAATCTTTCGGCATCCTCGGCGACAAGTATATAGAGATCACCCCCGGCCGGTCGACGGAGTATGTCAAAAGCGGCGAGGAGCTGAAAAACATCGTTTCCTACGCCGATTATGATGAGATTTTTCAGAACGTGAGCGTGGCGGCGAAGAATATGGGCGAGACCCTGGTGCAGTTCAAAGGCGTCATCGACGAAAAGGACAAGGAGAACTTCAAACAGGGCCTCGCCAACATAAGAGAGGCGAGCGGCGGATTCAAAGAGATGGTGGCGGAGAACAAGACGAATGTGAACCGTATTGTCGCGAATGTCGCGGAGGCGAGCGTCAAGCTCGGGCCCATCGCGGATAAGGCCGATTCGATGGTGGCGCAGATGAACACCATCGTGCAGGGTGTGGGTGAAGGGAAGGGCACGCTGGGCAAACTGGTGAAGGACGAGAAGCTCTATGACGACGCGAAGGAGATGGTTGCCAACCTGAAGAGCGTTTCCTCGGACATCGAGCAGGGCAAAGGGACTCTCGGCAAACTCGTGAAGGACGACACTCTGTACGTACAAACGACGGATACGATGAAGAACGTCAATCAGTTCACGTCGGGTCTCAAGGATGGGAATCTCGTTGGCGAGGCGCAGGTCACCATGAAGAAGATACAGCAGGCGGCCGAAGGGGTACAGGAGATGACGCCGATCAGCATTCTCGGGACCATTTTCGGCCTCTTTTTCTGATGCGCGCATGCATCCTCTTTCTTCTCATCCTTCTTAGCCCTTGCAGCCTTGCAGCCTTCTGGCCGGTCTACTGGGAGCTGGGCAATGAGAAGAACCTGCTCGGTCCCCTCATCTCTTACGAGACGAAGGATAACGAGACCCATGTGACGTTCCAGCCGCTCCTTTCCTCCTATGATTCTCCCGGCGCCTACTCGATCCTGTTTCCCCTGGGCAAGAGCACCGGGGAGAAGGCTTATTTTGTACCTATCTATATGAGACACAGCTCGGAGCACGCGTACGATGTGACCCTCTTCCCCTTTTTTTATGGAAAGACCGCTGAAAGGTCGTACGGAGGTGTTTTCCCCTTTTACGGCAGGCTCTACCATAGGTTCAGACGAGACGAGATCGGTTTTGCCCTCTGGCCCCTCTATAGCTACAGCATCTGGGAGGGGACTACCAGGACAAACATCCTGTGGCCGTTCTTCTCCTTTTACCGCGGGCGCCAGGAAGGCTTCAAGCTGGGTCCGCTGTACGGCCGGCGGCGAGTGGGCGACGAGAGGCGGTCGTCATTCGTGCTCTGGCCTTTCTTTATAAAAGATGAAAAGGATCTCAATGGAGATAACCCCCAAAAGAGCCTCTGGGCATTTCCGTTCTACATGCGGACCACGTCCCCCCACTCATCGTTCTATGCGGTGATGTGGCCCTTTTTCACCTACATGAGGGTGCAGGACAGGACGGAAATAAAGGCCCCCTGGCCCTTTTTCTCCTCTGCTAAGGGCAAAGAGGAAAGCGGGTTCAGCTTATGGCCGATCTATTCACACTCCAAGGCGGGAAAGGACGAGGTGACGTACGTGCTCTGGCCTATTTACAAAGAGACCGAGCGATATCCGGGGGAGAGGAAGTGGACCCAGAAAAGGATACTCATCATAGACAAGTACGAGACGGATGACCGGGGCACGTTCTTCAACATCTGTCCGTTTTTTGAGTATCGCCGGGGCAGCGCGGAGACGGTTTTCTTTTTCCCCTCGATCATCCCGTGGAGGAACGCGGGGTTCGACAGGATTATAAGGCCCCTCATGACCCTCTACGCATACCGGAAGAAGGGCGACAAAACAACGATGAACCTCCTCTACGGCTTTTATACGAAGGAACAGGAAGGGGAGCTCTGGAAGAGAAGGCTGGCCTTCCTTTTAGAGGTCGAGAGGGCGCCCGGAGGCATCGGTTTCCAGGTCCTTTCCGGGCTCTTCGGCCTCGAAAGCGGCAGGGTGAAAATCTTTTATATACCCATAAGTCGCGATAAAGCCGGGGCCGCTGCCTCGGTAGATGACCGCATGGAGGGGGCAATCGGCGCCGGCGGGCTCACAACAGGCGGCAGATGACAGAAACAGCCAGGATAAAAGAGGTCCGGTTCAGGGAGGTGCGGAAGGCCCTCAGGACGACATTTGCGACCTCCCTCGGCCGGAAGCGGCATCTCCATAGCGTCATCGTAAAGGTGACCCTCGACAACGGGGGCGAAGGGGTGGGCGAGGTACCGACCAGCGCTGCCTTCAACGATGAAACCATCGCGGTCATCGGCCGGGTGCTCCATGAAGGGCGCCGCAGATTGAAAGGGGTGGAAATAGGTGACTACGCGGAGCGTCTGGATAGTCTGAGAGGCACGTTTCCAGCCGCAGCGATGACGACATCGGGCCTGGAGGTCGCGCTGTTTCGGGCCTGTCTCGCAAGCCGCGAGGTCCCTGAGCACCTTTACTGGGGCGGCCGCTCCGGCCGGATCGAGACGGACATTACCGTTCCGATCCTGACCGACAAACGGATGCTCGTGCCATGGATAGAGCGCGCGGCGAGGAAAGGCTTCACCGCCTATAAGGTGAAGGTGAGCGGCAATCTCGCGCAGGACCGGGAGATAGTCGCGTTCATCTACCGGCTCCTCGGTGAAAAAATCGCCCGCTTCCGCCTGCGCCTCGACGGCAATCAGGGCTATACGGCAGAGACCTTTCTCGCCTTTGTCGACTTCTTGCAGGAGATGCGCTTCGAGATCGAGCTCTTCGAGCAGCCCCTCCCCAGGAACGCGTTCGAGGGCCTTGCGTACATAAAAGAGCGCTGCCCGATACCCCTCATCCTGGACGAAACGATACTCACCGTCGAAGACGCCCAGAGGGCCGTCGATCATAATCTCTGCCACGGCATCAACATCAAGATCGCGAAAAGCGGTATAGGCGAATCGATGAAGCTCCTGGAACTGGCCCGCCGCCACCGGATGAAGCTGATGGCAGGGTGCATGATCGAAACTATGGTCGGGCTTTCGGCGGCTGTCTTTTTTGCTGCGGGCGCCGGCGCCTTCGATTTCATAGATCTGGACGCGGTGCATTTCTTATACGGAGAAAATGCCTATCCCGGGATCGGAATAGTCGGTCCGTCATTCTTCATCGGCGGAACCAGGGGATCGCAACCGGTGGCGCCGGCGAACCTGGCCTGAAACTGCCCCGGGTCGACATGGGCCGTCTCAGCGAGCTGCCGGAGCTGCTTCCCCTGGAAGTCTTCCGGCTCCAGCCTGATCATGTACTTCCTGGCTACCTGGTATATCTGCGACCGGGTGTCAACTCTCCGTATCCTGCTCCTGCCTGATTCGTCGATAAACTCCGAGAAGGGTATGGCTTGAATAGAGTGCTCGTTGGAGATTATGGTTGAGCCTGTTCCACCGTCCAGAAGAAAACGGACAGCGCCGTACCCGAGGTTTCTCGTGTACTCCACATCGAAAGGGATAGGGGCGGCGGCCCTCAATTCGTAGCCGATATTCTTGTCGACAATCGTTACCTTCAGACCCAATGATTCCAGGGTCTTCCTGCAAATCCTCTTCAGTACCTCCCCCAGGGGGAGTTCAGAGAGGCGCACACGGCCCATATCGTCCTTTTCCATTGCCTCGCCCGCATTGGTCCCATCAAGGATTACCTTTTCCGATATGCCTTCGGCAAGAACGGCAACGCCGTGGTCTTTCCCCATGCAAAGCCTTTTTATGATGGAGCCTGTGAGCACGTCGGCGATCTGGTCCGCGCAGACCCCTTCTCCGAATTCTTCGGGGATTAAGGTAATGGTAGCCCCCGCCGCCTTCCCTATTCCCAGCGCGAGATGGCCCGCGTGCCTGCCCATGGTGGTGACAAGGTACCACCTGCCCGTTGTCCGCGCGTCTTCCATGAGATTCGTCACAATGTGCACGCCCAGATGACGGGCCGTCTCGTAGCCGAACGTCGCGAGCCCGCCGGGCAGGGGGATGTCGTTGTCTATCGTCTTCGGTACATGGACCACCTTGACGGAACCCTTTGCCTCCTGGTAAATCCAGTTCGCCATAAAGAGTGTGCCCTCGCCCCCTATGGTGATGAGGTAGTCGATCCCGAGCCGCCTGATGGTCGACATCATCACGCGGAGCTTCTCCTGCGCGTTATCGGGAAAATCGCGCGACGTCTTCAGGATCGACCCTCCTTGCGTGTGGAGCCTGGAGACATCGTCGATGGTGAGGCGTCTGATATCACCTTCCCTGCCTTCGAAGAGGGTCTTGAATCCGCCCACGATACCAACGACATCGACGCCCTGGTTGATCGCCTCGATCGTGGCCGAGCTGATCACGCCGTTGATGCCCGGCGCGGGGCCCCCACCTACCACGAGTGCCAGCACTTCTTTTTGCATAGGTGTATTCTGCCATCTTTAGCCGACGCATTGCAACTTATTTTTATGGGGCCGGGCGCTTTTTGCGCCTGGCGCGGTCGCCGGGGCGTGTCCGGGTCCTCACATACAAAAGTAGTATGCTCCGGCTCGCGACCCCTCGATCACGGCGAAATCCATCAAAATTTCCTCCGGCCGGAAAAGGATCCTTGCTTACTCGCTTCACCTACTTATCGAGTATATGGCCTTTTGACTTTGATCGCGAATTACGGGAAGAAATGTTGATTTTCTGAGCAGGAACCAAGGATGTTGCACACTCTCTTGTCGCCACAAAGACGAGGCAGTCTTTCATCCCACACCTTTTGAGGCCAGGAGATGGTCAAATGAATTTGGGTTGAAAACTTGAGAAAAACCTGCTTCGTTTATCATGGTGGCAGAAACGTATATAATTAACGACGGAAGAGAAGGAATTAAAAAAGGGCGGGAAAAGAAGGCCCGCCCTAAATTCGCCATCAAATTGTTTGAATTGACCTGCCGACGAGGAGCTACTTGCTTTCAACCCCCTTCAGGAGTGATTCGTACAAATCAGGCCTTTGATCAAACCAGACTGGAGGGAATGTTCTCCTCTTCATTACTTCGGTTATATCGATATCGCCGTAAACGATCCCTTCCTTGTTTCCCCCTTTAGTGAGGATCTTTCCGGATGGATTGACAATGATGCTTCCACCCACTCCAGGCCAGTAATTTTCTCCGCCTACTCTATTGACGCCTACGAACCACAGCTGCCGGGCTGCCGCCAGGCCAGATCCCAGGGCAAACCAGGCGTCCATATCGAATTCGGGCCAGTTGGTCACGTCAATCATGATGTTAGCGCCCTTTAATCCGGCGATCCTATGGATCTCAGGGAACCAGTTGTCGTAACAAACCAGTAAGGAGATTCGTCCGAGCTCCGTATGAAATACCTTAATCTCATCACCGGGGTGAAAGAAGCTTTTCTCACCAAGTGGGAGGTGGATTTTGCGATGACGATCGATTAGCCCTTTGGGGCCGACGATGGCTACTGTATTGTACATCACAAGTCCGAGCTGACTTTTCCCCCTCTCAGGCATGCCAAAGACAATATATACACCCCTTTTTTCGGCTATTTTCTGAAAGCTGTCGGTCGTCGGTCCTGGAATGGGCTCTGAAGCTTCGTAAAAACCATTGTACTCTGGTGGAGACATTTCCCCCACATACCCTGTGGTTATTAGCTCGGGGAATACAATTAACTTGGCACCTTGATTCGCTGCTTCTTCGACAAATGTCATCATTTTGTGGACATTGGCCATTTTATCAAGGTGAACAGGGTTCATTTGCACCATTGCGACCTTAAACTGAGTCATTTCAGAGGCTTCAGATAGGCCAAAGAATGACATGGTTATAACAAATAAAGAACAGACGAGAATCCCACGCATGACTACCCCTCCTCTTGTTCTGAATGGTAGTTTATTTCAAAGGTTCCTCACAAGAATCTGTGGATACAAATATGCCGATATAGGTTGAGAGCATGAACCAAATCCTGTAATTCCTTTTGGGTGTGGAAAGCCTAAAAGCAAGGAGGCGCTCGCTCATGCTCATAGAGAGGTGGTCTAGGTTCTCTATAGAGTATAGAGCAGGTCTTAAGGGATGGGCCACCCGGGTTCATGCTGCAGCCTTCACCTGAGGGCAATGGCACAAAATAGAACTGAGTACTCTCAAGCTATTATAACACTCCCTTGAGAAATGTCAAGATTTTTCTTCGGAATTATGGGTGATTATTACTTTGATGAGGGGTAGAGGGGTGTGGTAGACTATGGAAAACTAAGAAGGGGAGGTCTGTTATGCCTTATTCAATCCTTTTAGTCGTAAAGAAACCAGAGTTAACCAACAACGTCTACGATAATCAGCAAATCGAAGAAGAATACAGCCGAGTCTTGACGATGATAGGAAGGATAGCCACGCAAGGTGTAGGTGTTCAATCGCTTGGGCAAGGTGTAGTCCAGGTTCGGCTAGGTGGCACACTAAAGGGCTTGTGTGATGTGATCGCTGCCATAGGGTCCCTGCCGTATACTTATACAATTTCCCCTGAAGATGCAAAGTGGCACGTGGTAGCAAAGACAGCTTAATGTTTTGTGGACGCTCTATTGACATTCCCCCTCCAGAAGGATAGTATTTTTTAGCTATCCTGGAAGGGTAGTTTCCTGAACAACTCTGACTGCCATCAGGGTTGTTCAGGAAAAATTGAATAGTCCGGGGTGGACTCGTAAAGAGAGTCTATCATATAGGATTATTCAAAATCAAGTAGTTCTCAAAAACTCCGAAACATAATCCTCGGAAGCATAATCCTTCTGTTATGTACGGCGATTAGCTTCCCTATTGTCGCATTTGCGGAATCTGAATCCCTCTTTGCTCGCTTGAGAATCACGATGCCAACAGAATCTCGTGGCGTGGCTTTCTTCAAAGATATCTTCATAATCGATACAACCGCAATAAACCCATTCAGGGATATGCTTCCATTCCGACACTTCAAACCAATCCACTATGTTATTGTTTCTCTCATTTCCACCCACAATGCTACATTGCGTAATGGGAAAGTCCGGCACTTTCTCGAAGCTAGAAAAACAGTCAGTGCCTTCAACCAAACCAGTACGGATTCGTTTTATAATTTCCGGGGTTTCCCCCTCATTTCTCACTATAAGGGTTATTCTGTGGTTGGGTTTCACGAGATCAATATTCAAGCTCTACGAAGAGGTAAGCCCTCTCAATCTTAGGCAAAACTTCCGCACTCTTGCGGGCAGCGTCGGCCGCCTCTTTGGCGGCATTAGCAGCAATGGAAGCATCGATAACACCTTGTCTCATCATTTTCAATTGCTTGCGGAACATGAACAATTGGAAAGCACCGATAAGAACAAGACAACCCGTGAAAAAGACTATCCGCCAATCGGAAGACGTTTTGCCGTCGCTATTCTGTTGGTTTGTGCCGGGAGTTATCTTTGTTTCACCGAGAATAGTTATTTGAGTTGGGCCGGATATGTTATGGCTTGCAGTGGCATGCTTCTGTGGTTTATCACAGGCTTTCAATGGTCTTGGAGTTGGCCCTTGTGATTGAGCATAGATCGTGACCGCTGATAAGAAAAGAGGGGCCATAAAAAGGAAAAGATGAAGAGGGGGTTATGATTCATTTTTCTAGCTGTCTTTCAATTAAATACCGTCTGCCCTCTTGGCATAAAGACCACACCAAAAGTGGCGCATCCAGCGGGTGTCCCGGATGTTCTATTACCATATTCTTTCGTTCGATGTTATTTGTGGCATGGGTGGCAACACGCCAAAAATTAGAGGGAAAAGAACCCAAGTACATGCTAATAGGAATAACGTTAGGAGCACTATGGACAGCTGGACTTTGTTTTTTATCCACAATTCTGCGAGTTTAGGTAGCATATATTTGTAGATTGTAGAACGATCACGCTTCTTTGTCTATCAATTCCCTAAACTCCATCTTCGGAGAATTGAGGAGCCTTATCATGGTGTCCTCAAATAGAGGAGCGGACATGGGGTCAAATCTTTATCCTTGACTTAACGCACCCTCGCGCCCCATCTGCATCTGCGTCTCCTCCACTATTACCATGTGGAAGCGAATTGTGCAAGAAGAAAAACAAAATGTGGATGACAGGAAGAAGGTAGGAACAGCTCTGGGTCCGGCCACGCAGTGGTCGGCCAGAAACTTCAGCCCCATCAGACAGCGACCTCGTATTCAGTGAGATCACGGGCGTAGTCGAGGCACGCGATGATATGCTGTTTCTCAAGCTCCGGGAATTCCCCGATAATCTCCTCTACTGACTTGCCGGCAGCCAGGTATCCGAGAATAAGGGGCGCCATGGTGTCAAATCTTTATCCTTGACTTAACGCACCCTCGCGCCCCTCCTGCGTCTCTTCCACTATTACCATGTGGAAGCGAATTGTGCAACAAGAAAAACAAAAATTGTCAACGCGAAGTAGAAATGTCCTATTCTTAGCAAAGTAGAAATGTCCGGTACGCACTCTATCGTTTGTTTCTCTTCTCGTACCGGGTGACATCGGGCGGGGAGGGGGGCTTGAGGGACGACAGTAAACAAGTAAATAAGTCATAGCTAGTGGCCCTTATCGCAGACAATCTTCTCTCACCTCTCGGCCGCGTATCCTATCCTGGAGAGAATAAAGGGGTCTGCCATTGACATGGGACATACCCCTCCTTGCTCAAAAAAGACCTCTCATGCAGTCGTGGGGTCAGCCCTTGACCGAGGACAGGACCCTTAGAAAGAACTATCATCTCGCTATGTTGTGTGCCGTCGCTTTGCGATTGTCCTTTTTCAAGGACTGATCCCTATGCTTTCTCTGCTGACGTCAGTTTTTCTTCAGGCTGTTCAGGAGTCGTTCTTTCATGCCGATAAGGGTCAGGCCCACTACTTCATTCGTTGCTTCAACATAGCGGACGATTGCCCCATCGCCAATATCGATGCCGAGAGCCTTCTGCGGTTCGCCCATGCTAATGTACAGCACATCAGCCTCTTCATCATAATCCCAGTTGAGGTTTTCTTTTTTTTCAAGGATTTTTATCGCTTCCATAATGTTCGTCTCCTCTCGGAAGGTTTGCCTGAGTAGTATGCCGTGAGAATGAATCCATCCGTTCTTGCGATTTCCTTGTACACAACAACCAAGAACTTCGATGTAAGAGGGGTCTCATTGTAGAATCTTATTGCCAGATATTCCTCAAAATCCCCCTGCTGAATCATTTCAGGGTCGGACACTGTCTCCAGAACCCGTTGCCTCTGACCGTCCATTTCTGGGTGTCGCTCTACGATGTGGGTCCAGCGTTCGTGCGGCCAGAGGGACGTTCTTCACCGCTTTCACTTGCTGAGCTGTTGACCCCCCAGTCTAACCATCTATCAATTACCACTCGTATGCGGAGAATGCAAGAGAAACTCGACGGTTATCGCTTTCAGGAAGTACGCGACAACCCGAAAGGCCACCGGGTCACCAATAGAGCGTAGCGCAGCGCCTCGTTGAATGACTTCTTCATGCTGCCGCATACACACTGTGTCCGGCACCATAATAGGCTATGTCGATTTACAATATTCCATCGCTTCGCAGACGATTGACGATTCCCACGGCAGAACTACTTCGATCCATGGTGTAAAAATGTAATCCCGGCACTCCTGCTTTCACTAATTCCTTACATTGGTCCACCGCAAACTCAATCCCAAAATTCACAATCGCTTCCTTGTCTCCTTCGGGTAAAGCGGCTATCCCTTGACGCACTTTATCAGTAATGGTGGCTCCGCAGAGGCTGGCTAAAGTTTCCATCATCTTAACGCTGTAAATAGGCATCACGCCTGGCAGTATAGGGACATCTATGCAAATAGCCTTACAGCGTTCAATAAAATCAAAAAAGTATTGATTATCGTAGCAGTAGTTGCTGATGATGTACTCGGCTCCATTATCCACTTTAAGCTTAAGACACTCAATGTCCTTCTCCTTGCTTTCGGATTCAATATGCCCCTCCGGGTAACCAGCTGCCCCAAGACAAAAGCTGTAACGTGGCCGGATAAATGACAGAAGGTCAGAAGCGTGTGGCAAGCTTTGTGGGTGGGGCTCAAAATCTTTTTCCTCGCGGGGCGGATCTCCACGCACGACCAGAACACTCTTGATCCCTGACCCCTGATAGTCATCCAGAACAGCCATAATGTCCTCGGGTCCCAATCCGTAACCAGCGAAATAGGCAATTACTTCCAGGCCCTTTTCATTTTTGAGTTTTTTGACGAGTTTATACGAGCCTTCCCGAGTGGAACCCCCAGCCCCGAAAGTAACAGAAACAAAATCTGGTTTCAGGACGACCAATTCATCAATTGTTTTTTCGAGATTCTCAGCAGCCTTTGGAGACCGAGCAGGGAATAATTCGAAAGAAACTGTCGGTCTTTGACTGGAATTCCAAATATCTGTCACTTTCATAGAATTTCCTCCTTTCTAAACCCACTTTTTCTATCGAATCGGATGAGAATTGGAAAACTCCTTAGCAATCATAGCGGCCTTATCCTTCTCGACTCGTGCATGCTCCGGCCAGGGAGACAGCCGGCCCCTTATCATTGCCGCCAGCTCATTCAATCTGACCGGTTTGAAGGCTACGTGCCCGAAACGGTCAGCGGTGCCCATGGGGTCAAATCTTTATCCTTGACTTAAGGCACCCCTCTAACAGCCCTACCCCCTCATTGACTTACCATCGATAAGGCAGTATTGCAAGAAAAACATTCAGCCGCTCACTTTTAGGAAGAAAGTAGGAACAGCTCCGGGTCCGGCCACCGGCCCTCTGGGGCCATGATGGAGTCATCTTTTCCAAAAAATCGCCTCTGGTGCTTTTTGTCACTGCTGGTTGTCATGCCTCCTTGTCACCCCTCCTTGACACCCCTGGTTGTCACTTTGACAGGAGAGCGGGAAAAGGAGGAAAATCTTGATAGACCGGGCATTGCCCCGTCCCGTTTGAGCCGGATTCGAAAGGTCCCCGGCAGTGTTCTTTGACAACTGAGTCGCAATAGCCGTTCTGACGGCGGCGTACCGCCCCGCCTCCGATCTTCCGCCAGCTTGTCGGCGGCCCGGCGATTTTTGATGCATGTACCACCCCCGGCATAAGTGGTTCCTCATTAACCAACCGGCTCTCATCGTTCATTCAACATTAATTTATAATTCATAATTTATAATTCAACATTTCTTTCCCCCCCTACCCACCCCCCCTCCCCCCTAAACCGTGCAGAATCGTGCACTTTCGTGCACCCCCTTCTTAAAATCCTTGCAAGAGAAGGGAATCCTAAGGAGGCAGCGCTGAGCCGGTTAGTGAAAAGTGCACCCTCACGGGGGTAAAAGAGAGTAAAAGGCAGTAAATGATGCCAAAAAGAAGCGTTTTGGGGCTTGTTTGTGCAACAGCGCTTTGCCCTTGCCGAGGACTGCCGGGCCTGCCCGGACATGTCCTTATCCGGGACCGGGGTGACGAGAAGAGGACGACTATTTCACCCGTTCTGCCCGGCGCCCCGAATCTTTGCGAATTATGAGATAATAGGGGGACGGAGGCGCCGGCCGGTGAAAATAGGCTTTCATCTTCCCATTGCAAAGGGTTTCGAGCATACCTACCAGGAGGCGAAACGCCTCGGCTGCGACGTGATTCAAATATTTGTGAAGAACCCGAGGTCATGGGTCGAAAAATCCTGGAGCGGCGAGGACCGCGAAGCCTTCGGCCGCTCTTTGCGCGATCTGCCGGTGGTTGCGCACCTCAGCTATTTGCCCAATATTGCACGGTCCGATGAAGAGCCTAAGCATTTAGCGGGCTTCTTGCATGAGGCAAAGCTCTGCGCCGAACTGGGAATAGAGACGATGGTGGTCCACTGCGGGTCGAGGGAGAGCATCGAAAAAGGTCTTGACGCTGCCGCCTGGAGCGTGGAACAAGTCCTCGCCGCATATCCCCTTTCCGTGCTTTTGGAAAATGCGGCCGGTCAGGGCCATGCCGTAGGGAAGCACATCCCGGAGCTGTCAGCCTTGCGGGCGCGGGTACGGGACATGGACAGGGTAGGGTTTTGCCTCGATACGGCCCACCTGTTCGAGGCAGGCTACGACGTGAGAGAACCCGCGGTCTGGGATGAGATTATCAGCGAGATGGAAGGCGCTTCAGGACCCGGCTGCATAAGGTTCTTCCACCTGAACGATTCAAAGACGCCCCTCGGCAGCGCGGTAGACAGGCACTGGCACATAGGCAAGGGCGAAATCGGTACGGGGTGCTTCCGTTTTCTCCTGAACGATGAAAGACTTGCCCATCTATGGGGCGTTATGGAAACCCCGAAGATGGGCAAGATGGACGAAGAAAATATAACAGTTATGAGATCGCTACTTTCTCCTCTGGTGTCTCGTCCTTTTTCTTAGCTTTCTGTACTTATGCTTCCGCATTTTCTTTTTTCTCCACTTGACGACGCTGCCCATCCTTCACCTCATTATTTAATGGAAAAGTAATCCTTCACTACCGGTTTGCGTCAAGGACCCTAAGAAGATAACCTTCATTGGGGTTTTTTTCAAGAAGATAATGACCTGGAGTTTCCTGAGTTTTAGTTATGGACGTCCCCGTGGACTGTGAGTTGCAGGTATGATTGCCCCAACCAGCAGGTTCACCCCCAACTTTCATGTCGTACGCCCATTACGTCCCTGTCGCCGGCCCGTGAGGACGGGGCCGGAAGCTAACGTTGACCTCAACATCCTCGTCGAGCTTCACGGCATAGAGCACGCGAAAGGCATCCCCTCGATGCGTAAGCGCAATTTCAAATACGCCGCTGTCAACGCCTTAGAATGCTGAAATGCCACAACATTTTCCTTGTAATTTCACCCATATTGTAAATATTATACGGGAGGCTCATAACCGTTTGTATATCTCATCGTCGTTACGCTTACCGACAAGAAGCAACCTAAGGGTATCGCCCTGCAGCTCATAAACGATCCTATATTCGCCGACATCGTTTCTCAGGAACGGGTATCCCTTCAATTGTTCCGTATCGTGGGGACGGGGGTCCTCAAGGAGGGCGAGCACTTTCCTCAGTACCTGTCTGAATTGCTTGGGCGGCAGGTCGTCAAGGAATCTGTATGCCTGTTTACTAACGAGCAGCTTTAGCGCCAAGTTTTCCCTCGAATAGCGCCTTTATTTCGTTGTCGCTCACGAAGCCTTCGGCGACCGCTTTCAGGGCCTTTTCACCCCAGTAACGATCCTCGATCTCCACAAGCCGCTCGTATTCCGCAATCGACATCATAACCGCCACGGGCCTGCCTTTTTTCTCGATTGCTATAGGCTCCGACATCACCGCTTCAAGCATCTGGCCGAACCTGTTTTTAACATCAGTTGCGGCGGCTTCTTTCATGGGTCACTCCTGCCATAATGTATTAACTATGTTAGCTATAATATACACTTTGGACAATGGGATGTCAAGAATGTCGGCATCAAAGCCGCCACCCGGAGGGCGCCTTTGAGTGCAACTCGGTATAAGGGGGGTAGGGAAAGCGGCGAATGCTGAAATGCCACAGCATTTTCCTTGTAATTTCACACATATTGTAACTACTATAAGACTCTGAAGGACGGACGAAGGAGTTTGCGACCTGTCCCCTTTTCTTGAATGAGGAGGGAAAGTTATAATGCGATTCCTGAGAAGTAACTCCCGAAATAACTATTGCATTAAATGGGATACAATGGTAGATTATTGTATGTATAAACGAACATCTCCTCAACAAAAGCTCTTCGGCGTGGAAACTCAATTGTCT
>JBEKHB010000015.1:0-149136 GCA_050012495.1 Syntrophorhabdales bacterium
ACTCGCCGACCATATGAGAAGGCCCTTACGTGGAGCCGGCAGGAGAGGTGCGTTCTTGAAAAAGCCGATATCGTTAACCCGTTGGAATTGTTATGAACGAACTTTTTGCTTGACAGGAGGGACATAGGATGTCCCCCTATTCCCCTAACCGTCGAGATTCTCTTGCATTCTTCGCCTACGAGTGGTAATTGATAGATGGGTAGGTTGGGGCAAAAGGCGTAGCAAGTGAAAGCGGTGAAGAATGTCCCCTTCCACGTTATAGACTGCAACGAGGCTTCGGGATGAACCTTGACAAAAACCTTGAAAGAAACCGGCTAGTCTCGCTTATCGAATTTGCCCAGCAGTCGGCTAGGTTAAGGTCGAAACCCGCAACAACGGTCGCCGGACACAATCTCTTCTCCCTTCACGAGCATGAACTCCGCAGCCTTCCCGGTATCCAGCTCAATATTCTGGTGGATAACGGTGAAGACGAGATCTGGCTGAGCGTCAGCCGCTTGCGCGAAACCCGGCCCCCTGAGGTCGTGAATCGGATGTTGCAGCCTTGGGTACAGGTTAGCCAGAGCGTCACCGAAGAACCCCGACTATTGCAAAGCGTTAGTGGCGCGAGCCTGATAGCGGCCGGCACGCATGTGTCGTCAGAGGGGCCAAGTCACCCGGACAGAGAATCCGTTGACCCGAACGCAACTGTCATGCTGGCTCAATATGACAAAGCCACGCAAGTAAAAGCTTTGTTCACGGCCTACAATGAAAAATGGCAGGTCTGGGCCACAGAAGAGAGATTGCGGCGAAGAACGATACGCTTCTACTCACAGCTTTTCACCATGAAGCAGCAACTGGAAGGCAGTATTGTCGAGGCCCAACTGGAGCTCCTCTGGGGGGTTGGTATCGGCGTCTGGTCATGCAATGGCACCCACATCTCCTACCCGTTGGTTGGGCGGCTCGTGGAAATGTCCCTCAATCCCGACACCGCGGCGGTTGAGATCCGTCCGCGCGACACGGATCCTCGCCTTGAGCTCGATTGGTACGCGTCCGTTGGCAATCCAGGGGTTGCCGAACTAGAAAAAGCGGCCAAGGATTTTTTTTCAAAGGCGACAACGACATTCTCACCTTTCGATCGGGGGACCTTCGAGCCCTTGCTGACGGCCGCTACAGCCCATCTGGACGCTAACGGTGTCTACTGGCCGAAAGAAGTGCCCGCCGAGGATCGGGCTCTGCCGGAGCCGGACAAAAATCTGAAGGTCACGGACACTTGGGTGCTCTTTGCCCGGCCTCGTACGAATAATCTTTTTATTCAAGACCTAGAGAAGCTCAAAGAACAGGCTGGGTCGATCCCGACTTTCCCACCCGCCACTACCGCAATCATTACAGACCCGGAGACGACAAATGCTGTAGTCGAGTTGCCCCATTTTCGGGGTATGTCAGTCTCCTATCGGACGGGCGGATCAATTAGCGGCAAGGTCAGGGACATCTATTTTCCCAAGCCCTTCAATGAAGAACAGGTGCGCATCATCCAGCACCTGGACATATCCGATGGTGTCATCGTTCAGGGCCCTCCGGGCACAGGAAAAACACACACGATAGCCAATGCAATCTGTCACTATTTAGCCGAGGGTAAACGTGTCCTTGTCACATCTATGAAAGACCCCGCCCTGGCCGTGCTCCAGGAGCACCTGCCGAAAGAAATCCGTCCGCTCGCTATCTCACTTCTGACCAGTGAGCAGGACGGCATGAAGCAATTTGAGCACGCCATCCAGAAGATCGCGTCAGACGTCCAGAGCCTGGATCGCACGAGCACCCAGCGGGCAATTAGACACATTGAAGAAACAATCGATGCGCTGCACGGCAAACTGTCAATGATCGATCACAAAATCGACGAATGGGCCAAGCGCAACCTTGCGAAGATAGACCTTGAAGGCGAAAAGATAGAGCCCATGGACGCTGCACGGGAGGTTATTGACAGTGCGGAGTCGTTCGAATGCTTACCGGACGACCTGGGCATCGGGTCCGAATATACGCCACAATTCTCCGACGAGGACGTCGTTCGGCTGCGCGAAGCGCGCCGGGCACTCGGCCAAGACATCGACTATCTTGATGCATCTCTGCCTCAACTCATCGAGTTCCCCGAGTCAAGAACATTGCTCGAAGTTCATCAAGACCTATCCCAACTCGAAAAGTTGAAAAAGGCGGTTGAAAGCGGCGAAATCCCGGCGCTCGCCAGCACAAGTCAGGAGGCGCTGGCCCTCGCACACCAGCTTCTCGATGATGTCGCATCCTTTAGGCAGTTGCGCAACGACTGGCTTGGCGCGAATCGTCCTTGGGCTGCGTCCATGCGTGACCGCCTCAAGACCACTGAGAAAGATGACCTTCTCACCATACTTGAAATGCTGGGGAGCGAATTGGAGAAGGTTCTCGATCTGCGCAAGAAGTTCATCGAAAGGCCCGTGGAAATCCGGCCGGGTATCGAGACGGACGAGGTGTTCGTTGGGGCTATCCACAATCTGGCAGAAGGTCGAAGCGCGTTCGGGCTAACCGGCTTATTTGGCAAAAGTGAGCATAAATCATGGATCGCATCGACAAAGGTGTTGGGTGCAAAGCCTAACTCTTCAGAGGACTGGACCCACGTAAGAGAGTACATTAGGCTCCTGCGCCGTATGCGCGAACTCGTTATCAGGTGGAACGCCCTGTGTGGGGAGCTTCAACTTCAGGCCGCCCCTGACGACGGGCCGGATGGCGCAGTCACGGCCCATTACGAATATAGCTGCTATCTGAAGACGAAGGCCGTTGCGACAGCGGAAGTAAGCCTCTGTGAAGCAGCTTCACAACTCTTCCCGCAATGGATCAACATCCAGGATGTAGCCACGAGCATAGAGCAATTGGACGAACTGGAGCGGGTCTTACGTCATCACCTGACGAAAAACAGGCTATCTAATGTATGGGCCACGAAAGAAAGACTGCAGAAAGTTCTCGAAGAACGCAGGGGCCCTATCATTGATGCGATCAGATCTTTTCTTGCAGAGACTCTCGGCAATCCCAAGGTTGACGATGCCCATATGCAGGCCGAATGGTCTGATTTAATGAACGAGATAGCCCGGGGTCTACGGCTGAGAACCCAGCTGGACGTTGTGGCTGAGGTCTGCGAGAAGGTGAAAGTCTCCGGAGCTCCGAAGTATGCCGCTGCTCTCAGGCTGCCGTTGGAGGGGACCGTCGACACACTTCTGCCCGATAACTGGCGGGCCGCCTGGCGCCTGAAGCGATTAAATACATACCTCAGGTCGATCGATGCCCACAAGGAACTGAAGAAGCTTGCCAAAGATCACCACAACGTTGAGGCCGACCTATCGCGAGCCTACCAGGATATCGTGGTTAAGAGAACGTGGCTGAAGCTCGCGGAGAACGCATCACCGAGCATACGGGCTGCCCTGCAGGCGTACCTTAACGCCATCCAGCACATAGGGGCAGGAACCGGCAAGCGCGCAGTGCGCTATCGCCAGGATGCGAGAAACGCGGCAGCAGAGGCAAATCCGGCGGTGCCGTGCTGGATTATGCCCCATTACCGGGTTTCGGAGTCACTGCCAGCGAAATTCGGTTGCTTTGACCTCGTCATTATCGATGAGGCGTCCCAGTCCGACCTGAGTGCTCTTCCATCCATTTTGAGGGCCGAGAAATTGCTTATCGTGGGTGATGATAAGCAGGTGTCGCCGGATGCCGTCGGACTCGAAGAAGAAAAGATTCGGACGCTGATGAGCCGGTTTCTTGCTGATCAGGTACGGACCTATCGACCTCAGATGTCCCCGAATAGCTCGATTTACGACCTGTTCAAGGTTGTCTTCGCTAAAAGTGCTGTCATGTTGAAAGAGCACTTTCGGAGTGTCGGGCCGATTATCGAATATTCTAAGAGGGAGTTCTACAATCACGAGTTGCGGCCTTTGCGTATCCCTAAAACATCAGAACGTCTCGACCCCCCACTTATAGACGTATTGCTTGAGGATGGGTATCGCAAAGGGGACGTTAATCTCCCCGAGGCCCGATATATCGTCGATGAAATTAAGGCGATCGTAGAGGACCCGGCCATGGCGCGTCGTTCAATCGGGGTGGTCTCGCTGATAGGCGATAAGCAGTCGATGGCGATATGGGACCGGCTTACTGATGAGATCGGGACAGAAATTATGGAGCGTCATCGAATAGCGTGTGGCGATGCCCGGACGTTTCAGGGCAAAGAGCGGGATATCATGTTTCTGTCGATGGTATCCGGCCCGAATGAAGTCGGGGCCCCTCTTTCGCGGGACGCCTTCAGGCAACGATTCAACGTTGCTGCATCCCGTGCGCGTGATAGGATGTATCTCGTGCGATCGGTCGGACTTGACCACTTGTCAAAAGCCGATCAACTGCGCCGCAGCCTAATCATGCATTTCGCGACGCCTTATGTGCAGGACGAGGTACGCGTTGGGGATTTGAGAAGCCTGTGTGAATCACCTTTCGAACGTGAGGTTTACGACGAACTGAGCCAGAGGGGTTTCTGGGTAACGCCGCAAGTCAAGGTGGGGCAGTACCGAATCGACTTTGTGGTTGAGGGCCGCAATGATGCGCGCCTAGCCGTGGAGTGCGACGGCGACAAGTACCACGGGGCTGACAAATGGGCAGAAGATATGCAGCGGCAGAGGACGCTTGAACGTGCAGGTTGGGTCTTCTGGAGATGTTTCGGCTCCGCCTTTTATCGAAACCGAAAAGAAGTTGTCGAGGACCTCCTGGCAGTGCTTGCCGAAAGGGGTATCGAACCGATCGGGGCCGAAGGGGCCCCGAGAAGCGTACATGTAGAGCACCGCGTCGTGTCGTCGACTGCGCCACACAACGCTCAACGGGAGCAGTCGGGCACCAAGGATGAGGGCGAGCATAGGACAGAAGCACATGAATCACCAAGGGGTGGCGATTCGAGCAAGGATACTGAGGGTGCTGCAACCGAAGGGCACGAGAGCGAGAAGAAGACCGAAGATAAGACCCAGAATATGACAAAAAACAAAACCGAAAACAAAACTGTAGAGCAGGCTGAACTGCTTGTTACACTTGGCGGGAATGGTGACGAGCCTGTAGCTCCTCAGCGCCCTCATATTCCTCTTGTCCATCCTCGCGCCGGCCGCTTACAGTTCGAAGAATATGTAGAGTACGCCGGTCCTCCCTGTGATAACCCTAACGACGCGGTAAACAGCGAGATCGCAGAGGGGCTTGCACGGATTGTTGAAGTCGAAGGTCCTGTGCTTGCAAAAAGGTCCTACGACACTTATTTGCGCAGCTGCGGTATACGTCGGCTGGGTGGTGAATTGCAGAAAAAGATGAATAAGGCTCTCCAGTATGCCATTCGGGAGGGAGCAATAGTTTACGAAGATGAGCTGAAAAGAGGCGGACTGATCTATTCGATCATTAGACTGAAGGGGACGCCCCCCGTGAGGCTGCGCAAGAGAGGGCCACGGCCGTTTGAGGAGATCCCGCCGAGCGAACTGAATGCCCTGTCGATATATCTGGCCCAGCAGGATGGCTATGAGATCGGCAGTGAAGAGCACATGCGTGCGGTTCTCGAGTGGTTCGACCTCAAGCGTCTTACCGTCCAGACAAGCGGAGCGTTGAAAGATATCGTCAATATGCAATTCTCGTACGTTCGTGACTTCTTGAACAGTTTTTTGTGACCTAAAAAAGAGGAGCCGATCAAATTAGTCAAAACATAGGGGAATGAAAGATCAATCGCCCTGAAAAACTGAATCAGCAATTTCTTAGACAAAGAGGTGTCTATGACTCACGATGAGTTGAATGCACTTTTAAAAAAGGAAGCAGCCCCGGCGAAACAACCCTTTAAAACACTTGTCGATACCGGTTTTATGCATCTAAGTCCTACCGCCTTCGAGGCCTTTGTGCTTGAAATATTCGAAACTTTCGGCTTTTCCGGTTCTCTCACACCCTCCTCCGGCGATGAAGGCGTCGATATCCGGATACGCAGTAAGGCCGGGTTAATAGTGGTTCAGTGCAAGAAGTATGATGACAACGGAACAATTGGGGGCAAGGAACTTCGAGAATTTTTTGGGGCACTTGTTCATTTTCAAGCGGTTCATGGTTACTTCGTTACGACTTCCACATTCACTGAACAAGCCCAATCTTTCGCCAGGCAGCACGACAACATCACATTGATCGATGGTGAGAGCCTGAAGAAGCTGTTTTTGATGACGGCTTCGTCTATAAGAAGTATGAGAATCGACGGGGAAACGTTTCCAGGAGACATGGGCGTGTGCTACCAGGCGCAGGCCGAAGGATTGTATAAGGAATATATAAAAGAACTTGAGAAATTGAGAGATAGGTTCAGACGAGCAGCACAATAATGTCGGTCGGCTGTTACCAAAATCGAAATAGAAAGTTGAATAACGGAAATACGTGAAACAATCACCGATGTTTCAGCATGCAGTAGAATCGTTTGAACATGGTCTTGAACACTACCTTGATGGTTCACAAAAAGGCAGGAAGTTCGCATTGCTTCACATCGATCAAGCGATCGAACTCCTGCTGAAAGAGAAGGTCGTGCAAATTGGCAAGTCAATATACAAGAGTGACGGGACTACGCTCAGCCTGCATGAGACGTTTAGCTCTTTGCGGGACATGAAACTGCCTGGGAAAAGACCATAGGGACATCTTCACTGCTTTCACTTGCCCAACCTCTGAAGATACTCTTCCCATATTTCAACGGTAATGTTGAAACACGTCGGCGCGATCAGACGTGAGGACTTGCAGGTGCTATACGTAACATATCCTGCGCGGCCGGAGGAAATTTCGATGGATTTGTGCGCCATGACGTGGTGCATTTCACATATATGCATTACTTGCTCGCTCTCGACCGGCGCAAGAGTGCCCTGTACCGATGAAGGAGATCGGGCAGAAGGGGGCCGTGAAGCTCTGCCTGGTTCCACTGGCGGGGTTATCATCAGCAGAGCGGCCTGAACTGAACCGGATTGCGCGCCATCATGCGCAAGGCCGGGCTACCGAAGGATGTATGGTGAGACAACGAATCTGTGGCGGAAGCCTCTGTATTTACGAAATACCTCCCTATTTAGTGTGATGGCGCGGGAGGACGCGGCGCGATCCTGGTGGGCTAAATTCTCTCGCCTGGGAGGTACGAATAAGCGCGTGCCTGAGAGTAGACTTACTCCTTATCGTCTCTCTCCGGATGCCGCCAGGGGTAGAGCAGGCACCTAACCATCCAATGGGTTGAGGACGGGAACATGGGAACCACATCTGGTCCGCCCGTTTTCGGAAACGGGCTATCCGTGGAGACCGGGGAAGGACGGATGTGGGGCGGAGCCCTCGTAGTAGTCTGGGGATGGGAAAGCCATCCACATGGCGAAGGGGGGCAGGAGATCGATAGGTTTTTGATGCCGGAGAAATCTGTGGACACAGATGCAAAGACTGATAAGGTCTGGTTACTCGGCGTGCAGAAGAAACTCTATCAGTGGAGTCGGGAAAACCCCGAAGGAGCCTACCGCGAGCTGTGGGGTTGGGTTGTTGACATCCGCAACCTGCGGTGTGCCTGGAGAACTGTAGCCTCAAACAAGGGCAAAAGAACGTCGGGCGTCGACGGGGTCACTGTCAAACGTATCCAGAAGCTTGGAGTAGACACATATCTTGAAGGCGTGAGAAAGGAGCTGCAAGATCGTTCTTACACACCGTCTCCCGGCCGAAGAGTATGGATACCCAAGCCCGGCAAGCCGGGGGAGTTCCGGCCCCTTGGAGTGCCAACCGTAAAAGACCGTGTAGTGCAGTGTGCCCTGAAGCAGATCATCGAGCCGCTGTTTGAAGCCGCGTTCCTTCATGTATCTTATGGCTTCAGGCCCGGACGGAGTTGCCACGGAGCGTTAGAGCATATCCGCAGGGCAATCCGTTCCCCAAAGAAGGCGGACGATGGTAGGAAGAACAGCTTCCCCTACCCCTGGGTCATTGAAGGCGACATTAAAGGCTGCTTCGATCATATCGACCATCATCAGGTAATGGAAAGAATCCGCCGCCGTTGCGCTGACAGGAAGGTGAATAGACTGCTCCTTATGTTCTTGAAAGCAGGTGTTCTCTCGGAGGATCAGTTTGTTCGTACCAACGCGGGGACGCCCCAAGGGGGGATTCTTTCGCCGCTCCTCGCCAACGTTGCGCTCGGTATCATTGAGGAGAAGTATGAGCGGTGGGTCTATTGGTCCAGGTCGAATGATGGATTGAAAGCAGCCCAGGGTGCCCGTGAGAGGGACAGAAGGGCGGGGAGGTCCGTATTCCTTCCGATCCGTTATGCAGACGACTTTGTTGTCCTCGTGTCAGGAACGTACGAAGACGCGCTTAGGGAAAAAGAGGCGCTTGCCAGTTATCTGAAAGATGCCGCGAGGCTTGACCTCTCGGTTGAGAAAACCCACGTTACCGCAATCGAAAAGGGGTTCGAGTTCCTGGGGCATAGAGTCCGTGTAAAATGGGACAATCGGTACGGCCTTGGTCCACGAGTTGAAATCCCGAAGCGGAAGGTGCTGGACATACGCTACCGGATAAAGCAGGTGACCACACGGACTACCAGGTGGCCGCTTGAAAAGCTCCTCCGGAAGGTGAATCCTATCCTTCGCGGTTGGGCGAACTTCTATCGGTTCTGTATAGGGGCAAAGACTGTCTTTAACGCCCTTGACTGGTATGTGGGGCAGAGAACCTGGCGGTGGATGACGAAGAAGTGCCCAAAGGCACGGGCCAGTGAAATATGGCGCTCTTGCAAGCGAGTTGGAGGACGGCGTATCTGGCGCGACGGGAAGGAAGAGCAGTTTCTTGCAGGGCGGCTCACGGTTGAACGGTATGATTTAAAATGGGTGCGACGGCCCGATTATGCATGATCTCTGGAAAGCCGGATACATAACGAAAGGTGTACGTCCGGTTTGGCGAGGGGCTACGGGAGACTGATGGTTGAAAGACCATGCGGCGCCCGTAGTCTACTCTACCGCCGTGATCGAGGGGTCGCGAGCCGGAGCATACATTTTGGTATGTGAGGACTCGCGGCGCCGATGAGACAGGCGAAAGGCGCGCAAAGATCCCGGCCGCCCCCACCCCCGCTCGACATTATTGTCGAAATATCCTATACTTTTTACGACCTTTTTGTCATGATGCGAAAGCACCCGGCGGCCGGCAAGGCGCCAAAGGGGCGCAATCTGCACATGTGTGAGGGTAGTGAGCAATGGCACTACTATTGCTAATAGCTGGATGAGGAGGACCCCGCCTATGAAAAGCATCGCGTTGGTCGCCGTGGTCGGCAGGCCCCGGCAGTCTGTGAATCCTTGAGCGTCATGCTCCGGGACATAGAGCGGAAAAAGCCCGTGACGATTCGATTCTTATCAGTTCTGTGCGCCCTGATCCTCTTTGCGCCCCCCGTCTATGCCCAGCAGTCGTACCGCGAGTTCGAGAGAGAGCTCAATCTTTCCGGGTACCAAAAGGCGCAGGTAGCCGGCATCAAGAGGAAATATATGAACGAGTGGAGGGCCCTGAACGATGAGTCGGCACGGAAGCGGCTCCAGCTGAGGGAAATGGACCGAAACCGGCCGGACCGGAGGGAGGGGGCGGAAAGACTGAGAAGGGACCTGGACCAGATAGAAGCGTCAAGGCAGCGGCTGTTCCGCAGCTACCGAGGAGAGATATCGACGGTGTTTAACAATGAGCAGAGGGGACAGTTCTACAGGTTTACGGAGCAGGAGAACAGGAGAGCCGCGAGGCCCATGGACCAACAACCAAGGCGCCGGTTTTATGCAAGATAAGAAACTCCTTTTCCCGCTCCTCCTTTTCGGCATATTCTTCGTGCTCATCGGTATTACCGGCTTTTTTCAAATTGCCATCACAAAACGGAACATGGAGGGGTTGTTGCTCGACCAGGCCGAGACGTTGTTCCAGAGTGTTGCGAGAGAGATAGAAATGGACATGGAATATCTCACCCTCATCGAGAAATCACCCTCTATCATTACCCCTAACTTTCTCAACGTCATGGCCTATGACGAGGCAATTGTCGACGATCTGTACAGCCGGTTCAGCAAGGCAACGGAGCTCGAGCAGGCCGGCTCGTCCCTCAAGAACGTCTTTATCGCCGATAGAAACGGGAAGCAGTTGCTGCGAAAGGGCGCTATAAACGTTGAAAAGGCAGCACTCAACCTCCTTCTCAAGAAAGACAGGCAGACGGTCATAAGGATGCCCAGCGACAAGGATCTCGGCCTCTTCATGGGGATAAAACTGGCCGATAGGCTCCTGTTTTTCGCGTTGAGCCCGGAAGAGCTTGAAAACCTCCGGAAGATCTATATCATGAAAACAATCATCGAGAACGAGGGGAAAAGGCTGAATATTGCAGACGTCACGATTTACGACGGCTCGGGACGCATTTACCTGGGCTCGGGCAAGAGGCCGAAGCATGTGCTCAGCATCCTGAAGCCCCTGGGTTCCCGCTATTTCCCCAACTACTCCATGGAGATATTCGTATCCGACAGGCTCGCGAGCGACACCATCAGGCGGACCAGCGCGAATTTCATCATGCTGCTGTTTTTCCTCGTCCTCGGAGGGGCCGGGGGGATTTACCTGATATTCCGGCTTGAAAGAAAGCACGCGGTCAAGCTGAATGAGATGGAGAAGGACATGGTCATGAAAGAGAGGCTGGTATCCCTCGGGAGACTGGCTTCCGGCATGGCCCACGAAATACGAAATCCCCTCAATGCAATCAGTATTTCCATACAGCGATTGAAAAGGGAATTCGTTCCCGAACACGAAAAAAAGGAAGAATATCATAAGTTCCTCGATATCGTGCGCGGAGAGCTGCAGCGGGTCAACCGCATCGTGGAGGAGTTTCTCCTTTCCACAAAGGCCGGTCAGAGCATGGAGCCACATAATCTCCGCGGGGTCATCGAGGAAGTGGTCACTATGCTCAGGGAAAAGGCGGACCGCGCGGGCATCGTCATCCACAACGAGACCGGCGGGCAGGTTATCCTTGAATTCCAGAAAGAGCGGATGAAGCAGGTCCTCTATAATTTGATCATGAACGGTATTGAAGCCGTGAGCAAGGGGGGGAGCATCCATATATCGACCTCGCTCAACAGCGTCCACGTCCGGGTCTACATAAAGGACACGGGCCCGGGGATCAGGAAAGAGGATCTCCCGAAGGTTTTCGAGTATTACTACACGACAAAGGATAAGGGCATGGGCTTGGGCCTGCCTCTCTCCTACATGATCGTGAAAGACCATGGGGGAGACCTGCAGGTCCTGAGCGAGGAGGGGAAGGGCACTACCTTTGTGATAACTTTACCGTCGAAAAAGGGGCCGTAATATGGGAAGAATGGGTATTTTGATCGTGGAAGATGAAGAAACGCAGCGGGACCTGCTCGAGGGCCTGCTGAACAAGGAAGGCTATGCAGCCACGGGCGCAGGCAACGGAGAGCGCGCGCTCCAGCTCGTAAAAGACCATACCTTCGAAATTGTGCTCCTCGACTACAAGCTGCCCGATACGGACGGGCTGACCGTGCTCAAGAAGCTGAAGGAAATGAACCCGGAGATCCAGGTCATCATGATCACCGCCTTCGGCAGCATAGAGAACGCCGTAACGGCCCTCAAGGCAGGCGCCTTTGAATACCTGACCAAACCCATCGATCTCGACGACCTCTTCTTCAAAATAAAGAAAGTGGAGGAGCGTCTGCACCTCATCCATGAAAACCTGGTGCTGAAAGAAGCCCTGAAGGACAGGATGAAGTCGGAAAACATCGTCTACGCCAGCGAAAAGATGCACGAGATCGTGAGCCTCATCGTGAGGGTGGCAAAGACGGATTCCACGTGCATGGTGCAGGGCGAAAGCGGGGTCGGTAAAGAGATCGTGGCCAACCTCGTCCACGAATTGAGCGAGAGAAAACACCAGCCCCTCGTGAAGGTCAACTGCTCTGCCATTCCCGACACACTCCTCGAAAGCGAGCTTTTCGGCTATGAGCGGGGCGCGTTTACAGGGGCATATCAGAAGAAACTGGGGAAGTTCGAGCTAGCCAACAAGGGAACCATCTTCCTCGACGAGATCGGCGATGTGCCCCTCTCCTTGCAGCCCAAGCTGCTCCGTGTGCTCCAGGAGAGAGAGATAGAAAGACTCGGCGGCCTCTATCCTATCAAAGTCGATGTCCGCATAGTGGCGGCAACCAACAAGAACCTCGATGAAGAGGTAAAGCAGGGCCGCTTCAGGGAAGACCTCTTCTACCGCCTGAACGTAGTGCAGATAGAGATTCCGCCCTTAAGGGAGAGGAAGGAGGATATCCCTCTATTTCTCGATTTCTTCCTGAAAAAATTTAACCAGAGACACAGGAAAAACGTGAAAGGATATGCAAGAGAGGCCCGGGATGCCCTTATCAAGCATGACTATCCCGGGAATGTGAGAGAGCTCGAGAACGTCGTGGAACGCGCCGTCGTCCTGGCAAGGGGAGAGTACATCACGAGGGAAGACCTCTCCATGTTCAACACGGCCGAGCCGCTGTCCGCCGACGGCAGCATGAAGCAGGTGGTTGAATCGGTGGAGAAGAGGATGATCACTGAAGCCCTCGTCTCTACCAACTGGGTACAAACAAAAGCTGCGGAAGCAATCGGTGTCAGCGAAAGAATGTTGAGGTATAAGATGAAGAAACTGAGTATTGCGAAGGAGGGGGGAGGCTCCAGCGGCTCTGCCGATGGAGGGGGCGCTGAGCCCTAATAAAGGCCTTTGTGAGGGGGGAGGCTCCGTGAGCTTTGCTCATGGAGGGGGCGCTGAGCCCCGGTAATAGCATGTTGAGGTATAAGATGAAGAAACTGGGTATTGCGAAGGAGGAGTGACGGGCTCGGTTTATTCAGGGGGGAAGCGGCCCCGCTCTGTTTTTTTCCGGCTTTCAACGGAGAACACAGGCTCCTCCACGGATTCGCACCTGCAGATGGGACACTTCCCCGGCTTTTTCAACCTGCCCCTCTTGCGGAAAACAAAGCCGCACTTGTTGCATCGCGCCGGCAACACCACGAGCTTGTACTCGCCCTTGTTCATGGTTTTGCGGATGTGCTCAAGATGTTCGTAAACGTCTCTTTCCGGGATCCTGAGCTCGTTCGATATCTCTCTTCCTGAAAGCGGCCCTTCTCTCAGGAGCATGACTATTCTTCGCCGAAGCGTCTCATACCTTTCCTCGGGTACAACCGGTTCCTTTGTCCTCTTGAGCGCGGCCATCAGCCTCTCGTCAGCATACCATACACAACATTGTAAGCGCGGACAGCCGGATATTCCACTACAGTCCATGGGGCAATCCCGATTTGAGTGAGAGCGTATGACACCCTTCCCGAGATGCGCGGCGGGGCCGCGGAGCGTAAAGGCGGGATCTCGCGGGAGTTGCAAAATCTTATCTCCTCCTGTAATATGCGTACAGGGAGATGAGGAGGCGCCATGACATTGATGGATGATTTGAGAAGAAAGACCGAGGATGGCCTGAAGACGCTCAAGGAGACCGCAGAGGGAATCGCCTTCAACGTCGAAAAACAGGCGAGAATAGCCGGAAAGAAGATGGATATCCTGAGGATTGAGAGGAAGGTGCGGAGGCTGTATACCGAGGTAGGTGAGTACGTCTACGGGGAATTCGCGCTGGAACGGCCCATTGCGATGGAAACCCCTTTCCTGAAAGAGAGCATGACGGCCATCTCCGAAATGAAGGCGGAGATACGAGAGATAGAAAAGGAGATCGAAGAGGTGCGCAGCACGCAGCCGCCCGGACACGAGGACCGGTGAGGTTTTGTAACCTTTCCCTCAGCCGTGACCTTGAGGGGGCACTGCGCGACGTCCGCGATAGCTTCGCCCCTGCATAGAGGGTGAGAAGGCGCACCGTCGCTACAGATACTTTTCCGCAAGTATCTCCGCGATCTGGACGGCGTTGAGGGCCGCGCCTTTCCTGATGTTGTCGGCGACAATCCACATATTCAGGCCGCAGGCAATCGATTCGTCCTTCCTTATCCGGCCCACAAAGGTCTCGTCTTTCCCCGCCGCGTATATCGCCATGGGGTACAGGTTCTTCTTCGGATCGTCCACGACGACTACACCCGGCGCCTTTGAGAGGATCTTCCGGGCCTTATCGGGCGTCAGCGCTCTTTCGAACTCCACGTTGACCGATTCCGAATGGCTGTAAAAAACCGGCACCCTGACAGTCGTCGCCGTTACCTTGATGGAGGGGTCCTCCATGATCTTCACCGTCTCCTTCGCCATCTTTATCTCTTCCTTCGTATACCCGTTTTCCAGGAAGACATCGATATGGGGAAGGCAGTTGAATGCAATCTGATGGGGGTAGACGCTGTGGGTCACTTCCCTGGCGGCGTAAATGGCCGTCACCTGCGACTCGAGCTCGGCTATCGCCCTCTTTCCCGTGCCCGATACGGCCTGGTACGTGGAGACAACCACCCTCTTAATCTTTGCGGCATCGTGTAGCGGCTTGAGGACCACCACCATCTGTATGGTGGAGCAATTCGGGTTCGCAATGATGCCCCTTTTCTTGTAGCCCGCGATGGCGTGGGCGTTCACCTCGGGCACGACGAGGGGGACATCCCGGTCCATTCTGAAGGCGCTCGTATTGTCGACAACGACGCAGCCGCTCGCGGCGGCGATGGGGGCGAATTTCCGGCTGACCGAGCCGCCCGCCGAGAAGAGGCCTATGTCGATCCCCTTGAAGGAATTCTCTTTCAGGACCTGCACGGTGACGTCATGCCCCTTGTAGCTCAGGCTCGTACCCGCGCTCCTCTCCGATGCGAGGAGCACCAGGTTCCCCACCGGAAATTTCCGCTGTTCGAGCATTTCTATCATCTCATTTCCTACCGCCCCGGTGGCGCCGACAACGGCCACGTTGTAAGCCTTCATTTCCTTTCCTCCAGTTGCCTTCTCAGGTGGTTTATCAGCCCTCCCTCGCTGATCAGCTCCAGCATGAAGGGAGGGATGGGCAACGCCTGTACCTCTGCCCGCGCAGTCTTGATCAAACCCGTTGCCAGATCGACCTCGATGGTCTCCCCGGCGCTCACGGCGTCGCAGATGTCCGCCTCGAGCAGGCCAAGGGCCTGGTTGAAGGCGTTGCGGTAGAATATGCGGGCGAAGCTCTTCGCGATCACCACAGGTATCCCCAGGGACAAGATGGCAATGGGGGCATGCTCCCTCGATGAGCCGCAGCCGAAATTCGAGCCCGCGACAATGATGTCGCCCCTTCGAACGCTCCGCGCAAAGTCGGGGGCAAGCGGCTCCATGCAGTGCTGCCCCAGCACCAACGGATCCGTATATGCCAAATAACGGGCAGGGATAATGATGTCGGTATCGATGTTATCGCCAAATTTCCAGACTCTTCCGCTCAGCATCACGCAACCTCCCTCGGGTGGGCTATCTCCCCTTTTACCGCACTCGCCGCCGCGACTGCTGCCCCTGCAAGGTATACCTCGCTTTCGGGATGGCCCATTCTTCCCACGAAATTCCTGTTTGTCGTCGACACGGCCCTTTCACCCCGGGCCAGTACGCCCATGTGGCCCCCAAGACAGGGACCGCATGTGGGGGGTGAGATAATACAGCCGGCATCGAGGTATGTGTCGAAATAACCCCTGTTGAGGGCAGTGTGATAGATGCCCGGAGTGGCGGGGATGACAATGCATCTCACGTGTTTGGCCACCTTCTTCCCCCGAAGGATTTTTGCGGCGATCTCCAGGTCCTCCAGCCTTCCGTTGGTGCACGAGCCGATAATCACCTGATCTATGCCGATATCCCGCACTTCTTCCACGTTCTTCACATTGGAGGGAAGGAAAGGAAGGGCCACCTGGAGCCCCAGGTCGCTCACGTTGATCTCGGTGACCTTGCGGTAAGGGGCGTCAGGGTCGCTTTCAAAGACCTTGTACTCTCTCCCGGCGCGGCCCTTTATATACTCGAGCGCTTTCCGGTCGACCCTGAATATGCCGTTTTTTGCGCCTGCCTCGATCACCATGTTTGCCGCCGAAAACCTGGAATCCATGGAAAGGTCTTCAATGGCTTCCCCGTCAAATTCCATCGCCTGGTAGCGAGCGCCTTCCACGCCTATCATACCGATGATGGAGAGGATCAAATCCTTCCCTGTCACCCACGGCTGCCATTTCCCCTTGCAGACAAATTTTACACTCTCCGGCACCTTGAACCAGAGAGACCCCGTCACCATGGCATAGGTAAGGTCCGTGCTGCCCACACCCGTAGAGAAGGCGCCTAGCGCGCCGTACGTGCAGGTATGGCTGTCAGCGCCCACCACCACGTCTCCCGGCCCCACGAGGCCCTGCTCCGGCAGAAGGGCATGCTCGATGCCGCACGCGCCGCCTTCGTAGAAGTTGGTAATCCCATGTTTCTCTGAAAATTCGCGGATGATCTTGCAGTTCTCCGCGGACTGGATATCCTTATTCGGCGTGAAGTGGTCGAGGACGAGGACGACCCGCTCCGGGTCAAACACGGACTTCGCGCCCGCTTTTTCGAATTCCTCCAGCGACAGGGGAGCGGTAATATCGTTGGCGAGGGCGATATCGATCCTTGCCTCTATGATTTCCCCCGCCTCCACATGGTCCCTCCCTGCGTGGCAGGCCAGTATCTTCTCTGTCACCGTCATGCCCATGTCAAACCCCCTTTGCGTTCCTCTTCTTCACGAACTCAAGCTTGTTCAGGGCGTTTATGTACGCCTTGCCCGACGCGACGATGACGTCCGTATCGACGCCTTTTCCGATTACCGTCGACCCCTTTTCCTGCAATTTGACAAAGACTTCACCCTGCGCATCGGTCCCGCCCGTGATGGCGTTGATGTAGAACTGCAGCAGCTTGCTGTTTGTCTTGATGATCTTCTGTATGGCTTTGAGCGTCGCATCGACCGGACCATCGCCAAAACCCGCCTCCTGGTGCATCTGGCCGTCGACCTCGATCCTCACGGTGGCCGTGGGTATGGCCATGTTGCCGCAGACGACGCTGAGATACGCCATCCTGTACTTCTCGGGGACGCGGACTACCTCGTCCATGATGATCATCTCAATGTCTTCATCGTAGACTTCCTTCTTCATGTCGGCCAGGGCCTTGAACCTCTTGAAAACCAGGTTAAGCTCTTTGTCGTTGAGGGTGTAGCCCAGGTTTTCTATTCTCTCCCGGAACGCGTGCCTGCCCGAATGCTTGCCCAGGATCAGAAAGCTCTTCGGTATGCCGACGGACTCGGGAGTCATGATCTCAAATGTCAGCCTCGCCTTGAGCAGCCCGTCCTGATGGATGCCCGACTCGTGGGCGAAGGCGTTCGTCCCCACAATGGCCTTGTTCGGCTGTACGGGCGCGCCGGTGACCGACGTAATAAGCCTGCTCGTAGGATAGATCTTTTCGCTCACGATCCCCGTATCGAAGGCAAAGAGGTCTTTCCGGGTCCGCAGGATCATGACGACCTCTTCAAGGGCCGTATTGCCCGAACGCTCACCGATACCGTTGATGGTGCATTCTACCTGCCGCGCGCCGGCCTTCACTGCCGCGAGAGAATTCGCCACGGCGAGACCCAGGTCGTTGTGGCAGTGGACACTCACGACAGTTCCGGAGATGTTGGGGACATGCTCCGTGATATAGCGGATCAGGGCGGCAAATTCGTCGGGGACCGTATACCCCACCGTGTCAGGGACGTTTATCGTGGTCGCCCCTGCGTCGATAGCCACGGCAAAGACGCGGCACAGGTAGTCCCAGTCGCTCCTGGTCGCGTCCATGGCTGAGAATTCCACATTGGCGGCATACCGCGCCGCCCTCTTCACCGATTCCTCGGTCATCCTGAGCACCTCGTCCCGGCTCTTCCGCATCTGGTACTTGAGATGTATGTCGGAGGTCGAAATAAAGGTGTGAATACGCGGACGAGCCGCATGCTTGACGGCTTCCCAGGCGCGGTCGATATCATCGAAATTGGCCCTGGCAAGACCGGCCACCTCGCAGTTCTTCACCACCTCTGCAATCTGTTTGACCGACTCGAAGTCCCCCTCCGAGGCGATAGGGAAACCCGCCTCGATGATATCGACGCCTAAAGACTCGAGCTGTTTGGCAACCCTCAGCTTTTCCTGGGCATTCATTGTATTGCCGGGAGACTGTTCGCCGTCCCTCAGGGTCGTGTCGAAAATAGCCACGCGCTCTGTCATCTTATCCCCTCATCGTGCCGCATACCTGCTCAAGCAGTGCGTCCTCGTTCTCGATCTCCGCCTCGATCAAAAGAGAGAAAAGGTTATCCCGCACCCCTGTCCCATCGATCTTCACCGCATCTTTTTCGGTGGTTATCACCATCTCCACGCCCTGCAACGACTCTATACGCCTCAGATCCTCTCTGTGGTAGCGGTAGTGGTCGGGAAACTCGACCGTCCGCACCACATCCGCGCCTATCTCTTGAAGGAGCCTGAAAAAAGAGCTGTTATCGCCCAGCCCTGAAAAGGCCAGCACCTTTTTTCCCCGGATATGGCCGTAATCGACCATCGCCCGGTCCTTCAGCCGGCACAGATGAAGGGGGCGGTACCGGACGTGAAAGACCGGTATGCCGGCCGTAAGGGCCCCGGCGCGACCGTCCATCTCGCCCCGGTTGACCAATAGTATATCGGCTTTCTTCACCATTTCAAGGGGTTCCCGCAAAAAACCCAAAGGAAACAGATGCAGGGCCGGCCCGCGCGCCCGGCCGTCCAGGATAAGCAGCTCCACGTCCTTGTGCACGTTCCGCACCTGAAAGCCGTCATCGAAGATGGCGACATCTATGCCGAAATCACGGATACCTCGCTCTATGCTCTCACTTCTCTTCTTTCCTACCAGCACCGGGAGCATTGTCCTCCTGGCCAGCATGATCGCCTCATCCCCCGCGCTTTCGGCCGTATCCGTGTTGCAGTCAACCGCAAAAGCGCCCCTTCTTTTCTTCTTGTAGCCGAGCATGACGATCCCCGGGCAAAAGCCCCTTTTTTTCAGCTCCCTGGAGAGGCGCTCGACTACCGTGGTCTTGCCCGTACCCCCGAGGGACAGATTGCCGACGCTTATTACCGGAACGGAAGGCCGCGCAACCCTTGCGATGCCCACCGTGTAGCAGAGATCCCTCGCTGCCAGGCCTGCTTTGTAGGCATATGAGAGGGCAAAAAGGAGGGGAAAAAGAAAGGCCCGCAAACGCGGCGCCTCTCCCTTCCAGATTCTTATCATCAGCCTGCGCATAGGTGCCAGTCCGCCGAGTTTATGCCAACCCCTGGAGATCGACCGGCCTTTTCGGAGCAGAGAGTCTGTCCTGAGAGCACGCAAGCGGCGACAGTCGATTGGCCGGCGTTGATCAATTTAGCGCAAAAGAGCAGCAAAGTCAAAGCGACTGCCGGTGTGGGTTGGGCGGCCGGGGGCGGTGGGTCGCATGCGTTGGATATGGCGGAGCCCGGCGCGCCTATCCTCCTGCTTGCTGTTTTTTCTTATAATCTTCAAGGGCAGCCCGGAGCGCTTCTTCGGCGAGCACCGAGCAATGCTGCTTTGCGGGCGGCAGGCCCCCAAGCGCCTCAGCAACGGCCACGTTGGATATAGCCAGGGCCTCGTCAATCGATTTCCCCTTTATCAGCTCCGTCGTCATGCTGCTCGACGCAATTGCGGCGCCGCACCCGAAGGTCTTGAACTTGGCATCGATGATCGTGCCATTCTCGATCTTGAGATAAAGCCTCATTACATCTCCGCAGGCGGGGTTGCCCACTTCCCCCACGCCGCTCGGCTCCTCTATCTCACCCATATTTCGCGGGTGCATAAAGTGATCCATCACCTTCTCACTATACGGGCCCTGTGCCATTACGTACCTCCTCGTGCTTTTAGGTAAAGGGGAGACATCTCTCTCAGTTTTTCCACTATCCCGGGCAGGGTGGAAAGGGTGAAGTCGACTTCGGCCTCCGTATTCTCCGGGCCGAGACTGAACGCGATAGAGCCGTGGCATATCTCAGGCGGCACCCCCACCGCCGTCAGCACATGGGACGCCTTCAGCCCGGTCTCGTCTGCCGCGAGCACGTTGGAGGCGCAGGCGCTCCCGCTCGCGGATGCAATACCGTTCAGATTGAGCCACAGAAGAAGCGATTCACCTTCGACAAACTCTATCCAGAAGCTCACATGGCCGGGCAGCCGCAGGGTAGGATGGCCCGTAAAGTGCAGGTAGTCGATCTTTTGCTCTATCCCTTCCCACAGCCTTCGTCCCAGGGCAGTCAGCCTCTCGACCCTTCCGGTCATCTCTTCCCCGGCAAGCCGGCTCGCTTCACCGAGACCCACAATTGCCGGCACATTCTCAGTGCCTGCCCTGTAACCCGTCTCCTGGTAGCCGCCCTGCACGACCGGCCTCAAGGGAACGCCTTTTTTCAGATAAAGAGCGGCCGCACCCTTTGGGCCATAGAACTGATGCGCGGAAACAGTCATGGAATCGACGGACAACGCCTTTACGTCTACCGGAACCTGGCCAACCGCGCCCGCCCCGTCCGAGTGGAAGAGGATACCCCTGCTTTTCAGGAAAAGACCGATTTCGCGGACGGGCTCGATCGTGCCTATTTCCAGGTTTGCCTGCATAATCGACGCGAGCAGCGTCCCGGGTGTTGCTTTCTTCTCCAGGTCCTCCATGTCGATCAGGCCGTAAGGGTCTACCCTCACGTAGTCGACCTCGAAGCCGAGGCTTTTCAAGGAATCCGCCTGGTGCATGATCGAATAATGCTCGATATCGGAAAAAAGAATCCTGTTCCCTCTATTCCTGTTCGCCAGGGCGAGACCTTTTATCGCCAGATTGTTTGACTCCGTCGCCGAGCCCGTGAAGATGACCTCGTCGGTCTCCGCGTTGATGAGGCGGCTAACCTTAAGCCTCGCCTCGTCCATGGCCTTTCTCGGCTCAGCCCCTTCCTCGATAAGGATCGAAGAAGGATTTCCAAAGAATTCGCTGAAATAGGGGCGCATCGATTCGAGGACCCTCGGGTCTACCGGCGTGGTCGACGCATGATCGAAGTAAATCCGTTTCATGAGGCAAATATACTACCACATCTTGCCACACTGCGCGGCAATGTTTTTAAGACTGCTTTCCTTGACCTTATTCGGGCAAATCCGCTACAATAGGTATATTTTCGCTCATGCCGGGATAAGCTATTGTGCCTCTTCCTTTTTATGAGGGGAGGATAGGAGACGGCAGGGAGTGCGAAGGAAAAGGGGGCGACCTCCATTAAATGCATCGCTGATCTCCTGATAAAGAACGGCCTTCTGGTCGACCCGTTGAGAGAAACAGCCGAAAGGACGGACCTATCCATCAAAGATGGGAGGATCCTGGCTCTTTCCGATAACAAGGCGCGGGAAGTGATCGACGCCGAAGGCTGCTACGTCTCATGCGGCTTCATCGAGAGCCATCTGCACGTGGAGGGCCTGCACCTCCTGCCCGGGCACTACTTCCGGGCTTTTCTCGCCCACGGCACCACCACCATCGTCACCGATCTCCACGAGATTGCCAACGCCGGCGGCATGCATGGGCTCCGATGGTATCTTTCGCTTATCGACGAAGTCCCCCTTGACCTGTTTGTGATGGCCCCCTCATGCGTGCCGTCAAGCCCCCACGAAAGGGGTGCAGCAAAGATCGGGGCCGGAGACCTGCGCAGGCTTCAGGGGATAAGGAGGGTAATCGGCCTTGGAGAGGTAATGGACATGCGTGCGGTGATGCAGCGGCAAAAAACCATAATGCGCAAGATCGCGCTCTTTGAGGGCAAGCCCGTGGACGGTCATGCGCCGGGGCTCACAGGGGACGATCTGGACCTTTACATGTCGGCAGGCATCTATTCGGATCATGAGAGCACGTCCCTCCGTGAAGGCAGGGAGAAGCTCAAGCGGGGCATGCATCTTTTTTTACGGCAGGGCTCGGTGTCGCGAGACCTCGATAGACTACTGCCCCTGGTGCGGCCCGCGAATATGGCAAACCTGTGCTTGTGCACCGACGATCTTTCCAGCAAGGACCTCTATGAATCGGGCCACCTCGACCGGCTCGTAAGCCGGCTCGTGCAGTCGAAGGTTCCCCTTTTTCGCGCCCTCAGGCTTGTGACCGGGAACCCCGCCGCCTACTTCAACCTGAACGACCGGAACGCCCTGGCCCCCGGGCGGAAAGCCGACCTCGTGGTCTTTGACAAACCGGCAGAGATGCACGTGAGGGCAACGGTCAAAAACGGAAAGGTTGTCTATCTGGAAGGGGAAGATATCGGAGCAGGCAGGGAGACACGGCCGGCCCCGGCCTTCTCGGGACTCAATGTGGCGCCTTTCCGTAAGGAAGACCTGCGGAGAAAGGCAACGGGAAAAAGCATACGGGCGATAGGCGTCCGCGAGGGCACGATCATCACGGAGGATCTGGCAATCGAAGCACGGACGGAGGACGGCTATCTCATTGCCGACCATGAGAGGGACCTTGTCTTTGCCTACGTGTTCGACCGGTACAGGGCGGATGCGGCGTACGGGTCCGGTCTGGTGCACGGATTCGCATTGAAGGGCGGCGCCCTCGGCACAACCTACAGCCATGACAGCCACAACCTGCTTATTGTGGGCGACAATGGGGAGGATATTTACGAGGTCTTTTGCCTCTTGAGGGCATGCGGAGGCGGGATGGCGGCATCATGCAGGGGATCGGGCCTCGTCATACCCATGCCGTATTTCGGGATCATCTCGCACCTCGACGCACCGGCCTTGCGTGACAAGGAGCGGGAGCTGGACGGACTGGTGAGGAGGATGGGCGTGCGCCTGTTGAACCCATTCTTCCAGATGTCCTTTCTCTCGCTGCCCGTCATCCCGGCCCTGCGCCTCACGACGAAAGGCCTCTTCCACGTCGGGACCTTGCGCTACGTCGTCTGATCTCTTTCATCCGTCCGAACAGGGTCAGGCATATTTATGAAACACGAGGCCCGCCAGCACTTTGGGGTAAAAATAGGTCGACTTCGGAGGCATGGAGAGGTGGTTTTCGGCAATGGCCTTCACCTCGTCGACGGTCGTAGCCGGAACGAAAAAGGCATAGTCGCATTGACGGCTGTCCACGCACGCCACTGCTTCGTCCGGGTCGTTCAGGAAGGAGATCTCCTCATCCGCGACCCCGAGAAGATACTTGAGGACGCCGCTGTGCACCACGTTGACCCGCAATTGCCGCACTGCCTCGTGACTCTCCGGGTTGAAGGGGATGGCTTGCTTCTGTTTGAGCATATAGAGAAAAGGCTTTCCCCGCGCACCGTAGAGGAGAAAGGAGGGAACCGGGGAAGAGGAGATGCCGGCAATGAGCCGACCCAGGGTTGGCCCGTGATCCCGTGATATCTCCGAACAGTCGAAATAGGGCGCCAATGGCGCGAGGACTTCGTTGATCCCCCTCCCGCGGGTGAACTTCACCAGCCTATGATAGGGGAGTATGCTGACCCCGGATGCGTGCATATCCGTCAGGTAGATGGCGACGTAGGGCAGACCGAGGTTGAATGAGACGCTCAGCCTGTGGTGGCCGTCGGCTATGTAAAGCTTCTTTTCATTCATGAGGGATGCGAGCCTCGTCATCTCCGCTCTATCGGTCATCCGGTAGAACCTGTTTCTGATGGAAAGCTCATCTATGAAATCGTACAGCTTCTCCCTGGCCGCGCCTTCTATGAGCCGCCCTATTTCCTTTGACCCGTCCTCATACATCGCGAAGACGAGGCTGGTAGAGGTCTTGAGGGCCTCCGCCAGCATCTGCCTGTCTTTTCTTGCCTTCTCCTGCGTCTGCTCGTGGGTGAGTATGCGCTGTCTATCGAGTCGCACGAGGGGAATAAAACCTGTCCGCCGAAGATGCGTATCGTGGACGGAAAACTCCTGCTCATACACGTACATAGAATCTTCGTCGTCGAAAGAAAGGGTCTTCTCGGCAATCCAGGCGTCAAGGGTTCTCCGGGCAGCCCCGTAAGGGTCGAGTCCCCCTTGCCCCATGGGCAACTCCAGTCGTATGGCATTGCACGGAGCGCGCTCGTAATAGACGCAAGGGTCCGCGATGACGTCGTAGGGAGGACAGACACACGTTGCTATATCGTCGACCCTCTCTCTGTTGTACCGTAGGCCCTTAAAGGCCTTTATCAGGGGTTCCGCCATGGAGCCTTTGTATACCACAGCCGCACAGGGCTTGTCAATCGCAAGGGTCGGCCCATAATTACTTATTTCTCTTGACGTTCTTTTTCCAATAATCTTAGAATATGCATGCTTCATTACACCCGCAAACAAGCAAGGAGGAACACATGGAAAAACGATATTTGTTGGCGCCGGGCCCTACTGCCATTCCGCCGGAAGTGCTCCTGAAAATGGCCGAGCCCATCATCCACCATCGGAACCCGCTCTTCGAAGCGGTCGTGGAGGAGGTGAGAGAAAACCTGAAATATGTGTTCGGTACCAAGAACGAGGTCCTCGTCTTCGCGTCGTCGGGTACCGGTGCAATGGAAAGCGCGGTTACCAACGCCCTTTCCGCCGGCGACAAGGCCATCTGCGTACGGAGCGGAAAATTTGGAGAAAGATGGGCCAATATCTGCAAGGCCTACAGCGTTGAGGCAATCAACATAGACCTCCCCTGGGGTGAATTACTTGACCCGGCGGTCGTCGAAAGCACGCTCAAGGCCAACCCCGATGTAAAAGCCGTCTACATGCAGGCAACCGAGACCTCGACCGGTGCGAGATTCCCGGTAAAAGAGGTAGCTGCCATCGTCAAGAACTACCCTCAAACCCTCATGGTTGTGGATGGAATTACCGGTGTCGGTGTGTTCGAGCTTCCAGCCGACGCGTGGAGTATCGATGTTTTGGTCGGCGGCTCCCAGAAGGCGTTGATGCTACCGCCCGGTCTTGCCTTCGCGTCGGTGAGCGACAAGGGGTGGGAATTCAACAAGAACTCCACACTGCCGAAGTTCTACTTCAACTGGGTCAAAGAACGGACCAACCTTGAGAAGAACCAAACCAACTTCACCCCCGCGATCTCCCTGATTATCGGGCTTCGCGAATCCCTGCGCATCATCAAGCAGGAGGGACTGGAGAACGTCTACAGGAGGATCGAGGGGCTTGCCAAGGCAACGAGGGCAGGTACGGAGGCCTTAGGCTTGAAGACGTTCGCAAAAGCACCCAGCCCCGCAGTGACGGCCATCGTCGCTCCCGTTGGCATCGATGGGCAGGCGATTTACAAAACCCTGTGGAAAAAGTACGGCGTGACGGGCGCGGGCGGACAGGATCAGTTAAAGGGCAAGATATTCAGGCTGGCGACCCTGGGGTATGCCGACAAATACGACGTGATCACCGCCGTCGCAGCCCTGGAGTTTACCCTGAGAGATCTGGGATACAAGTTCGAGATGGGCAAAGGAGTTGCCGCGGCTACGGAGAGTTTGAAAGACGCATAGCATGAACCCGAGGGTGACCTGGTACCCCTCGTCCGCTAAGCGCGGACAGGGGTACCCCAATAGCCCCGAAGGAGATGGGAATGAAGATACTTATCGCCGACGCCATGTCCGACAGAGCAGTCGATATTCTCAAGTCAAACCATCTGGACGTTGACGTAAAGACCGAATTAAAGAAAGGAGAACTGCAGGCCATCATAGGCGAATATGATGGCCTTATCGTTCGCAGTGCGACCAAGGTCACCAGGGACATTATCGAAAAAGCGGATAGGCTCAAGGTGATAGGCAGGGCCGGAATCGGGGTAGACAACGTGGATGTTGAGGCAGCCACGGAAAAGGGGATCGTCGTGATGAATACGCCCCAGGGAAATGCCCTCGCAGCAGCCGAGCATGCCCTGGCTCTTATGTTTGCCCTTGCCCGGAAAATAGCCCTCGCCGACCGCACGATGAAAGAGGGAAAGTGGGAAAAGAAGCTTCTCATGGGAGTGGAGGTCTACGAGAAGACCCTCGGCGTCATTGGCATAGGGAATATCGGCATGATCGTGGCAGAAAAGGCGGTTGCCCTGGGAATGAAGGTCATAGCCTACGATCTCTTCGTCTCCCGTGATCTTGCCGCCGGGAAAGGCATCGAACTTGTTGATCTCGATACGCTCCTCTCCCGCAGTGATTTCATCAGCATCCACTTGCCCCTGCTCAAGGAAACGAGGGGTCTCCTCAACAAAGAGAACATCTCCAGGATGAAGAAGGGCGTTCTGATCATCAATGCGGCAAGGGGGGGGATCATCAACGAGGCCGACCTTTTCGATGCCCTCGAAAGCGGCCAGGTGGCGGGAGCCGCCCTCGACGTCTTCGAGACGGAACCACCGCCCGCGGACTATCCCCTTGTCCTCTCGGACAAGGTAATTGCTACGCCTCACCTGGGCGCATCGACCAAGGAGGCCCAGAGCAAAGTGGCTATAGATATCGCAAACCAGATTACCGATTACGCCTTGAACGGCGTCATAAAGAACAGCGTCAACGCGCTTTCCGTTTCAATGGACGCCCAGACGGCCCTCTCGCCTTACCTTGCCCTCTCGGAGAACCTCGCCCGGTTCATCTCTTTCCTTTCCGAACCCCCCATCGAGGAAATTGAAATCGAGTATCGGGGAACGATTGCAGAAGTGGAGACGAAGATACTGACCCAGGGGATCGTCAAGAGCATTCTCTCGCCCTACCTTACTGGGGTAAATTACGTAAACGCCCTGATTATTGCCCGTTCGAGAGGTATCAAAATCAAGGAGATCAAGGAAAAAGAAGATGAAGATTTCGCGACTCTCCTCGGCATCAGATTAAAGGGATTCAAGGGCGAGAACGTGGCCTATGGGACGCTCCTCGGGAAGAAAAGACTACGGCTGGTCAAGGTAAACAAAATCCCCGTCGATGCAAATTTGACAGGCAGCATGCTATTCCTTTACACCCACGACAAACACGGCATTATAGGGGGCCTCGGATCGGTGTTGTCCAAACACGGCATCAACATAGGGGGCATGCATTTCGGGAGGGAAGCAGTGGGCGGTCTTGCCATATCGCTCCTAGACGTGGACGACCACGTCGACGACAGCGTAATCAAGGAAGTTCAGGCGCTGCCCAACGTCATTTCCGCAAGGAGGATAGACCTTTCATAGGCGGCGTCGTTGATCTGCTCCAATGGTGAGGTCTGTGTTGATTGGGAATGTGGGATGCCGGCGGCTATTCACCGCAGCCATCGTGGTCTTTGGAATCCTCGCCGGTGTAACCGCCCTCTTTGCCGGCCCGCCTTTCCGCACGGACGACCCAGAACCGGTGGATTACCAACACTGGGAATTCTACACGGCCACCCAGTATCAGAATGACAGGGGAAACCTCTCCGGCACAGCCCCCCACCTCGAGGCCAACTATGGGGTGGCGCCGAACGTCCAGCTTCACCTTATAGTCCCCGATGCCTACAATCGACCCAAGGCCGGCCCCGCCCTCTTCGGTCCCGGCGATGTCGAGCTTGGCGTCAAGTACCGGTTTATCCAGGAGAGCGAGTACGTCCCTATGGTCGGCACGTTCCCCCTCCTTGAGGCACCGACAGGAAGCAAGGCGAGGGGACTCGGGACCGGCCAGGCCCAATTATATCTCCCCCTATGGCTCCAGAAGAGCGTGGGACCGTGGACAAGCTACGGTGGCGGCGGATACTGGATAAACCCCGGTACGGGGAATAAAAACTACTGGTATGCGGGTTGGCTTCTCCAGCGTGATATCACCAAGTGGCTTACCCTGGGAGCGGAGTTATTTCACATAACGCCGCTTACCACGGACGGGCAGACCGAGACGGGATATAACATCGGAGCCATCGTCAACTTCACCGAAACACACCACTTCATCTGTTCCGCAGGCACCGATATCCACGGACCTGCGAATTTCTTTTTCTACGCGGCCTATCTCATCACGTGGGGTCCCCCGGAAAAAGGCCGGGAGGGGAAGGCGGACAGATGAAGATCCACATGCCGGCAGGCGCCCTTCTTCTGGTCCTGATCCTGATGATCGGGCTCGGGGGATGCGGGGGAACGCCGAAGCCGATTACTGCGGCGCCACAGAGGACCGATGTGTTCACAGAGGTGCGGGATTCATCGCGTCTCCCGCCGAAGGCGGCGGCAGAAGAGATCACCCTACCCGGCGGTTTTTCCCACGCGCCTCCCCTTCCACAGCATGTAGATCGCGGGGTAGATGAGCAGTTCCAGGATGGTCGAGGTGACCACGCCGCCCACCATAGGCGCGGCGATCCTTTTCATGACATCCGAGCCTGCGCCATGGCTGAACATAACGGGGATAAGGCCGGCCAGGATCACCGCCACGGTCATGATCTTGGGGCGTATCCTTTTGACCGCGCCGTGCATGACCGCGTCCTTCAGGTCGGAAAGCGATCTCAGCTTGCCTTGCCGCTCCCATTCCATATGCGCAAGCTCCAGATAGAGGAGCATGATCACGCCCGTCTCCGCGTCGAGACCGGCAAGGGCGATAATCCCCACCCAGACGGCGATGCTCATGTTGTAGCCCAGGAAGTAGAGAAACCAGAAGGAACCAACGAGGGAGAAGGGCACCGCGAGGAGCACTATGATCGTCTTTGTCACAGACTTCGTGTTGAAGAAGATGAGGACGAAGATGATCAGGGCGGTTAGGGGGATGACGAGCTTCAGACGCTCGTGGGTCTTCACCAGGTATTCGTATTCCCCGCTCCATTCCAGGCGGTAGCCTTCCGGTATCTTGAGGGACACCACATCCTTCTTCGCCTCGTTGACGTACCCTCCCACGTCCCGCCCCGAGAAATCGACGTAGACGTACTCCGCCAGGAGCCCTTCCTCACTCTTTATGCTCGTGGGTCCCCGCACGACCTTGATGTCGGCAAGCTGGGCAAGCGGCACGACGCGGCTCGATTGTGGATTGGCTGACCCCGATTGCGCCTGCACACCGCCGCCTCCGGCGCCCATGCCGCCGCCGGCCGGGGGGGCCTGCTGACCGCCCGCCATAGGCAGGGGCACCAACACCCTCTTCAACTGATCGATGTCGCCCCGGAGCTCCCTTGCATAGCGGACGTTCACCGGGTAGCGCTCCCTGCCCTCAATGGTGGTCGTCAGGTCCATGCCGCCGATTGCAGACTCGATCACCTCCTGGATATCCTGGACCGAAAGCCCGTAGCGGGCCGCCTCCTCCCGCTTCACGTCGATGTCGAGGAAATAGCCCGTGGTCACCCGCTCCGCATAGACGCTCCTTGTGCCGGGGATAGACTTCAAGCGTTGCTCGATCTGGAGTCCTATCCGCTCCATCTCATCCAAGTTCGGCCCGAGGATCTTGATGCCGACGGGCGTCCTGATGCCGGTGGCAAGCATATCGAGCCTCGCCTTTATCGGCATGGTGAACGAATTGGAAACACCGGGGATGGTCAGCTCGTCATTCATCTCGTCCTTCAGCTTCTCCACGGTCATGCCCGGCCGCCACTGGGATTCGGCCTTCAGGTTCACTACGGTCTCAAACATTTCAAGGGGCGCGGGGTCGGTAGCAGTCTCGGCCCTCCCGGCCTTGCCGAAGACACTTGCCACCTCGGGGATAGCGGCAAGGATCTTGTCCTGTAATTGAAGGAGGTCGGTGGCAACCGATATGGACGCCGCGGGCGCGGTCACGGGCATGTAGAAAAGGGTGCCTTCGTACAGGGGCGGCATAAACTCGGAGCCGAGCTGCGTGAAAGGAAAAACGGTGACGGCAAGCACAATGATGCCGAGAACGATGACCGTTTTCTTGAAGCGGAGCGCAAAACCCGCAATCGGCTCATAGACCCATCGGAGGAAGCGGCTCACGGGGTTGCGCTCTTCCGACCTTATCCGTCCCCTGATAAAAAGGGTCATCAGGGCGGGCGTCAACGTCACCGCAAGGAAGGACGAGAAGAGCATGGCGAAGGTCTTCGTGTAGGCCAGGGGTTTGAAGAGCCTCCCCGCCTGGCCCTGGAGCGTGAAGACCGGGAGGAAACCCACCGTGATGACGAGGAGGGAGAAGAACAAAGACGGGCCTACCTCCTTCGCGGCCTCGATAATGACGTCCGTCCTGCTCATGCTTGCGAGGACCGCCGAACTCATATCCTCCGGTTTATCAGATCCCTCTTTCGTCCCCCGCCCGCCGTCCCCCGTCCTGCGCGCTTCTTCCCACGCCTCCAGCTTCTTGTGGGCGTTCTCGACCATAATGATCGACGCGTCCACCATGGCGCCTATCGCGATGGCGATGCCGGAGAGACTCATGATGTTCGACGTGACTCCGAGATAGAACATGAGGATAAAGCTCATGATGATGGCGACGGGCAGCGTGAGAATGACCACCAGAGCGCTCGGCAAATGAAAGAGAAAGACGACGCAGACCACGCTCACCGCAATGGCCAGCTTGATGATCTCGTCCTTGAGGGTCGCAACCGAGCGGTTGATCAGGTCGGACCGGTCGTAGGTGGTGACGATCTTGACGCCGGGAGGTAGTGATGGCGCGATATCCGTCCTGATCTTCTCTTTGACGCGGTCGATCACATTGAGGACGTTCTCGCCGAAACGGACGACGACGATGCCGCCCGCCACTTCCCCTTTGCCGTCAAGCTCCGCCACGCCCCTCCGTATCTCCGGCCCGAGTTGGACGTCCGCCACGTCTTTGAGGTAGATGGGGGTCCCCGTAGCCGTCGCGCCCACGGAAATATTCTCGAGGTCCTGGATCCGCTTGATGTACCCCCTTCCCCGGACCATGTACTCCACGCCGGAAAACTCGATCACCCGCCCTTCCACGTCGAGGTTGCTTCTCCGAACCGCCTCCATCACCTTCGTGATGGGGATGTTGTAGCCGAGGAGGCGGTTCGGGTCGACGGTGACCTGGTATTGCTTGACGAACCCGCCGACGCTCGCCACCTGGGAGACGCCGGGAACACTCTCCAGCGCAAGCTTCAAGTTCCAGTCCTGGAGGGAGCGCAACTGGGCGAGGTCGCGGTTGCCGGATCCGTCCACGACCGCGTAGGAAAACCCCCAGCCGAGGCTGGTCGCGTCAGGGCCAAGCACAGGGTTGACCTCTGCCGGGAGCTTGTTCCTCACCGCCTGGAGGTATTCGAGAACCCTGCTCCTCGCCCAATAGATGTCGGTGCCTTCATCGAAGATCACGTAGATGAACGAGCTGCCCAGGTAGGAAAACCCGCGGACGGCCTGGACCCTCGGGGCCGCGAGTAAGGTGGATGAAATAGGATAGGTGACCTGATCCTCGACGAGGTCCGGGCTCCTGCCCGTCCATTCGGTATAGATAATGACCTGGGTGTCGGAGAGGTCGGGGATCGCATCGAGGGGTATGTGCGCGAGCGCCCAGTAACCCCATGCGAAGGCAAAGAAGACGAAGAGGAAGACAATAAACTTGTTCTTTGCGCTATATTCGATGATTTTCGCTATCATGTTAGTGTTGGCTCACCTTCGCGGCCATCCCGTGTCTGCCTCTCAGCGGTGGTGCGCTGCCGGAGCCGGCGGTGCTGCCTGTCTGGGCAGCGGCTCAACCCCTTTCAGCTTCGCCTCGGAGTCGATGAGGAAATTGGCCGAAGATACTACCCGGTCGCCCGGTTTCAGCCCCTCGGTGATCTCGACGAGTTCCCCCGCTCGCACCCCCGTCACCACCTCCCTGGGCTCGAACATGCCGTCCCCCTTGTCGACGTAGGCGATTTGTCGCAGGCCGGTATTGATCACCGCATCGGACGGGATCCCGAGCTTCCGGCCGAGATTTATCTTCAGCTCCACATTGACGAACATCTGGGGCTTTAGACGTCCTCCTTCATTAGGCATGGTGAACCGCGCTTTCAGGGTCCTTGCTTCTCCCTGAAGCGTGGGATAGATATAGTCGATCCGCGTGGAAAACTGCCTTCCCGGGAAATAACTCAACTGGACGGACGCCGTATCTCCCACCTTGATGAGGGGCATCTCGAACTCATAGATGTCGGCCGTGATCCAGATGGTCGAAAGGTCGGCCACGTCGAAAAGGTCCGTCCCCGGCATCACGCGCGTGCCCTCGTTCACGTTTTTCTGCAAGACGTAGCCGCTGTAAGGGCTATAGATAGTGAGGTCGCGGACCGGCTTCTCGCTTTCCTCGATCCGCCTGATCTGGCCGTCCGTTATATCGAAGAGCCTCAGGCGCTGACGGCCGGCCTCGACGAGCGACTGCGCATCAGCGCTGATCATGGCGCCGATGTTCGGCGCATCTTCCCCATCAGTGGTCTGCCCGGCGTCTGTGCCGCTTTTCGCACCCGCCCCTTTGGCCCATTTCACCACGTTGATAAATTCCTGCTGCGTCGCCCACAGCTCCGGGCTGTAGATGTCGGCGACCGGGTCCCCCTTTTTCACGTAGGTACCGGTAAAGTTGACGTGGAGTTTTTCGACCCAGCCCTCCACCTTTGTCGTGATCGTGTTGAGCCGCCTCTGGTCGTACTCGACAAGCCCCACCGTGCGGATCGTCTTCGTGAGGGGCACAACCTGCGCAGGCGTGGTCTTCATCCCTAGCAACTGCTGCTTGCCAACCGGTATTTCGACCGTGGGAGGCGATGGAGCAGCCGCCTCGGCCGGCGCAGCTTGCGATGGCGGTTTTCCGGCAGCCATCGTCGGCGAGGCGCCCGGTTTTTCCTGGGCGGCCGCGGCTGAGGTTGGGGCGGGCCGCGTCGGGCTCTTGCGCGAAAGGGCCGACCACGAGAAATAGAGTATGAGGGCTATCGCAACAGCCGCTGACGCACGCGCCATGGTCCGCTTTGTCATCGTGCCTCTCCTTGTGCGGGCTTACCCGCAGGCGCCTGCCCGATGCCTTGCGCCATCTCTTCGACGCCTGCAAAGGCATGGAGCCTGGCTATCGCCTTTTCCCTCTCTACGAGCTGGTTCCAGTAGAGCAGGTCGTAGTCGAGGAGGTTTTTGATCCTCGTGATGACGGTGAGGGCGTCGACCTTCCCCGTCACGTAACTGGAAAAGGCGAGCTGGACATCCTGGTTTGTCTTCGGAATCAGCCCTTCCTTGTAGAGTTTCATGAGCCTGTCCGCCGCCTGCACCATGGAAAAGCTCTCCCTCACGTTGGAGGCGAGCATCAGCTCTGTTGCCGCAAGCTCCCGCCTCGCTTCCGAAAGGCCGGCCTCGGCCTCTGCTTCGGCCTGCCTCTGCTTCGTTTTTTGGTAGATGGGGAGGTTGACGGTGACCGTCAGGTTCCACATGTCAGGCAAACCCATGGTCCTGGGGAAGTAACTCGCGCCCACGGCATAATCCGGATAATACTCCTTCTTGGCCATCTTCACCTTTGCCTCCGCCCCTTCCACCATCTTCTTCTTCGACCTGACTTCGGGTGAGTGATCCGCCGCCATACGCAGCATCTCCTCCAATGTCGCGCCATAGGGGGTGGGGGCGGGCTGGACCGGCCGGCCCAGCGGCGCGTCCACACGCCTCCCCACCGTGGTATTGAGCATACCCTGGAGCGCCTGCATGCGCTGCCGCTGCATCTCTTCCTTTTCCAGGATCATATACTTCTCCGTCTGCGCCATGATGACCTCCTGCTGCATGCCCGTCCCGGACGCGTACCTGCCCTGCGCGGCGTCCTCGATCCTGGAAAACAGCTCGCTCCTGTCTTTCAGGATGTCGAGGGTCTTGTGGCTGAGAAAGAGGTCGTAGAAGAGCAGCTTTATCTGTGCCGCCACCCTGTGCTTCGCTGCGTCGGAAAGGGCGGCCAGGCTCTCGGCGTCCCTCGCCGCCATTTCCCCCTTGAGTGCCCGTTTTCCCGGAAAATAGAACTGCTGGGAAAGGCTGGACATGCCCATGGCATTGGGGTTGTCCGGCCGGCCTATGGTGAGGGATTGAAACCCCTCGTTCTGGTAGCCGAACATGAACATGGGGTCGGGCAGGCTCTTGGCCTGCGGTATGCGGTACCCGGCAGCCTCCGCCCTCGCCTGGGCCGCGAGGATCTCCGGGCTGTTCCTCAAGCCCTCGGCGATCAGGTCGTCGAGGACCACCGTCTCATCGGCGCAAAAGACTGCACGCGGCGCCGCCAAGGAGACCAGGAGCATGAGAACGCAGAGCGCTGCGGCAGCGCGGTTCCGCCTCCCTCGCAGAAAGAACGGCATAGACACCTCCCGGATGGGCTACTTCACGTCGATGGTGAGCCTCGCGGTATCCGTTTTGCCACCGCGGGCCACCTTGATTGCCACGTTCCACGACCCAGCCATGGAAGGCGAGATTACCGCCTTGTAGGTCTCGCCCTTCAGCTCCGCGTCGGATTTATAGTTCATGGCAGGCATCCCCGGCATGCCGGGCATGGAGTACTCCACCGTCACCTTCGCGTCGGTCACGGCTTTGCCCGTCTTATCCTTCACGCTTACCTCGACGATATTTTTGCCCGTCACCGGCGGGTTCTTGTCCATGGTCACGTCCATTGTATAATCTCCGGCCTTTTTTGTTATGGCGCCCGCCGTAGAGGCGACGACTACCGTCAACAGAAGCACGATCCCAATTATTACTGACTTACGCATACACCTGCCTCCTCAATTTTCGTTATTTGTTTTCGTTTCATGAAATCGTTGGTCTCGCTGACATCTGCTAGTCTGGGCCAATCCCGTCCTCTCCCGAAATATAGTGCTGTCCGTGCTCAACAAACCCCATCTTCTGCACGCATCGTGTCGATATGGGTCACCATGATGACGTCGCCGCTTCCGCGTTTCACCGCGTGTGTTGAACTCGCCACGAAGGGGGCGTAATTAATAAGAGATTTAGAGAAACCCCGGCTGCAATTGCCAGGAGCTATGGGATCAACAGAGTAGGTTGAGGTTTACGGGGCGGCGGACTTGATCCTCAAAAACGCATCCGGGAGCGTGCCCTCCGTCACAAGTGGGGAGGGATAGGTCCGTGCGCATCGGGCTGACGTGAAGGGCTGCACGTTCGGTGTTCGAAACGGCGACAGGCGCGGGGTTTTGCGCCTGTCGCTCACATTTTGCCCTCATGCCTGCACACGGACCGCTTGTCTTTCCGGCGCAGCAGCAGCAGCATCCGGCGGCGCTTCTTTGCGCCGCATCAGGTCCCCCGCTTGCGAACATCCGGCAGATGTGCTGACCTGCGTTGGCCATTCCATTTCCCAGAAACAGAAGAGAAATGACCAGGGTCATGACAAAAAAGCTCCGGCAACTACTTCTTACCCTGCGGGATTTGAACACCATAGCAATACTATATAAATAATACGATACGGAGTTGTTGTCAACTATATGCATATGCCCCTGGCAATTCTCGGCTGTTGCTCAGCGGCAGAACCAACTATAGGTAGGTGATGAACTGACTACGGTCGTTTTTCCGGCCGGGGCGATTTTTGAGGTGGGGTGCGCGGGCATCAATGCCATAGGCGGGTGCGACCCGGCAAGGCACTATTGAGCCGGGTACGAACATGTGAAAAAATCGTTTGAGGGGCCTTTGCCGTCATTCCGGCGAAAGCCGGCAGAGCGTAGCGGGCATTAATCCCGCGAAGGCGGGACATCCAGCTTTTTCAGTACGTTACAAAGGCCCTGGACCCCGGCGTCCGCCGGGGTGACGAGAAAAAGGCAATTATTTCACAGCTTCTACCCCGCCTGTAGCTCCATATTGCCTTGCCGGGTGGCAAACGTCGGAGTCCCTAAAGGCGCGCAGCGCAACGCCAAAGATGCGCTTTAGACGCCGCCGCTCCTGCTCGCCGGGGTTCGGCCGGCCTGATGCTATTTCGCCCGGAAAAGAGTATACTAGAGGCTATTGAGTTCAGCCGGTCTGTGTCCCGTCGCTTCGCGGCCGATAGGAGATCGGCGGAAGAAGGGCCGGCATCGCGAGGCGATTCAAAACGATGTTTCACACCTCACTAAAGTAAAGGACAAAACATGAACAATGTAGCAGAATTTATTCAGATCAGGCAGGGGATTGAGTCTCTCGCCAAAGAGATCGCCGCGCTGGTCGAACGGAAAACAATGCCCCAGTCAAAAGCCAGGCTTGACGAGGCGACCGAACTGCTGGCAAAGCTTACGGCTCTCGCGGATAACGATGTCCAGGAGGTCGCGGTCGGTCGCTTGACGAGGCTGCTCGGCAGCCTTGGAACGAAGGTCGGGGCCTTAAGGCCAAAGAAGCGGGTCGTAAGAAAGCAGTCGGTCTCTTAGAGGTTTTTGCAAAAATAATTACCCTTTCATGCTCTCTTTCCAGGCTTCGCCTATTCTTTTCCGGCCGCGGCGATTTTTGACGGATGACGCGAAGCCGGGGCGGCGTCCGGGCCGGAGCATACTGTGTCTGTATGTGAGGACCCGGGCACGCCCCGGCGACAAAGTCAGGCGCAAAAAGTGCCCGGCCGGCGTAGTGAAAATACCTCTTGACCTTTGCCCGGTATTCTGACATACTATTCATCGGAAGTTTACGTTTTTGCCGTAATGAAAGCCGCAAAGACTCTGAGCTTTGCGGCTTTTTTATTGCTGCTCGTAACCTTCTTAACGCTAAAAAGGAGGTGTTCGGGTATGGCAAAAGGAACTGTTAAGTGGTTCAACGATGCAAAAGGTTTCGGCTTTATCAGCAGAGAAGACGGCGATGACATTTTTGTGCATCATACATCGATCAGCGGCAGTGGATTCAAATCCCTGTCCGAGGGTCAGGCTGTTTCGTTCGACGTCGAAAAGACGCCGAAAGGCCCAAGAGCCGTCAACGTCGTAGTAGGGTAGACCACAGGCCGAACGATAATAAGGGCTCCCTTTTTCAGGGGGCCCTTATTTCCTTGCGCGGACCTGCCCGGGCGGACCGCCGGGAATTGGCAGGGCAAACGCATCAATCCCGATGCTTCTGTGGTATCATCGTATTCAGCACGTCTAGCCTTGTTTCCATTCCCGTTTCTTAAGAAGAGGAGTCGATCAGCCGTGCGGGATGAAGATGTACCATTGAAACCTGCGCAAGGTGTGTGCGAGCCTGGCGGTCCTTGAGGCCGCGTTGAGCCACGAGAACGAGGACGTGTGTATACCGGGGTTCCGTACGGTCGGGAGAACCGGACAGGGGTCCCGCCTCACGGCGCGATCTCATAATAAAAAGGAGCTTTATGCTTATAGGAAAGATCAACGACAGAAACAGACAGAAATTGCTGGTAACCATTCGGAGCGTCAAAGGCATCAAAATGATCGATTTCAGGCTTCATCATACGGCCGATGACGGTGAGCTGGTAGGGACGCCGGCCGGTGTCTCTCTTACCCTCGATCAGGCAGAACAGGCAATAGGGTTGCTTCAGGAGGCAAAGAAGCAGATCAGCGAGCAACCATGAGACAGCCAACGGCATAATGGACGCAAGGCTGCTCGTGCTTCCGCGGGCCGGCGCGAAACAGAGGGCGTGATCTTCGAGAAAAAACGTGCCTTCAGTAATGCCTTTGCCTCCGGCCTGTCGTGACGCGCTTCCGGAAAAAGAGTTCCCAGGCGGCCCGCAAAAAAGGATGGATAGAGGCTTAAGTAATCCCCGGACCATCCGATAATGTGCACAGAGGAGGGAGAAAGCCCATGTCCAGCATCAGCAGCATCAGCAGCGCCCTTACATCATCACTGCTCAGCAGCTTGCAGTCGTCGGCTTCGGCCTCGTCAACCGGCGCGAGTTCAGACTCCACCGGCACGGCCGCCGATATTGTCAGTCTCCTGAGCGGCTCCTCGTCGAGCTCAAGCAGCTCTCTCTACAGCGCGCTCACCGGCAGTTCGGGGTCCGCCTCAACGGATCCCATGTACAATATTCTCCTGTCGGCCGAAAGCGCATCCATAATGCAGTCCAATCCTGCCCTCGTCAACGAGATCACCGCTGCGGAGCAGACATCCACAACTGGCGGTTCCTCCTCCACCTCGACCAGCACCGAAAGTCTCGTGAATGCGCTCCAGAGCATAAATCTGCTCACCGTCAGTCCGGACACGCTCTTATCCATAATCGAGGGCTCCTCTTCGGGCAGCACCCCGACGGTAAGCACGACAGCCTGAAACCCGCACACAAAATCAGCGTAGTTGTCTCATCGCAGGAGAGGCGGCGGGTCTATGCCCGGTCAGGTTCTCCACAACGCTTCTACTCATGGACATCGCCGGTCTCGCCCCAGAGTTCCTTGAGGCGCGCGTCCCTGCCGCAATTCCAGCGGTAGAATTTATATCGCACCGGATTCTTCTTGTAATACTTCCGGTGGTATTCCTCGGCCGGGTAGAATTCCGACGCCGCCACGATCCCGGTAGCGATCGGACCGGGGAAGCCTTTCGATTCCTCCAGTCTTTTCTTCGATTCTTCGGCGAGCTTCCTCTGTTCCTCATTATGGGTGAAGATGGCGGAACGGTACTGGTTGCCCACGTCGCAGAACTGCCTGTCCTTTACGGTAGGGTCTATGTTGTGCCAAAACACATCGAGCAGCCTTGCGTAGCTGATTTTTGAAGGATCGTAGATAATCTGCACCGATTCCGCATGCCCCGTGCGGCCTGAAGATACCTCTTCGTAGGTAGGGTTCTTTTTCCGGCCGCCGGCATAGCCCGGCATCACGGATATCACGCCTCCCAGTTTGTCGAAGGCCGGCTCCATGCACCAGAAACACCCGCCCGCGAAGATCGCCTTCTCGAGGGGACTGCCATCTCCTGCCTGCCCGGCGGTTTTCCCGTGAACCGGGAGGGTCGTCAGCATAAGGACGGCCGATACGATAGTGCATATCATGGCGATCTTCAACGGACCTCCTTTTCTTCTCTCGCGTTATTCCCTAATGAATGTAAAGTCGGCTGCGCGCACTTGCAAGACACAACGCGTCCGCCTCCATGAGCAACGCGTTTTCCCCATGCCGCGGCCGTGGTGAAGGAGGTTTTTTCCTTATCGTGAGGAATTATTTTCCCACTTCCTCCAGGCGGCGAGGGGCGTAGGATGAGCGTTTTTCGCCCGTAAGGCGGCCGATCCCGTCCGATGCCGCGACGTCTCGTCCGTGGCCCGCATTTTGCTTTCCTTCCTTTCATCTCTTTGATGGGGAGCACATCATGATCGATGGGATCACAAGCATTGGGAGCTCCACTACGGCATCACAGCTACGCATGGCCTTGTCCAGGAAACTGGATGCCAACAAAAGCGGCGTGATCGATAAGGCGGAGCTGAAGGCGGCCCTGGAAAGGGGCAAGAAAACGTCGGCCGTCGGGAACAAGGGCGCTTCCCTCCCGGGGACAACGTCATCCCCTGTCAATCATCCGGTCGCAGCAAATGGCGCAAACGGGGCCGGATCGGCCTCAGCCAAAACCGGCGGAGTCAATAACGTTTTGAAGAACTACTTTGCCCAGTGCGGACAGTTGGCCCGCCAGCAGTCGGGACAAGGTTTTACGACGGTCGTGTAGGTGGTTTTTTTGAGGAAAGCCACGTCAAGTATTTTGTGTCGCCTCGAAATCGTGATTGACAAGCGCCCCAGTCTGTTGTACAACGTAGATAAGAGAAAGAAGTAAGCGCGTTCAGGTGCAGCGAAGCTTAATAGGGAATCCCGTGAAATCCGGGAGCGGTCCCGCCGCTGTGATCCCGATTCCGAAAACCTCGGAATAAGCGCCTCTGCCGCGTAGGGTCACTGTCCTTAAGACGAAAGGGGACGGGAAGACCGGTAAGGGGTCGGGAGAGCCAGAAGACCTGCCTGAGACGCAAAAAAGTTGCCTTCCCGTGGCTGGAAGGCGGGGACCAAGTAAATCAGGGTGCAATCCCCAGGCGATTATGTCCTGGGGATTTTTTTGACCACCTGAGTGACGTGGAATGATGAGCAACGTAGTATTCGTCATTGGCGGATCGAGGAGCGGAAAGACCGCTTTTGCCCTGGGCAAGGCGCAAGAGGCGGCAGGCGTTGGCAGCCGGATTTATATAGCTACCGCCCAACCCCTCGACGCGGAAATGGAGGACCGGATCGAAAAGCACAGGAGGGAACGGGGCAGCGCCTGGGCTACCTGTGAGGAGCCGCTGCATCTGGGCAGCGCCGTGAGGGCCGCGTCCCGCTCCTACGCGGTTGCGGTGATCGACTGCCTGACCCTTTGGCTTTCGAACCTCTTGTGCGGCAATCTCGATGTGGAAGAGGCGCAGGACGACTTTATCGACTCCCTGCGCACCCCCGGCCGGCTTCTCCATATTTTCGTCGTGTCGAATGAGGTCGGCATGGGGATAGTGCCGGAAAATGATATGGCCAGACAGTTCAGGGACGTGGCGGGAAGGCTAAACCAGCGCCTTGCAGGGCTTGCCGACGCGGTCTACCTGACGGTGGCCGGCATACCGGTGAAAATAAAGTAGGGGCGCCCCGGTCGAGGGAAAGCGCCGAAAAGAGGTACAACTAGGAGCCGCAATCATGAAGGGAGATACCATGCAGCAGGCAGGATGGAAGTCCGGAGAAAGGATCATGCAGAAAATCGCGCCGCTAAAAAAGGAGTTCATGGAAAACGCCCAAAAGAGGCTCGACGACCTCACGAAGCCGGTGGGAAGTCTCGGCAGGCTTGAGGAGTTCGCCCGCCGGCTCGTCGCCATCACCGAGGAGATGATGCCCGTCCCCGGCAGGAAAATCGTCTTCACCTTCGCCGGGGACCACGGCGTCGTGGCTGAAGGGGTGTCGGCATACCCGAAAGAGGTGACGCCGGAAATGGTCTTCAATTTTCTGCATGGGGGCGCGGCGATAAACGTGCTTGCCCGCCATGCGGGGGCCGAGGTCCTCGTCGTCGACATCGGGGTCGATTACACCTTCGAAGAAACGCCCGGCCTCGTCATACGCAAGGTGATGCCGGGCACGAGGAATATGCTGAAAGAGCCGGCCATGACCAGGAATGAGGCCGAAGCGTGCCTCAACGTGGGGATTGAGCTTGCGTCGCTCTATGCGGAAAAAGGATATCGCCTTTTCGGCACCGGCGATATGGGCATCGGCAACACGACCCCGTCCAGCGCCATTGCCGCCGTGCTGACGGGGAAGCCTGTGGCACAAGTGACCGGCAGGGGCACCGGCATCACGGATGCCTCCCTCGCCAGGAAGGTCGCGGTGATAGAGGAGAGCATACGCCTTCATAAGCCCCGCCCCGATGACCCCCTGGACGTGCTGGCGAAAGTCGGCGGTACCGAGATAGGGGGGATTGCCGGACTGATCCTTGGTGCGGCGGCAGCCAGGGTACCGGTAGTGATAGACGGCCTCATCTCGACGGCGGGCGCCCTCATCGCGTACGCCCTCGAACCGACTACGAAAGAGTACATGTTCGCGGCCCACAAGTCCGTTGAGATAGGCCACAAAGTAATGCTCGACCGGATGGGGCTCACGCCCATCCTCGACCTCGACATGAGGCTCGGCGAAGGCACCGGCGCTGCGCTGGCCATGCTGCTTATCGAAGGCGGTCTGAAGATATACCGGGAAATGGCGACATTCAGCGAGGCAGGGGTCTCAGGAGAGATCGGGGTCCCTTAGATAGGCTTTAGGAGACCGGGAGACAACGTGGCTAAAGCACTGATGGTACAGGGTACCGGCTCCGGCGTGGGGAAGAGTCTCGTCGTTGCGGGGCTGTGCAGGATATTCCACGATGAGGGCGTGAGGGTCGCTCCTTTCAAGGCGCAGAATATGGCCCTCAACTCCTACGTCACCGCTGACGGGGGGGAGATCGGGCGCGCGCAGGTGCTTCAGGCGCAAGCCGCGGGCATCGACCCCACCGTCGATATGAACCCCGTGCTGCTCAAGGCGTCCGGGGAAATGGGGTCGCAGGTGATCATCCAGGGCCGCCCGCACCGGGTCATGTCGGCGCGGGAGTATTACGGCTTCAGGGAAAGGGCCTGGGAGGCGGTAAAAGAGTCGTATCACCGCCTTTCGAAGACCTTCGACCTGATCTTCATGGAGGGGGCGGGCAGCCCGGCTGAAATCAATCTCATGGACGTCGATATCGTCAACATGTCAGCGGCAAAGCTCGCCGGCGCCTCGGTGCTCCTCGTCGGGGACATCGACAAAGGCGGCGTCTTCGCCTCCCTCTACGGGACCGTGAAGCTCCTCGGCAGGGACGGGAGGCGTATCAAGGGATACCTCATCAACAAGTTCAGGGGAGACCTGGACATACTCAAGCCGGGTCTCGACATGATAGAAGCAGCCACGGGCAGGCCGGTGATAGGCGTCCTTCCCTACGCGGCCGATCTGGGGCTTCCCGAAGAAGACAGTCTTTCCTTGAGGAACGGGACAATGAGCCGGGGAGACGGCACGATCAGGATCGTCGTGGTGCGGCTCCGCTACATCTCCAACTTCACCGATTTCGACCCTTTCCTCTGCGAGCCGGACGTGCAGCTTCAGTATTCCGTCAGCCCCGCTGATATAGAGAACGCCGACATGGTAATCATCCCGGGATCGAAGAACACCGTGAAGGATTTGCTCTTGCTTAAGGACGCCGGGCTTGACAGGAGCATCCGGACGGCCCGTGACAGAGGCGCCCGGATCGTGGCTATCTGCGGCGGCTACCAGATGGCGGGCAGAAAGATCTACGACCCCCATTTTGTCGAAAGCACGGTCGGCGAGGTCGATGGCCTCGGTCTTCTGGACATAGAGACTACCTTCGGAGAGACGAAGACCACGTGCCAGGTGGAGGCAAAGATCGTGCAGAGACCGGCAGCCTTCCTTCCGGGCGTTGACGGCGGAGAGCTGAAGGGTTATGAGATCCACATGGGAGAAAGCAGAGGCGATATCGGTCTCTTTGAGATAAGGAGACTCTCCGGGCAGGCGTTGCCGTCCGTCTCCCTACCGGACGGGTCGGCGCGGGACCATTGCTGGGGTACGTATATCCACGGCATCTTTGAAAACGACGCATTCAGAAGGGGTGTCCTGAACCGGCTCAGAGAGAAGAAAGGCCTGGCCCCCCTCCCGGGCTCGGTCTCTTACACGGAGATGAAGGAGAGGGCCCTCGACAGGCTGGCCGACCTGCTGCGGCTGCACGTCGACATCGGCTTTATCAGGAGGATTCTCGGTCTGTGATAGCGCCTGTTAACCTCGTATCGGCATTTTTCCTCGACCTCGCCATAGGCGACCCACGGTGGCTGCCCCACCCGGTGAGGATCATCGGGAAGTCCATAGAAGCGATGGAGAGGCTCCTCCGCGGCTGGTTCGACGACGAGCATGAGAAGGCGGCAGGCGTGCTCCTCGTCTGCGCCGTCGTGCTGCCTGCGACCTTCATTGCCTTTGTCGCCGGCCGTCTCCTTCTGTCGTTTTCCGGCCCCCCCCTCTCCGTTATCGGCGCCCTGGTCTTTATCTACCTGGTGTCGACGACCCTTGCCCTGCGCGGGCTTATCAGCTCAGCCCGGCACGTCATCGGCGCAGTCAGGGAGAAGAGCCTTAGCGTATCGAGGCAAAGGCTCGCCATGATCGTGGGCCGCGATACGGACAACCTCGGGGAAGAGGCAATCCTGCGCGCAACCATAGAGACCCTGGCCGAGAACCTCTCTGACGGGTTCGTTGCGCCCCTGCTCTACCTTGTCGTGGGAGGGCTGCCCCTTGCCATCGCGTACAAGGCGGTCAACACGCTCGATTCCATGGTCGGCTACAAGAACCCGCGGTATATCAGGTTCGGCTGGGCCGCAGCGCGGCTCGACGACGCGGCGAACTATATCCCCGCCCGGATAACCGGGCTCATCCTTGCCCCTGCTGCCTTCTTCTGTGCATTTGCAGGCGGCGCTTCTCATACCGAGTTGCATTCAAAGGCCCATCAAGGCGGCGGCGAGGAGCCGCCGCAGGCGTACTCCGTTGTACGTCGAGGAGGGCGACGAGGTGCCAACAAAGATGGGGCGAAGAAGGCGACTTGGTATGACGCCTTCCACGCTGCCCGCAGATCCTTCGCCATCATGCGCCGGGACGGCAAAAACCACACGAGCCCGAACAGCGGCATCCCGGAAAGCGCTATGGCAGGCGCCCTCGGGGTGAGGCTCGGAGGCCCTTCGACCTATGGCGGCGTTATGGTGGAAAAGCCTTTTATCGGCGACGGCGTGGCCGCGGACTATCTGCGATCGGCCGATTGCGCAGTCGCCCTCGCGGCATGCGCGGCATCCCTTACGGTCGTGCTGGCACTTCTGTGCGTCGGGGTATTGTCAAGGGTCTTATGAAAAGCCTAGAGGTGAACATAAAACACCCATTTGCGTCTCTTCCTTTTTATGAGGGGGTGGCTTCGGCGGCTTTGCCGCCGGAGGGGGCGACCGGGTACCCGCTTGCGGGTGTCCCGGTAATTGTCTTCCGGAAGGTCATATGAGTGATCACGGCGGAAATATTTATGCAGCGTCGCGGAGGACCGGCATCCCCCTATCGCAGATCCTCGACTTCAGCGCGTCGATCAATCCCCTCGGCGTACCGAAACGGGCGGCCCTGCTCATGAAGGAGCATATCAACCTCCTCCGCCACTACCCCGAGCCCTATGCGGAAGGGCTTGCCGCTCATATCGGGCGGCAACTCGGGACCGGCGGCGAGACAATCATCTGCGGAAACGGCAGCACCGAGCTGATATACCTTATCCCCCGTGCATTGCGGCCGGCAAGGGTCCTTATCCCGTCGCCGACCTTCGGGGAATACGAAAGGGCATGCGGAAGCAGCGGCGCACCGGAAGTGGTGGGCTACCGGCTGAGACACGAGGACGCCTTCGACGTGGATCCGGAACTCTTTGTCGAGGCGATGTCGGGAAGGCCGGGCAGCAGCCCCGCGTCCGGGCCGGGCGCCCCCAAGGGGCATGAGCCGTGCCGCATGGCCTTTCTCTGCAACCCCAACAATCCGACGGGACGGCTCATCTCCAAAAAAGAGGTGCTCAGCATAGCCGACGCGGCCGGAAGTCTTTCGTGCTACCTCGTTGTCGACGAAGCCTTCATCGATTTCTGCCCTGCCGCCTCCGTGGTCGCGGAGGTCGCCCGGAACCCCTACCTGATCGTGCTCAGGTCTTTGACGAAATTTTATGCCCTTTCCGGCATCAGGATAGGATACGGCGTGTTTTATCCCTCGGTCGCGGAAAAGATAAGGGCCTGCAAGGAGCCGTGGACGGTCAATTCCCTTGCCCAGGTCGCAGGGGTCGCGGTCCTTGAAGATACCGCCTATCAGAAGGCCTCGCGGGAGACGATGGAGCGGGAAAAATCGTTTGTGGAAGCGGGATTCAAAAAAATGGGCATCGCCTTCATCCCGTCGGCGGCCAACTATTATCTGCTCAAGGTGGAGCACGGGGCCGCGAAGACGGTGGCCGCCCTCGAGGGGAAGGGCATCCTGGTGAGGAATTGTGCGAGCTTCGCCGGGCTCGACCGGACGTACATCCGCGTGGCTGTCAGGTCGCGCGCGGAAAACGAACGGCTCCTGAAGGAGATGGCGGACATATGCGCGGGTTCGTGATAGCGGGCACCCACTCAGGCTGCGGCAAGACCACCGTGACCCTCGGTCTGCTCTCGGCCCTGCGAAAAAAGGGCTTCGTGGTTCAGCCGTTCAAGGCGGGTCCGGACTTTATCGACTCGGGCCTCCACCGTATCGCGGCAGGCTTGACATCGCGCAACCTCGACCTCTGGATGTGCGGGGACGCCTACGTGAGGGAGTGCTTTCACCGGCATGGATCAAAGGCGGACATCGCGGTTGTGGAAGGGGTCATGGGACTTTATGACGGTCCACTGAGCACGGCCCGTCTCAGCCGCGTCCTCGGCATCCCGGTGATCCTCGTTGTCGACGCCTACGGCATGGCTGAGAGCGCGGGTGCGCTCATCAAGGGGTTCAGGCAATGGGGATCGGAGCTGCCCGGTTGCCCCATAGAGCTGAAGGGAGTTATTTTCAACCGTGTCGGCTCCAGCCGCCACTACGAGCGGCTGACCCATGGGGTCGAAGAGGTTAATCTCCTTGGTTACGTGCCGAGGGACATGGGCTTCGAAATCCCCCACAGGCATCTTGGGCTGATGGTCGCGGAAGAGGAGCCGGTCTCGCCTGCGGCCCTCGACAGGCTCACCGAGGCGGTCATCGCATGCGTCGATGTCGACGGCCTCGTGGCCCTGTCCACTTCCACCGGCCCGCATTTCCCCTTACCGGCCGGGGGGACGCCGGGAGGGGAGCACGTTCTCGCGCCGTGCCGGGTGGCCGTCGCGTCGGACAGGGCCTTCTGCTTCACCTATCAGGACAACATCGACCTTATGCGGGAGGCAGGGGCCGAGATACTCTTCTTCAGCCCCCTCGCGGACGGCAGCCTGCCCACCGGCATCGACGCGGTCTATATCGGCGGCGGGTACCCCGAGCTCTACGCGGGTGCGCTTTCGCAGAACGCTTCCATGGGGAGGGCGATCCGGGAATGGGCGGCTTCCGGCGGGCCGCTTTACGCCGAGTGCGGGGGATTGATGTACCTTTCCCGGAGCATACGCGCATTCGACAACCACGTCTTCGAGATGGCGGGCGTTTTCCCTTTTGAGATAGCCATGGGGAGGGAGAGGGCGCACCTCGGGTACCGGGAGGTGCTGCTGAGAGAAGACTGCATGCTCGGCCCGGCCGGGCAGAAGGTGAGGGGCCATGAGTTTCGCTACTCCGATATCATCGAAGGGAGATGCGGCCGGCCGGGTAGAAAGGTCTACGCGGTGACGGACGGATCGGGTAAAGAACAAGCAGCCGAAGGGTATTGTTATAAGAATACGCTGGGAAGCTATATTCACGTCCATTTCGGCAGTAACCGCACGGTTAGCCGGAGCTTCATCGATTTCATAAGAAAAGGAAGGACCTGAAGAACCGATGGAAAGGATCATCCTTGTAGGACACGGCAGCCCAAAAAAAGACGCAAACAACGTGGAGATTATCGGCGGACTCCTCCATCGGATGCTCCATCCGGGCTGTGCCGACCACTGCGTGAAGGTAGCCTACCTCCAGTTCGCCCAGCCCGATATCGGCGCCGCCATAGATGCCTGCGTCGCCGAAGGTAGCCGGAGGGTCATCGTCCACCCCTTCTTCCTCTATGGGGGCGTGCACGTGACAAGGGACATCCCTGCAAAGATCGCGGAGGGGAAGAAAAAGCACCCCGGTGTCGAGTTCGTCTATACCCAATCTCTCGGCATCCACGAAGGTCTCGCCCGCATCATTGTGGAAAGGATCAGGTCCGCCGGCGCCTCTGCCCCGGAGGACATAGAAAGACGAAGCTTCGAGATCATCTCACAGGAAGCAGACCTCAGCATGCTGCCGGCAGAGCGGCAGCCCATCGTCAGGAGGGTCATCCACGCCACGGCCGATTTCGAGTACGCATCGGGCCTCGTTTTTCACCCCGACGCCGTGAGGACGGGCATCAGTGCGATCAGGGCCGGGAAGGACATCCTCACCGATGTGGAGATGGTCAGAACGGGGATCAATAAGCGGCTCCTTGCCCGATGGGGCGCGTCCGTCTCGTGCGGCATATCGGCCGGTCCTGCGGAAGGAGATGCGCCGCAAGGGAAAACCAGGGCGGAGATGGGGATAGAGCGGGCCCTCAAAGGCGAGCATACTATCGGTATCATCGCTATCGGCAACGCGCCCACCGCGCTCCTGAAGGTCATCGAAACCTTCAAGGCGGAGCAACCTGCCTGCCCGCCCCTCGTCGTCGGTGTGCCGGTCGGATTTGTCAACGCCCTTGAGTCGAAGGTTCTGCTCTCCAGCCAGAAGTTTCCCTTTATCACGAACCTGAGCAGAAAAGGCGGGACGCCTGTTGCCGTCGCCATCGTCAATGCCTTGCTCACGATGGCAGCGGAGGATGCATGATAACGAGTTGCATTCGAAGGCACATCGAGGCGGCTTTGATGCGCCGACGCAGGCGTACGCGTTTGTACGTCAAGGAGAGCTTTGATGCGCCAACAAAGATGGGACGAAGAAGGCGACTTGGTATGAAGGCCCAACCCAGCCGCACGACATACCTGCGAGGTCTCGGAAGCGGCTGCGCCCTCCTCATGGCTTGCGCTCAACCCGCCCGGGCCATGCATATCTCGGAAGGGATACTCCCTTTTCCATGGGCCCTTTTCTGGTTTTGCGTCGCGGCCCCCTTTCTCGCGGTGGGACTTCGCCGTCTCGCGGCTGCCTCAAAAGACGACCTCTCCTTCAAGCCCCTTGTCGGCTTTATGGCGGCGGTGGTTTTCATCATTTCCTGCATCCCCTTGCCGGTCCCGACCGTCGGGACCTGTAGCCACCCTTGCGGCACGGCCATCTCCGCCATACTCCTCGGCCCCGCGATAAGTGTTCTGGTCGCTGCGGTCGCTTTGCTGATACAGGCGCTCTTTCTTGCCCACGGGGGCCTGAGCACGCTGGGCGCAAACATCGTGTCAATGGGCATCGTCGGGTCGTTCTCGGGGTTCCTCATGTTCAGGCTCATGCGGGCCTGCGGGGCGGGCCTGCCGGTTGCCTGCTTCGCAGCGGGTGTCGCGGCAGACTGGCTCACCTACCTTGCGACGTCGTTCATCCTGGCGTCCGCCTTGAAGGGGAGCGAGCCCCTGATGCCGCTCCTTATAAAAATATCAATGGCCTTCGTCCCCACCCAACTGCCTATCGGCTTTCTCGAAGGGGCGATGACCGCCGGCATGGTAATGCTCCTTCAGAAAAAGCGGCCCGATCTCCTCGTGAAGATGAAGGTGCTTAAAACCGGGGAGGTTGCGCCTTGAGCGGCAGGGGCACAAACGCAGGCCTGACAATAGCGGCGATCTGCCTGTGCATCATTGCGTCGGTGCTTATTCTGCCCGCTCTCTACGCTGCCGCGGCCGAAAGCCATGGGGAGGGTAAATGGCAGGGAGTCGATGAAGCGGTTGTGGAAAAGATCGCTAGAGTTCACCACAGGGAGGCACGGCCTCCCCTCATCGATACGGGCCAGGGAGACCTCCTTCTTTTTGTCTTTCTTGCGGCGGGCGCTTGCGGCGGCTTTGTCGCCGGGTACTACTGGAGGAAACTGACGGAACAACGGGGGCACTAGCACATGCATACGTTTTTTTGGGAAGAAAAAAGGAGCCACCCCCTCACGGCAATCGACGCAAGGATCAAGCTCCTCTGCGCCGCGGCCGTTCTTTCCATGGTGCTGACGTGCCGGGGCTTCCCCTTTCCTCTGCTCGTCGCCCTGCTCTGCCTTGCGGCCTGCGCGTCTCTGCGTATACCGCTCAAGAGGCTCCTCGTGCGGTTTTCTGAACCCGCGTTCATTGTCGTTGTCCTGATAGCGCTGAAGGTCCTCTTCTCGGGAAAAGAGGTCATCGGGACATGGCACGTCCTGGGGATGGGAATCACGGCCCACAGAGACGGGCTCATCGACGGTCTTTTCCTGGGCGCGCGGATAATCAGCGCGGTCTCCGTGATCGCCGTGCTCGGCTTTGCAACCCCCTTCACCGAGTTCCTCGACGCCCTTGCCTGGCTTCGGGTCCCGAAGGGTTTCATAGAGATATCGACCTTTGCGTACCGTTGCATCTTTCTGCTCCTCGATGACGCGACCGTCATTTATTGCGCGCAAAAGAACCGCCTGGGCTATTCGAGCGTCAGGCGGGGAGTGACCTCGTTCGGCGTGCTCGCAGGCGCCCTTGCGCTGAAGGCTTTTGAGAACAGCCGCACGTGCGCCGTAGCCATGATCCAGCGGGGCTATGACGGGTCTCTGCCTTCCACCGGCCGGAGGCGCTTGAAAGGCGGTCATCTGGCGCTGTCGGCGCTCTTCCTGTTCCTCATGGGGGTGCTATGGAGGATGTAGCCAGACTCCGCGTCGCCATCGATTCTTTTGTCTACCCGGACGGCACGGCCGCCATGCACGATATCAGGCTCGACGTGAAAAGCGGGGACTTTGTGGGCCTCCTTGGCTCCAACGGCTCGGGGAAAACAACGCTTCTCAAACTCATCGACGGGCTGCTGAAGCCGTCCCAAGGCAGGGTCATGCTCGATGGAACCGATATCAGGAAGCTGTCGCCCCGGGAGATCTACCGCAAGGTCGGCCTCGTCTTCCAAAACCCCGACGACCAGCTCTTCGCGCCCACCGTCTCGGAGGATGTCGCCTTCGGTCCTCTCAACATGGGGTTCTCTAAGGAAGAGGTCACGGCCAGGGTAAGGAAGGCCCTCGCCGACGTCGAGATGGAGAAGTATCTGGATAAGTCCATCCACACGCTCAGCTTCGGGCAGAAGAAGCGCGTCTGCATTGCCGGGCTTCTCGCCATGGGCCATGAGATCCTGCTGCTCGACGAGCCTACCGCCGGGCTCGACCCCATGGGGGAGTATAAGATGATGGGCCTCCTCGTGAAGCTGAACAGGGAGGGGCGGGTCACCATCGTCATGGCGACGCACAGCGTTGACCTGGTGCCCTTGTTCCTCGATAACCTCCATATCCTGAGCAAGGGTCGGGTAGTCAGGAGCGGTCCGCCTGAGGAGGTTTTTACAGCCCCCCAGGATATGGAGCATGTGCGGCTGCGACTGCCGCAGATCGCCGAGCTGATCTACAGGCTCAAGCACGAGGACCGTCTCCCTTTTGAAAAGGTCCCGCTGACCATAGGAGAAGCGAGAAGAGAGATCTTACGCCTTCTGGAGGGGTCCCATGCGTAAAGGTTATGTGCAGGTGTACACGGGCAACGGCAAAGGGAAGACAACGGCTGCCCTCGGGCTTGCCCTCAGGGCGGCGGGGGCCGGGCTGAAAGTGTTCATCGCCCAGTTCATCAAGGGGCAGCGGTGCAGCGAGCACCTGATGCTCGAACGATTCGGGGAGATGATCACGTGTCGGCAGTACGGGCGGGGTCTGATCAGGCATACTCCCACTGGGAAGGACATCGCCGGGGCCCGGGAGGGTATGCGGGAAGTCGGCGATGCGGTCCGCTCCGGCTCCTATGATGTCGTTATTCTCGACGAGGTAAACGTGGCGGTCAGTCTGGGGCTCATCAGCGTGGAAGAGGTCCTTGGGTTGATAAGGGGGAAGCCCGCAGCCGTCGAGCTGGTGCTCACCGGGAGGAACGCCCACGACGCGGTGATGGAGGAGGCCGACCTCGTGACTGAAATGCGCGAGATCAAGCACTATTATGAAAAAGGGGTACACGCCCGCCGTGGGATCGAAAAGTAGACATCTGCGGTCCGGCTATACAAGCGGCGCCTGCGCCGCGGCAGCCGCCAAGGGGGCAACCCTGCTCTTGCTTTCCGGGGCAGCCCGCACCTCCGCGGCCACGGCGGCGCGAGGACCGGCAAGAGAGGACAGGGGCGGGGCGGTGGAGGTCCCGTTTCCCGACGGCTCAAGGCATGCGTTCACGATCGAAAGGGCATGGCATGAGGAAGCAGGAGGCGCGGCATGTGCGTCGGTCATCAAGGATGCGGGAGACGACCCCGACGTGACGCACGGGGTCGAGATCATCGCAAGGGTTATTTTCAGGGATACGGCGAGGGGGGGTGCTGCCCCCGGGGAAGAAGAGCTGTCCCGCGTCGTGATTAAGGGCGGTGAGGGCGTCGGTGTCGTTACCCGCCCCGGGCTGCCCCTGGCTATCGGCGAGGCGGCAATAAATCCGGGCCCAAGGGCGATGGTGCGTGAGGCGGTAATGGAAGCGCTCACCAGCGTACCGGTCCCTTTCCATAACCCGCCTGCGGGGATCGAGGTGACAATCTCAGTCCCCCGGGGCACATCACTTGCCGGAAAGACCTTGAACTCGCGCCTCGGCATTGTGGGGGGCATCTCGATCCTTGGCACGTCCGGTATAGTGAGACCGCTTTCGAGCGAGGCATGGACGGCGACGATCGCTGCATCGATGAGCGTGGCTCGCGCCATGGGGAGGAAAGAGATCGTGCTCTCGGCGGGCAGGAGCTCCGAGCGGGCCCACATGGCGCGATACGCCTTTCCCGAAGAGGCGTACGTCATGATGGGTGATTACGTGGAATACGCGCTTCTTGAGACAAAGAAGCACGGGTTCGACAGGGTTCACCTCTGCGCGCAGTGGGCAAAGATGCTGAAAATTGCCATGGCGACACCCCAGACCCATGTGAGGCACGGGGTGATCGATGTGGCAAGGGCGGCGGCGTTCCTCGGGGACCTGGGTTTTCCTGAACTCAAAGGCAGGGAGTTCACTACAGCGCGGGAGATGTTCGAGCTGATCGCGGCGGCATCGGGCAGCGCCCGGCGGCCGGTCTTTTCCCATGTCTGCGCTGCGGCAAAGGACTTCGCCGAATCGATTACCCGGGGGGTCCCGGTCTCTGTCTATCTCGTTTCCTACGAAAAAGAGGTCATGGCGCAGCATGGCTAAGCTGACAATTATAGGCATCGGGGCTAGACCGCTCGACACAAGGGCCCGGCAGGCCGCCGTGTCGGCCCAGGTTATAGTCGGCCCCCGGCGCCTCTGCGCGCTCTTTGCCGGCTACGCCGAGTGGCCGGAGGCGCAAGGGCGAATGAGACAGATCGCTACGCCCGACGAGACTATCGATTTCATTCGCGAAAGCTTCGCCAGGGGAAAAGAGCGAATCGTCCTCCTCGCGTCGGGAGACCCGCTTTTCTTCGGCATAGGCAGGCGGGCGGTGCTGGAGTTCGGCGGGGATAGCGTTGAGATCATCCCCGACGTCTCCAGCGTCCAGCTTGCGTTCTCCCGCATCAAAGAGCCGTGGGACGACGCCCTGCTGATCAGCCTGCACGGGAGCTCGGATGCGGGCAGACGGCGGAAATTACGGTATGAGCTACCGGACCTGCCCGGACTTCTGGCAGCCCATCACACCATAGCCGTGCTCACGGACAGGGCGCATAACCCGGCCGCCATTGCCGCGGCCGTGAGAGACGGCTGCGCGTCCCGGCCCTCTCTTCTCCTCTCCGTCTGCGAAAGACTGGGCTATGACGATGAGGGGATTACCGAAGGGAGTCCGGATGAAATTGCCGCCATGTCCTTCAGTGATCCGAATGTGGTGATCATCAGGGACACGGCGGACCCACCCCGGGTCGACGTGGAAGCGACGCATCCGAGGTTCGGGCTCCGGGAAGAGGAGATGGCCCACTCAGGCGGGCTCATTACCAAGGATGAGGTGAGGGCCGTCACGCTCCATAGCCTCAGGCTGCCCGAGAAAGGCGTGTTGTGGGATATAGGGGCCGGCTCGGGCGCAGTGTCGATAGAGGCGGCACGCCTCTGTCCGGGGCTTCAGGTCTTTGCCGTCGAAAGGGATGAGGGACAGCGCGGACTCATCAGCCGGAACCGCGCGCTTTTCGGCCTCCTGACACTTACCGTAGTGGGCGGTGAGGCGCCACGGGCGCTCGCGTCCCTCCCCTGCCCCGATCGGGTTTTTATCGGTGGGGGCGGCGGCAAACTCCGCGAGATCATCGACACCGTGCAGCGCAGGATGGAAGGCGGGATCGTCGTCATCAATGCGGCAACGCTGGAGACATTGCATGATGCCTGCAGGGAGCTTGAAAAGGCAGGTTACGCATTGAGGATATCGGAAGTCTCCGTGGCGCGGGCAAAACCGGTGGGCGAAAAGCGGCATCTGGCCGCCCAGAACCCGGTATTTGTGATAACGGGAGAGAAAAGATAGATGGCCGGGACCCTCTATGTGATCGGTATAGGACCGGGTGATCCCGAGCTCTTGACCCTCAAGGCGGCACGGATACTCGGACAGGTGGGCGCCATTTGCGTGCCGAAGGGAAAAGAAGAAGGCGCGAGCCTCGCCCTCTCGATTGTGCGCAAGGCAGTCAGCATTGAAGGCAAAGAGGTCGTGGAGGCCTTTTTCCCCATGAAAAAAGCCGACAAGGCCGCCAATGGGCGGGAGCTTAACGCGCGATGGGATGAGACCGTCGCCGCCATGCTCGGCAGGCTGGAAAGGGGGGTCGATATGGCCTTTATCACTATCGGCGACCCTGCCGTCTACAGCACCTTCTTTTACCTCTATGAGAGGCTCCTCGAGGCGAGCCCCGGACTGCGCATAGAGATCATCCCCGGCGTCTCATCGATCAACGCCTCCGCGTCACGGGCGCGGATATCCCTCGGCCTCGGGGAAGAGCGGATCGCCATTTTACCCGCAGCCTGCCTGGATAGCCTGGGCGTCGTGCTCGAGCAATTCGACACGGTGGTGCTGATGAAGGTCTACAAAGTCTTCGACCGGGTCGTCGCGACGCTAGCCGATTTCGGTCTTCTGGAGCGGGCTGTCTGCGTGTCGCGCGTGGGCATGGCCGATGAGTTCGTCTCCACGGACCTCGCCGGCTTGAAGATGCGGGACCTCGACTATTTTTCACTGGTGATCGTAAAAAAAACGAAAGGAGCATACGATTGGCAGAAGAGAGGGTGACCGTCTACTTTGTCGGAGCGGGACCGGGCGACCCCGAGCTGATCACCGTGAAGGGCCGTAAGGTCCTGGAGGCGGCCGATATCATCGTCTACGCGGGAAGTCTCGTAAACCAGGCCCTCCTGGAGGGTCTGAAGGCCGCGATCTACGATTCGGCCCATATGACGCTGGACGATATCATCGGGATCATGAAAGGGGCGGCGGAAAAGGGGTTGCTCGTCGCACGGCTCCACACGGGAGATACCGCCTTTTACAGCGCCATATCGGAGCAGATAGAGCGGCTCCGGGACCTCAAGATCACCTATGAGGTGATCCCCGGCGTTTCCTCTGCAATGGCGGGCGCGGCCTTCCTGGGACAGGAGCTCACCGTCCCTGAGATAAGCCAGACCGTAATCTTCACGAGACTTGGCGGGCGCACCCCGGTGCCGGAAAAAGAGGGGCTCGCCGGCCTTGCCCGGCACAAGGCTTCCATGGTCATATTCTTGAGCGCCGGGATGATCGAAAAGGTCGTGGAGGAGCTGCTCAAGGGCTATCCCGGGCGGACCCCTGCCGTGGTGATCGAGAAGGCGTCGTGGCCTGAACAAAAGGTGGTGAGGGGCAGCCTGAAAGAGATCGCGGCCCTTGCAAGAGAGGCCGGGGTGGAGAAGACGGCCCTCATCTACGTGGGTGAATCGCTCAGGGCATCGCGCGAAAACCTCGGGAAAGCATCGAGGCTCTACCATAAGGCGTTCACCCATGGCTACCGGAAATAGGGTCGTCTTCTTTTATGTCACCGAAGGGGGACGCAGGCTGGCAGAGACCCTCGGACCATACTACCCGGACGCCGCGAGGAAGCGCTTTTCAACGGGCGCGGTCAGGCAGAGCTGGGGAAAAGGCGGGAGGCTCGTTTTCATTATGGCGGCAGGCATCGTCGTGCGGGCGATCGCCCCGCTCCTTGCGGATAAACGGGTCGACCCGGCGGTCGTCGTTCTGGACGAGTTGGGTACTCATGTGGTCAGCCTGCTTAGCGGCCACGTAGGCGGGGCAAACGTGCTTGCGGGAGAGATCGCGCGCATCCTTGGCGGCAGCGCCGTCATCACCACCGCAACCGATGTGAGCGGGCTTCCCAGCCTCGACCTTTGGGCTAAGGGTGCGGAACTCGCCATCGAGGACTGGAAGCGCCTTCCAAAGACCGCGGCGAAACTGGTGGATCAAAAGACGCTTCGGCTCTTCTCGGACGTCCCCCTGGATGCGCCTGCGGCCTTTCTTCCCGCTGAAGATCCTGCCTCTGCGGACGTTGTCGTCACGAACAAGGAGGGGCAGGCGCAGGATTTGCGACGGGATGCCCTTGTCCTGCGGCCGAAAAACCTGGTTGCAGGCATAGGATGCAACAGGGGCGCATCGGCCGATGAAATCGAGGACGCCGTGAGAAAGACCCTCGCTGCCCACAAGCTCTCCTTCCTCTCTCTTCGTGCCGTCGCGACCATCGACAAAAAAGGGAGCGAGCCGGGGCTCGGTGGATTTGTTAAAAGAACCGGATTGCCCCTCATCACCTTCCCCGCTCATCAATTGAACCGGGTCCCCGGGGTGACGCCTTCTCCCGCGGCATGGAGGGCCACGGGCGCACAAGGCGTGGCAGAACCCGCGGCAATTCTGGGCGCCGGGAGCGGTGGCCTCGTCGTCCAAAAGCAGCGGATGGGCAATGTGACAGTCGCCATTGCCGAAGGGGCGCACCGGTTCGCACAAGAAACAGACGAAAGGAAGAAGCCGGGGAAAGGCACTATCTACATTGTCGGTACCGGACCGGGGAATGTCGACTATCTGACGCCGGCCGCGTTGGCCGCTATCCGGGAATCGGACGTTATTGTCGGTTACGGCCCCTATCTGGACCTCCTGGGGGGACTGATCGCGGGCAAGGAGTGCGTGACAACGGGGATGACCCGCGAGATCGACCGCTGCCAAAGAGCCATCGACCTGTGCGCCCAGGGCAGGACAATTTCCGTGGTCAGCGGCGGGGACCCGGGCATCTACGCCATGGCGGGACCGGTGCTTGAGCTCCTGAGGAAAAGCAGTGGACCGCACGCCATGTGCACGGTCGAGGTCATTCCCGGCATATCAGCCCTCAGCGCCTGTGCCGCACGGCTCGGCGCGCCTTTGATGCACGATTTTGCCTCGATAAGCCTTTCCGACCGGTTGACGCCTTGGAGGGCAATTGAAGAACGCCTCGACGCCGCGGCCCGCGCTGATTTCGTGATCGTCCTCTACAACCCGAAGTCCAGGACACGCTGCGACCATATCCGGAAGGCGCAGCAGATCATCCTGAGATACAGGGTCCCGGCGACGCCCGTGGGGGTCGTCAGGGCGGCGATGCGGGAGCATGAGTCGGTAATGGTGACCGACCTTGCCCATATGCCGTTCGATGAGATCGATATGCAGACGACGGTGATCATCGGCAACTCGAAGACGATTGTCTGGAACAACCTGATGATCACGCCCCGGGGCTACGAGAATAAGGAGAAATGGGAGGGCGCGGGCGGAAAAGAGGGGAAAAGGGAGGTTGACGGTGATTAAGCCACAGAAGCTCCCCCTTTCCGAACTCTTTGCGGTCAACGACTTCGGCGCTGAACAGGTTGCCGGGTTGAGCGACGGTTTGCAGAGGGTGTTTGCCTACTACAGGGAGAACGCCATTTACAGCTTCAATGCCTCGCTGTTCTTCGGCCCGGCCGGCCGGAACTCCTTCTCATGCCATTTTAGAATAGCCGCGCGGACCTTCCTCAACATGAGAGATTTCGCCTCCGATATGAGCTTCCACCAAATGCTTCTCGCAGAACCGGTAAGCGTCGTCATGCCCGAGCAGGTGGCCGCGGACATGAAACACTACTTCAAGACCTGTTGACAGCTCACGTCCGCACCGTTCGATTTCCTTGCTGCAACCGGCGCATCCACTCGTTTCAGACCTGCCGTTGATGGACGTGCTCGTGCATCTCCCTCTGATGAGCGAGATGGTCGTGGTCGTGAGGACCGTGCTCGCCGGTATGGGCATGAGCGTGCACCGCCCCCTGGCCTTCGTGCGTGTGAGCATGCTTGTGCTCGTGAGCATGTTCGTGAGAGTGGAGATGCGTATGCTCGTGAGCATGCGTTACATCGGCGTGCGTATGTTCATGGCTGTGCACATGTGTATGCTCGTGGCCGTGAAGATGGGTATGTTCGTGCTCTCCTTCCATAGGTGCCGCCTCCGGGGATGGTTATTGGCGATCGTTTCTCATAATATAGTGCGGTCCCGCCCAAAGTCAAGGAGCCCGTGTCGCGGATGAGAAAGCAAAAAGAGGGCGAAAAAAAATATCTTCAATCGTTTTATTTTTCCCAACAAAGTAATACAATATTGTGGTATTTATTTTTATCTTGTGGTATAAGGAATAGGAGTTCATTCCATCAGCAAAGGGGGGATGGCATGCGGGATACGGTGATATGCTTCCGTACAAGCGAGGATTTACGCAAGGCGTTGGAAAAAGTCTCGGAAACGGAGAGGAGGTCGCTTTCTTCCGTCATCGAGAATATCCTCTACGATTACGTAGAGCGGAGGGAGCCGAAAGAGATAAGCGAAGAGAAGCGGCGCTATCCACGGAAAAAGATCTCCGCCCCCGCCCTGGTGACCGACCTTGACGGGGTCGTGCATGCCGGGATGGTAAACGACATTTCACTCGGAGGTCTCCATATCTCGGTCCCCAACAACTTTCAACAAGAGATGCGGGAGGATTCCAAGATATCCGTCGTGTTCACCCTGCCTCAGAGTGAAAAGCCGCTCACCATGCAGTGCGCACCCCGGTATATCCGTCCCAACGGTCAGCTAAACATCGGGGCATCATTGGTCGATACCGATTTCCACAGTTATAGGAGCCTTCAGGACTACCTCACCGAGTGAACGGAAAGACCTAAAGCGCGGGGAGCGACGACAGATCGGCACCAGTGCTAAACGCCCTATCAGGGGCGGTGAGCAGATTCTTTTCCTGTCTGTCAATTATTCGAGAAAGCTCTCGAGCCTTTTTCGCCTGGAAGGGTGTTTGAGCTTTCGCAGTGCTTTTGCCTCAATCTGCCGTATCCTTTCCCTGGTGAGACCGAAGACGTCACCTACCTCCTCAAGGGTATAATCCGTTTTTTCGCCTATACCGAGTCTCATGCGTATCACCTTCTCTTCTCTCGGCGTCAGAGTGGAGAGCACCTTGTCTATAAGCTTCGAATCATCGTCGCCGATGGGAGTCTCTATCGATATGGGCTCGTTCGAGACCTTCATGATCTTTCTTATCTTTTCGAGAGGCAAGGCCGCCTTAACCGATATCTCTTCGAGGGTAGGCTCTCTTCCCAGCTCCTGAAAAAGGGAAATGGTCACCTTCGTTATCTTGTTCATCGTTTCGAGGACGTGTACCGGCACCCTGATCGTCCTCGCGTAGTCCGCAATGGCCCTCGTGATCGCTTGCCTGATCCACCAGGTCGAATACGTGGAGAATTTATACCCTTTCTGATAATCGTATTTTTCCGCAGCCTTCATGAGACCCATGTTTCCTTCCTGTATAAGGTCAAGGAAGGAAAGTCCTCTGTTCAGGTACTTCTTGGCGATATTGATGACGAGTCTCAGATTGGCCTTGATCAGCCGGTTCTTTACGACCTTCAGCTCTCTTTCGACCAGTTCCATCTCGTGAAGGTTTGCCTCGACGGCCCGGGCCTCCTTTTCATCCAGGAACTTTACCCGTTTCTCCACCTTTCGCGTAATCTCTTCCATGACTTTCTTCTGCAGGCCGAGGTTCGCCAGCACTTCTTCCGTTTTGTTCTCTGTGTTCAGGAGCTTCTTCTCGATTTGTCTTCTCGTGAACTCATCGGCTCCGGCCGCCTGGCTTTTCATCTCCTCTTTTTTCTCGAAAAGGTTTTTCAGGCTGTTGGCAAGGGTGACCGTCTTCTTCTTGTACTGCTCTTCGTCTTTCTTCGTGTAGTTCATCTCGTCGATGTTCTTTACCACATCGATGATGTTGACTGCGTCCTTCTTTATTTGAGCCGCCAGCTCCTGCAGCTCGGCAATCGCCTGAGACATTTCGAAGAGGAGGCTTCTGATCTTCCGTTCTCCCTCTTCGATCCTCTTGGCTATATCGTACTCTTCATCAGAAGAAAGAAGTGAAATTCTCCCGATATCTTTTAAGTAAGCCCAGATAATGTTGTCGGTCTTTTCGGTCGGGAAGCGTTCCGGCTCCTCCCACTCACGCTGCTCTTCCTCTGCCGTCTCGATTTTCTCCTTGATGGTCTCCACCACATCTATATTGGACTCGGACAGGAAATCGAATATATCCTCGATGTCCTCCGGCGAGAATATGTTTTGAGGCAGAAAATCGTTTATCTCATCGGGCGTCAGGTAACCTTTTTCCATGCCAATGTCGATTAATGTCTTAATTTGATCAAAGTTCTTTATGCTCATCGACTTTTCTCCAGGTGCAAAAAAATGCCCTTTCTCGTAAATCAAGGGCATTCTCGCTGCATAGTTAACCGCAAACTTTCCTTAAATATAGCACTTTTTGGGTGTTTGTCAAGCTTGAGCTTTCCTTTATTCCCCTGCGGTTGTGCCCGGCATTTCTCTTTATTCGAGGGCTTTTCCGCTTTGTGCATAAAAAAGAATACAGGCTTGTTCCGATAGGCGTATCCGGTAAAAAGTATAATTCATTAAGTATACCACTGGCCGGAAATCTTCGCAAGAATCCAGCCTGGAGTTTCCTGGTTTTTTTCGCCCAATACTCGCTAACTGTTTGTAGTCACTAAAAAAACCTATTTTGACAAGTTGACCTGATCTGTTTTTGAAAGAGCTTCCTCAGTTTTTGGAATAGGAACTGAAGCTATTTGTCCATCCGGTAACGAATAAAAGAGAGCCGATTTTGAGGGTAAGAAATGAGACGTATCAAGGGAAAAACTGGCGGAGGGAGTAGGATTCGAAACTCCCTCCGCCCTTGATTTATCAAGGTTTTCCTTTCGTTTCGGAAACGAGAGGGAAACGACATCCGGACAAAACACCTAACTTTTACCTATCCAAAGGCGCACAAGTCCGGCGAGAAGGAGCGCGTGAGGCTCTCTGCCGAACAAGCGAGCTCGCCGCCTGTCTCCTATGGGTTTATAAACCTATCCATAACTATTCCAGTTCAAGGTGTCAATCTCGGGGGGACAAATGCTTCCCCTTAAGACTGACGACACTGAGAAGGTACTTGAATCATTCATAAACGAAGCAAAAAAAGTATTCCTAAAAAACGGATACGAACGATGGGAATCCACCTATACCGATGTTCCGACTAAAGTAACTACTTATATCGAAAAAATCAGGGGCCGAAAGAAGCGGGAATACTTTTACAATCTCGGGCTTATTCGTGATGACGATATCTACGCAGCCTTCGCAAGGTGCGTAGGAGCACAGAGGGCCTATGGACACATATTCAAGAACGCTTTGACAGGAGAGGCCGCTTACTCACGGGATAAAGGACGTTGGGGGTATCCAAAAGCCTATTTGAGAAATCTCAGACGGAGAATCAAGGTAGAATTGGGGGTCTGTAAAAACCCTATAATGTTAACCCTGTCGGTAAGTCCTGAAAAAGTAGCCGACAAACTACCGTGGAACACAAGTATGCTCCCTATCCCGTGGTTCATTTTTCACCTGGGGGAATTCCTGTCCGACTTCCGGGAAAGGTTGTGGAAATATCAGAAAAAGAAAGAAATCCCCTGGACTTTCGTGGCGTGGGTTGTAGAAATAGGGGAATCGGGGTGGCCGAACATGCATTGGATATTTGAGGGGCCGTGGATAGGCAAAATAGGAGATATCGCGGCGCTTTGGCCCTGGTCTGAACCTCAAGGGGTGGATATCTCAGACGTGGCAAAACTGCGGAGAAGGCATCCGGAAAAAAGATACACAGACTTACATCTGGTGAACTACATCACGAAGTACGTTACAAAGGCGCGCGACGCTTTCGTCGATGGGAAGGTGCATCAGTCTTGGGCCTGGGTCTACTTCGCGGGGACAAGAATGTTTGCTATAAGAAATAGCATCCTGGAAAAAGGGCCAAAACCCGCCGGAAAATGGGAATGCACAGGGCGGGTGTCCCTAAAGTACGGAGTAGAACATTCTTTTAAACGGAGTATGAAGGGGTGTACGGAAGAGGCTGAAGAGGATTCGTAACAGCTGCGCCTCATTAATTACTTATTTATGTTGCAGTTCTTATCATTCTGATATTAAGATATCAGAAATTACCACTGGGGTATATATAGTGGGTCAAATCGGGAGAAATCGTCATGCCCCCAAGAAAAAGACGTGGTAACCGGGAACTGTTTTTAGACACGCTAGGAGAGCTGTCCAACGGCGGGAAAAAATTCATCGGCAATATCACACTTCAAAAGGCACTCGGATGGGATAAAGCGCGATATAGCCGAATAAAAGCACAACTTCGTCACGAGAATTCCATCAGTATCCATACGGGCCAAGGCGGTTCCATTTGCCTGAGTAACGCAGTAAATACAAGCGGCCTGCGTCTTTTTATCTCATACTCCCACGCCGACGAGGGATTGAAGGATGAACTCCTCAAACACATCTTGCCTTTGAAAAGGCTCAATTTAATCGATTCTTGGGAGGATCGAAAGCTCTTGGCGGGAGAGGATTGGGAAAAGTCAATTAACGACAACCTAGAAAAAGCCGACATTATTTTATTATTGGTCAGTGTTGACTTTATCAACTCGGAATACTGCTTCGGCATAGAACTTGAGCGCGCGATGGCACTACACGAAGAACAAAAGGCACGTGTTATTCCGGTTATCCTTCGTGATTGCTTATGGCAACATACACGTTTCGGAAAGATTCAAGTTTTGCCAAAAAATGCAAAAGCAGTACGTGCCTGGCCAGACCAAGATGAGGCCCTTAAAAATGTAGCTGAAGGCATCTTGAAAGTTGTGGAAGACATTCGTAATCCTCAATAGAGTCCGATACAAGATGGTCTGTTCCTAATAGCTAATTCTCAGAATCTCACAACCAAAATCATTCAATAATAGGTGACAACGGTGCGGCGGGCGGCGGCGGGGACCCTCTCGGTCCAGCGCCGACGTCCGCCGCCCGTCCATAAAACACTCTACAGAAAAAGCTTGACAAGAGATACGCAATGTAGGACAATCGTGTCATTGCCAATTGTCAAGTACACGAAAGGGGGGCGAGTCGGATGCAATTAACCGAAGAGTTAGAAAAAATTCTGAAGAAATATCCGAGGGGCTATCACGCGGTATCGAAAGAGGAAATCTATGAAATCCTGAACGCGTATGAATATCAGGCAATGTCTCCCGGGTGGTTCGCAGACTGGTTTGGGGTGTCGAGAGAAACACTGAGGCTGTGGGGAAAGAAGGGAATCATACACTATTTCATAGTGCGGGACAAACTTTTCAGGGCGCTGGAGGTCTATATCCCGATACATACATTCCTTGAGGCTCCCCTTCCAAATAAACAGCTATATCAGAAAGAACTTGACGAGATACGCAGAGAGATGGAGGGCTTTGAGAAAAGGCATAAACGGCTACAGGAGATGCAGCTACAGAGGGAAGAAGCCGAGAGAAAATCGAAATAGAGGGTAGCTGGTTCACCGATGAGCTTGACACCTGACGATGGTAACGGCATAATCCCTGAAGACCAACCTGGTCTTTGGAGGTTCATCATGCCGACAGGGGCAATACTTTGTAACCGGTGTCGCAAGGCAATGAAAGCGGCGGTTTGTCAGTGCGGAAACACGAATTGCTACATCGTGTTCTACTGGGAGGGGCGGCACTACCCTTCAAGGAGAGATAGCAGAGGGGAGGTCTACGATTACAGGGAAGCTGTGAAGAGTCTTGCGAAGATCAATGGGGCGATAGAAGACACAAAGATCAAGTTCGACCCAGTGGACTGGACGGACGCCAAAATCAAAGAACGAAAGTTCGAGAACCTTATGGAAGACTACCACGAAGAGAAGGAAAGCGAGGTCCGGACGGGGGAATTAAGCCCGGAGTATTTCCGGATCATCAGAAATTATTACCGGAATTATTACAAATTCTTTGATGGCTGTGACGTGCGCGACATCGATAGGGAGTTATTGAGCATATTCAAAAGGAAATGCTTAGGGGCGCTGAACAAGATCAAATCGAGAAGAAACGTGCTAAACGCCCTCCATGCCTTCTTCTCCTGGCTCCTTGAGTGCCGCCACATCCTCCACATGCCCGTTTTCCCTGAAATAAAGGGAAATGATTCTACTCCGAGAAGGGCAATGAGGCGGGAAGAGCAAGAGGCGGCTTTGAGAAAGCTGCCGATTGAACACCGGGACCCTATAGAATTCATGATGAAAACAGGTATGAGGCCGGGTGAACTGTGTGCCGTGCTTGTGAAAAGCGTCGATATCGCAAATAGGGTCGTGTGGGTAGAAAGGACCCTCTCGGGGTCAACGTATATGGAAACGACGAAGAACAAGAGCAAGCTGCCGGTGCCTCTCAATGACAAAGCTCTTGAAATAGCCAAGAGGAACAAAGATGAGAAATTTCCTCAAGACTTTCTGTTCATTAACCCGGTTACCGGGAGCGGCTACCGAAGAAAATATCTATGGGAAGTATGGCGAAAGCATTCGGAAACGGATTACGATCTCTATGAGGCGACAAGACATTCATACTGCACGATGATCGTCCCGCTGGCGGGGTCTTCCTATGATGGCCAGCGGCTTATGAGACATAGGGACAAGCGGTCCACAGATAATTACTATCATGCGTGGAACGAGGGTCTTCTTGATATCGTCCAGAGAATGGACAATGACAACGTGGTGGAGTTGAAGGAAACGAGAAAAAGGAAACGAAAGGGAAACGAGTCCTAAATGATAAACCTTAATGATTTCAAGGATAAACTGGCGGGGAGTAGGATTCGAACCCACGGGGCGCTTACACGCCCAACGGTTTTCAAGACCTCCGCCTCAACAGTATAAGCGGCAATGCTCACGGATCGTTATGTGCCTAAAATGCACCACTTGCAGGTGCTATACGTAAAGGCCTGTCACTATGGGTTTACCTTGCAGGAAATCTTCAGAAACAATCGAGGGGCTTTAGGGAAGAAGGCAGGGTACAAGATTAGGTCAGCCTTCCTCAAGGCCGGAGCGATTTTTGATGGGGCTGGGGTAGGGTTCTTTTCGCGGCCGGAGAGATTTTCGATGGATGGGGCGGAAGCCGGGGTGTCGTCCGGGCCGGAGCGTACTTCGCGCGTACGTGAGGACCCGGACACGCCCCGGCGACCGCCCCAGGCGCGAAAAGAGCCCGGCCGCCCACCGCTACCGGAGCGGGCCGCCTGTCAATATCTCATATATCTCCCGGTACCGCCGGCTCGTCTTTGCCACAATCGCCGCCGGCAGCTCGGGGCCCGGCGCAGTCTTGCCCCACTCGAGGGTGTTCAGGTAGTCCCTGACGATCTGCTTGTCGAAGCTGTCCTGTCCCTGCCCCGGCCTATAATCGCGGGCCGACCAGAACCGGGACGAGTCGGGCGTGAGGACCTCGTCGATAATGATCGTCTCGCCGTCGACAGTGCCGAATTCAAATTTCGTGTCCGCGATCAGAATTCCTCGTGTCTCTGCGAGCGTTGCGGCCCTCCGGTAAATCCGGAGACTGAGCCGCATGATCTCCTCGGCCTGTTGCGCCCCGATCAGGTCCCGCAAGCCCTCCGGGGAGAGGGGCAGGTCGTGTCCCTCGTCGGCTTTGGTAGTAGGCGTGAAAATAGGCTCTTCCAACTTCTGGGATTCGTGCAGCGTTGCGGGCAGTGTTATCCCGGACACGCTCCCTTTTTCCCTGTATTCGGTCCACCCCGATCCCGCGAGATAGCCCCGGACGACACACTCGGCGGGAATGGGCTTCGCCTTCCGCACTATCATGCTTCTTCCCGCAAGCCGGTCGGCATATCTCGCAAGGGTAGCCGGGTAGCGCTCCACCTCCGATTCCACCACGTGATTCCTGACGATGTCCGCCATCCGGCGGAACCAAAAAAGGGAAAGCTGGTTAAGGACCTTCCCCTTGTCGGGTATGCCCGTCGGCAGTACCACATCAAAGGCGGACACGCGGTCCGTGACTACGATGAGAAGCGTATCGCCCAGATCGTAAATGTCCCGGACCTTGCCCCTTCTGGGGGCGCCGAGGTCTCCAAACCCGGTCTCCAGCAGCATCTCTCCTTCACTCCTGCCTGTCCGCGGTTATAGAAATATAGGCCACATAGGACTTATAGGACCTATATTCCCCTGGCTGCGAGAGTTTATTATAGGAAAATGGGCGGGTAAAAGCAAGGCGCACAAGTTAATTCCAGGGGCTAAGATGGGTTGAGGCTGCTCAGCTCCCTGATCAGCCGCTCGGTAAGGACGGGCACGACGTGCTCCACGGGCGGCGTGAGCACCTCCGTAAAGAGCGTGTTCTCCTCTATCTTTATCGCGTAGATTTGTACGGTCGCCGGCATCTTGTAGCCGAGTCTTTTCCCCAGCTCGATGGTGGTCTTCAGGTCGAGGGCATGGGACGCATAGGGCAGGATCACCTCTCCCAGGTCGTCCAGGGTCAGCTCGTAGATAAAACCGGCAGGATTCGGGTCGTCCGTCATAATGGCATCGACAACGATCACCTTGTCGAACCCGGTAATCACATCGAGGAGCACCATGCCCGCGAGGCTCGCCTCGACAAGCTCGACCCGGGGGTGGCCGGCCCACTGTTTTCTTATCTCCCGCACGACGCAGATGCCGATACCGTCATCGCCGAGGATGGTATTGCCGAGCCCGAGGAGAAGAGTTTTCTGAGAAGCCATAGTAAAAAAAGTGAGGCCGTGGCCCGTCAAGACTAGAGGGGGGACACCCATCAAGATTGGAGTGGGGACGCTCCTCCGAAAGTCAGAGGGCGAGAGGAGTGTCCCCACAACCTCTGCCGGCGAGAGGAGTGTCCCCCCAACCGCTCTTCACGGCCTTTTCCGACCCTTTTTTGTTTATAAGCCCCGGCTTATCCGCTCGACCACGTTCCCCTGTCTATCGCGGAGCACGACTTCGAACGGCATTTTCCCGGGAAGCGTGTGAGTTGCACACCCGAGACATGGATCGTAGGCGCGGAACGCCATCTCGACCATGTTGAGGAGCCCTTCCCGTGCCTCTCCCCCTTTTATGAAACCCTGGGCCGCCTTTTTTACCGAAAGGCAGATCGGGGCGGCATTGTGCTGTGTTGCGACAATAAGGTTTACTTTTGTAACGAGTCCCTTATCGTCCGTCTCATAGTGATGGATCAGCGTTCCCCTTGCCGCCTCCACACACCCGATGCCTTTCTTCGTCAGGCGGAGGTTCATGTTCCGTATATCCTTGCTCGTCAGGGCCGGATCGTTCGCGATGCGCTGCATGTCCTCGGCCGCCTGCAGGGCTTCGATCAACCTTGCCCAGTGAAAGGCGAGGGTATTGTGCGCCGGCTTGTTGCCCAGGATCGCGTACATCTCCTCGTATTCTGCCTGCGCCTCGGGCGTCGCCATGCCCTTCGATGCATTCAAACGGGCCAGCGGCCCCACGCGGTAGAGGGATGAGCCGTATCCTTCTTTCAGCCCCTGCCATCCCAGCACCTTGAGATAGGTGAGTCTTATATAGGTCCAGGGCTCGACCCATTCGGCAATATGGTCCGTGTAGAACTGGGGGTCAAAGAGGGCCCTCTCCTTGCCTTCCGGGTTGACCACCCGGATATTGCCGTCGTAAAAACTGACGCACTTGTTTTCGTCGACCATCCCCATATAATACGTATTGAGGTTGTACGCATCGTTGAGGACAAGCTCGAGATACTCAGGATTCCTGACCACCACGTTCTTGAACAACTGGAGGGCGAATTTCGAGAATTCGAGGGCGTAGTCGGCTGTCTCCTTTATGGTCACACGCTCTTCCTCGGTAATCCCTCTTGAGACGCCGCCGGGGAGGCCGCTCTCCGGGTGCGGGGCCTTGCTTCCCAGCAGCCGCAAGATATCCCTGCACCTTTTCCGGACTTCGATCACCCTTCCTGCGATCTCCATGCCTACCTTTTGGATCACGCCGAGAATGTTTCGCTCTGCCGGATCCGCGCCGGGGCCGACCACGAAGTCCGGTCCGCCGAGGAAGAAAAAATGGATAAAATGGTCTTCCACGTAGAAGGCGTTATACTGGAGCTGCCGGATCAGCTTGGCAGTAACCGTCGGCTCCACCCCGTACACTTTATCGAGGGCCTTCGACGATGCCATGTTGTGAGGCGTAGGGCAGACACCGCAAATATTCGGCACGATCCTCGGCATCTCCTCAACGGGCCTTCCCAGGCAAAACCGCTCGAAGCCCCTCAGCTCCGTCACCTGGAAATACGCGTCCTCCACATCACCCTGGTCGTTGAGAAAGATCTCGATCTTCCCGTGACCCTCCAATCTCGTTACCGGATTTATCGATATTCTTTTGCCCATGGTTACACCTCTTTCTTGGATGCGTCTCTTTGCTTTTTCAAGAGAGAAGACGCAGTTGTGAAACGATAGAAATATCCCGAAGGATCATCAAGCGTGTCGGCTACCTTCATCGCCTCGTCCACACTCCCCGCGTCGATCAGAGAGGCAAAGGCCGACAGGTATTTGGAGCCCATATCGGCAACGCCCTCGACCGGGCCGAAGCAGCCCCGGCAGGGCATATTGATCTTCAGGCACACCTCGCCGCACCCGGACCTCGTCGCCGGCCCCGAGCAGATCACGCCCTGAGCCAGAAAACACTTCTCGGGATCGGCCTCTATCTCGTGTATCCTCTTTACCGCGGAGATGGCGAGCCTCTCAGGCTTGGTCCGGTTTCTCTCACAGACGTCGCAAAGCGCCCTTTCAGGGGCGAGGGTGGAGCCTTTGGGGGGAAGACGCCCCTCCAGCACCGCGCTGACTGCGTCAAGGATAAGGTTGACAGGCGGCGGGCAGCCGGGCAGGTAGTAATCGACATCGATGACCTGGCCGACGGTGCGCACGTCGTCGAAAAGGTAGGGCAGCGTCAACTCCTTGCCGTCGATATTCGTCGTCGTTTGCGGATAGATCCCGTTCGGGTTGTTGACCGTGGGGGCATCCTTATAGACCCATTGGAAGATGTCGTCTCTGGAGCGGAAGTTGGCCAGACCGGGCGTACCGCCAAAGCAGGCGCAGGCCCCGAAGGCCAGCACAAGCTGAGACTTTTTGCGGAGTACCTTCGCGAACTCCTCAAGCTCGGAATTCCTCACCGAGCCGTTAATGATGCTCAGCGTAATCTCTCCGTCTTTCATCGCCTCTATGTGATGGTATTTAAAGTCAAGGGCCACGGGCCAGAGCACGAAATCAACGGCGCTGGCCACTTTCAGCACATTCTCGTTAAGGTCGACGACGGCCTCATCGCACCCGCCGCAGCCCCCGAGCCACATTATTGCCACTTTCGGTTTATCAGCCATATCTTCCTCCTAAACCCTGATTGGTTCAAGACCCTTAAGTCTCTGTGCGAATTCGTTCACAAGCGCCGCTATCTTCGCGCCCTCCGGATCGAAGGACGTGACTACCTCTACCCTTTCCTTCTCGATGCCGAATGATTCAAGCACTTTCTGCAAGAGATATACGCGCTTCCGCGCTTCCGCGTTGCCGTCCTGAAAGTGGCAGTCGCCGTCCCCGCAGCCGAGGAGGAGGACGCCGTCCGCTCCCTTCCTGAAGGCATTGATAATGTCCGTCGTATCCACCTTGCCGATACAGACCACGGGAACGAGCGTCTTCACCCCTGACGCGGCCCCGTTCCCGCAATAGCCGTAGCCGAACTTGCAGGCAAAACAGACAATCCCCGGCTTTTCAGCGACCTTTTGCTTCTCCATTTTCGAGAGGTCAGGCACCAGCTCACGAGCACCGGAAGGACATGCGGAGACGCAGTGGCCGCAGGCCTTGCACTTTATAGGGTCCGAATAGCTCACAAGGCGCGTCCCCACCTCCCTGCCTTCGATAATTTCTTTCGTTTCAAGAAGCTGGGCGGTCTCATAGTTGCACACGGACACGCAGATGCCGCAGCCGGAGCAGAGGCTCTCATTCACCTGGACCGTCGGCAGCTCAGGCTGGATGCCGGCGGAGACGCATGCCTTGCAGGCAAGGCACGGACCGCACTCGAGACACCTCCTCGCCTCCTCTATCGCCTCGTCGAGGGTGAATCCTATCTCGAACATGTCAAAGGTCTTCCTTTCCGTCGGCGCCGTCCATTTTGCCTTCGGCTCCGGCTTGAAGGCGCCCCCCGTCGGCGTGCCCGTGGTCTCTCTTCTCAGGCCCCAGCGCTGCATGGGCATGCCGCGGAGGTATCTCTCCATCGATTGGGCCGCTTCCCTGCCTTCAGCCATGGCGTCGACCATGAAGCCGATCCTTCTCACGTCCCCGCCGACGAAGACCTCTTCCCGCAAGGCGCTCCGGCGGGTAAGGGGGTCGACGGCAAGCCTGCCGCTCGCGTCGAAAAGCCCTGCATTCTGGAGAAGGCTCCGATCCCACATCTGGCCGATGGTGATGAGCAGCACATCGCCCTCCACGTCGTGACAGTCGCTGCAGTCGAACTGTGGATTAAAGCCCTTGTAGTCGAAGACGGTCGTGCATTTAGGACAGTCCATCTTTTTGAACTTTCCGTTCTCGGCGATGATGTTTCTCACGCCCCTCGAATAGACGATCCTGATGCCTTCCTGAATGGCCCCTTCTATCTCCTCCACATCCGCGGGGATGCCGTCTTTCGATGTCTTGTCCTCGTTCTCAAGGCAGACTACGGTGACCTGTCCGCCCAGCCGGTAGGCCGTCCTCGCGGCATCGAAGGCCACATTGCCTCCGCCGACGACGACAACTCTTTTCCCCTTGTAGTAGTCCGGCAGAAGTTGCCCCTTCGCCGCCTCGTCGAGCATGGTGAGCCCGTAGCTGACACCCTCCATACCCTGCCACTCCACCTTATCGACACCGAAGGTGAGGGGGCGGGGATAAGGCGTGCCCGTCGCGACGAAGAATGCCTTGAAGCCCTGCGTTTTGAGTGTGGAAATCGCATCGACGCCCTCGAAGGTGCTATTTTTTTCTACCTTTATGCCCCCTATGCGGACAAGGCTGTCGACCGCGGTATCGAGGACATCTTCAGGAAGGCGGTATTTCGGAATGTACCTGACGGCGCCTCCAAGCTTGGGGTTGGAATCGAAGAGAGTCACGTCGTGTCCCTTCTTGGCCATTTCCCACGCAGCCATCAAGCCGCCGGGACCGCCTCCGATTACGGCCACCTTTTCACCGTCCTTCTGCACGGCGAACGGTTTCCTTTCCTTTAAATAAGGTGTGTACGTATCGGAAAGAAAACGCTTCAAAAGTCTCCTCTTCACGGAGCCGCCATGGGTCTTGTAGTTACATTCCCTCTCACAGATGCCGCAGATATAGCCGCACACCGTGAAAAAAGGGTTCCTCTCATAGAGGTGGTCCCCGATCTGCAGCACCCCCTCCCGTGCCTTTTCAGGGTCCTTGGGAAGCAAGGACATGAGAACGTTTGTTCGCTGAATGTCTTCGCGGATCGGGCATTTGTTCTGACACGGTGGGAGGTATACCTTTACCGCAGCCTCCACCTTTGCCTGCGCATCATTTTTCAATTCCCACATACTGTTACCTCCTTTTCGTTACTCTGTCCTGATAATTAAGCTGCAACCCATGACCGCAAAAGACCTTGACGCTTTTTACGTCGGTCCCCCGGCAGATGCTCCTTTCTCCTTTATCATTAAAATTGGTCCTCATTTCCGAAAAACCGAAAGATACTCCTTCTGTCGGTAAGTGCGCAGGATTATTGTATACAACAGTGCGGAAGTGAAGGAAATCACAACTCAGGATAACACCTTCAGTCTCACCTGTCAATAGGGTATTTCCTTAGTAAGGCGGCCTGCTGTCTCTTTCGCTGCACCCGCCCCACGAAAGCCGGCCCGGCGTCAAATCGGCCTGTGCCCTCGCCTTTAGACAAGTTTTCGGATCCGCACCGCACAGACCTTGTACCCGGGAATCTTCGCCACGGGGTCGAGGGCGCCGAGGGTCAGATTGTTCACTGCCGCCTCTTTGAAGTGGAAGGTCATGAAGACGAGCCCGTCCTGGAGGTAATCGACCGCCCGCGCACGGACTTCGATACGTCCCCGCCTCGACTCTACGGAAACCATCGCCCCTTCTCCGTTGAAGCCCAGTCTTTGTGCATCTGCCCGGCTCATGTCTATCGCTGCGGCCGGGGCCATCCCGGAAAGGCCCGCCGACTTTCTCGAAAGGACGCCATGGTAGTGGTAGAGCATGCGGCCGGTCGTGAGGAGGAAGGGGTATTCTTCGTCGGGCAGCTCGGGAGGCGGCACATACGGCGTGACATGGAACTTCCCCCTGCCCCTGACGAAACGCTCCTTGTGCAGGTATGGCGTTCCCGGATGATCTGCGTCCGGGCAGGGCCACTGGAGGCCCGGGCCGTCGAGGCGGCCATAGCGGATGCCCCCGTAAGAGGGTGTGAGGGAAGCCACCTCGTCCATGATCTCTCCGGGCGAGTCGTAGCTCATGGGGTAGCCCAGCCGGGAGGCAAGGTCGCAGAGGATCTGCCAGTCGGGCCGGCTGGCCCCAAGGGGCTTTATGGCGGCCCTCACCCGCTGTACCCTCCTCTCCGTGTTCGTAAAGGTGCCGTCCTTTTCCGCGAAGCTTACGCCCGGCAGCACCACGTCGGCCAGCTCCGCCGTCTCCGTGAGGAATATATCCTGGACCACCAGGAGCTCGAGGTGCGAGAGCTCCTCGCGCACCCGCGTCGCATCAGGGTCGGTGAGGAGTGGATTCTCGCCCAGGATGAAGAGCGCCTTTATGCGGCCCTCGCCTATAGCCCCCATCATTTCCAGGAGGGTAAGCCCGGGACGGGCGGAAAGCTGTCTTCCCCAGGCCCCCTCGAATTTTGCCTTCGCCGCCTCGTCATCTACCCTCTGGTACCCGGTGAAGACATTCGGCAGCCCGCCCATGTCGCAGGCGCCCTGGACATTGTTCTGACCCCGGAGAGGGTTGACGCCGGATGCGGGTTTGCCGATCTGTCCGGTCGCCATCGACAGATTGGCGAGGGCGAGGACGTTGTTCGTACCCGATGTATGCTGGGTGATGCCCATGGCATAGAGAATCGATGCAGCGGGCGATTCCGCGAAGAGGCGTGCGGCACGGACAAGGTCGGCTGCTTTCACCCCCGTCACCTTCTCGACCGCTTCCGGCGTGTAATCCGACACGGATTCGGCGAGCACGTCGAAGCCCTCGGTCCGCTCAGCTATAAATGCCTTATCGGCTAAGCCCGAGGCGATGATCGCATTGATCATGCCGTTCACCAGCGCCACGTCCGTTCCGGGCTGCTGGCTGAGCCAGATGGCGGCGTAATCGACCAGCTCGATCCTCCGGGGGTCCGCAACGATCAGCTTTGCCCCATTCTGCCGGACTGCCTTCTTTATCTCGAGAGCGAGGACAGGGTGATTTTCGGTCGTATTGGATCCGATGACGAATATCACGTCGGCGTTCGCTATCTCGCTGATGGAATTGGTCATTGCCCCGCTCCCGAAGGCCATCGCCAGACCGGCGACAGTGGAGCTGTGTCAGAGACGGGCGCAGTGATCGACGTTGTTCGTCCCGATAGCGGAGCGGGCTATCTTCTGGAGGAGATAGTTTTCCTCGTTCGTGCACTTCGCCGAAGCAAGGAAGGCGACGGCGTCGGGTCCGTACCGGTCCTTCACTTTTGTGAGACCGGTCGCCGCCCTGTCGAGCGCTTCATCCCATCCGGCCGGGCGCAGGTCCCCATTCTCCCGCACGAGAGGGGTGGAAAGACGGTCGGGGCTATGGACGTAATCGTGGCCGAACCTGCCTTTGACGCAGGTCCAGCCCTTGTTCATGCCCCTCTCCCTATCGGAGGTGACCTTGACGATCCTGTCCTCTTTCACGTTCAGGACGAGGGTGCATCCCACCCCGCAGTACGAACAGATGGTAGGCACCTGCTTCAGCTCCCAGGAGCGGCCCTCAGAACGGCCCGCCTTCTCGGTGAGCGCCCCCGTGGGACAGACGCTGACGCAGTTGCCGCAAAAGACGCAAGGGCTTTCCTTCATCGATCGGTCGCCGAAGGCGGCCACCTTCGTCGCGAATCCCCTGTGCGTCTGATCGACCGCCGTACAATATTGAACCTCATGGCACACGGTGACGCATCGGGCGCAGAGGATGCACTTGTTATAGTCCCTCTCGAAAAAAGGATTGCTGTCGCGCAAGGGGTAGGCGTGGCGCTCCCCTTCGAAACGCGATTTTCTGATGCCGAACTCGTACGCGTACTTCTCAAGACTGCACGTCCCGCTCTTCTCGCAGGTCATACAGTCGGCAGGATGGTCGGAGAGGAGCAGCTCGATCACCTGTGTGCGCGCATTCTGCACGCGTGTGGTGTTCGTTCGAACCACCATCTTGTCTCCTACGGGAAACGCGCAGGAGGCAACCAGACCCCTTGAGCCCTCCACCTCAACGAGGCATAAGCGGCACGCCGCGGTAGGCCTAAGATCTTCACGGTAACAGAGATGGGGAATGGTGATGCCGGCTTTTCTCGATGCCTCAAAGACCGTCATTCCCTCGGAAGCTTTTACCTCACGGCCGTCTATGCTGAGACTAATCTCTCCCATGTTTCTCCTCTCTCTATTTAGCGTTCCAGATCGCACCGCAGGCAGCGCTTTGCTTCACGGATGGCGGTCTCTTCCTCGAACCCCAGATTTACTTCCTCGAAGGTGCACACGCGGCGACCAACTGTCATTGCAGGCATCTTAGCCCTCGGCTTGGCCGGGCCTCCCTCCTGCTCGTCCTCCCCTGACTTTGGCGCTTCTGCCCTGCGGAGCGCCCGGTGCCAACGGTCCTTGTAAAGGTCCCGTTCTTTCAGGTAGCGGTCAATCGAGGTCGCGGCCCGGTAGCCGCTGGCCATTGCCTCAACAACCGTGGAGGGGCCGATGACGCAATCTCCCCCGGCGAAGACCCCGGGAATATGGGTGGCAAGGGTAACCGGGTCAACCGAGAGCGTGCCCCACCGCGTCGGCTTAAACCCGTCGTTCTGCGGCAGGCAGGAAAGGTCGGGAAGATATCCGATGGCCGGGATAACGGTGTCTGCATCGAGCAGAAATTCCGAGCCTTTTACGGGAACGGGCCGCCTCCTGCCGCTGGCATCGAAGTCACCGAGCTCCATACGCTGACATTCGAGGGACTTCACCTTTCCGTTCTCCGTGATGACCCTGGTCGGTGCAATGAGATAGAGGAGCTTGATCTTCTCGTGCTCGGCCTCCTCGATCTCTTCATCATTTGCCGGCATTTCGTCGCGCGTCCTGCGGTAGACGATGACGACCTCCTTCGCCCCCGACCGCAACGCGGTCCGGGCAGCGTCGAAAGCCACATTGCCCCCGCCGACGACGGCCACCTTCTCGCCCACGTCAATCTTCTCCCCCAGGTTTACCCGCCTGAGAAACTCAATGCCGGACATGACGCCTTGCGCGTCCTCTCCCGGAACGTTCATTGCCTGGTTCAGGTGCGCGCCCATTGCCAAAAATACCGCCTTGTGCCCGTCATGAAGCAGGTCCTCGACCGTGAAATCCCTTCCCAAGGCTTTCCCCGTCTGGATTTCCACGTTATGCTGGCAGATAAAGCGTATATCGTTTTGTATAATTTCACGCGGGAGCCGGTATTCGGGAATGCCTACCGCAAGCATGCCGCCGGAAACGGGCAGGGCCTCCAGTATCGTTACCTGGTAGCCCTTCCTGCCGAGATGGTACGCGCAATTGAGTCCCGCCGGTCCGGCGCCGACAACCGCGACCCGCTCTTTCTTCGGCTTTTCGAGGAATATAGGGGGCGCCATCTTTCCCGTTTTGAGTTCCCAATCGGAAGCGAACCGTTTCAACGATGAAATAGCGATCGGCTCGTCAATTTCCCCCCGCTTGCACGAACTTTCGCAGGGATGGACGCAAACCCGGCCGCAGACGCCTGCCAGAGGCATGGTGAGCCTGGTGAGGCTCAGGGCCTCCTCATAACGGCCTTCAGCGATCAAGGACGTATAGCCGACGGCGTCGCAGCGGACAGGGCAGCGGTTCTCACAGGGGGCAAAGACCAGGGCTTCGCAGGCGCCGGCCGGACAGTATCTCTCACGGATGTGCGCCTCGTACTCATGGCGGAAGTGGTTGATCGTCGACAGGGCCGGATTGGGGGCCGTCTGACCGAGCCCGCACAGGCTTGCATCCTTGATGATCGCTCCCTGTTCCAGCAGAAAATCGATGTCCTCCTCCCTCCCCTCCCCTTTGGTAATGCGGGTAAGTATTTCGAGCATCCGTTTTGTGCCGATGCGGCAGGGCACGCACTTGCCGCACGATTCATCCTGCGTAAAGCTGAGGAAAAAACGGGCAATATCGACCATGCACGTTTTTTCGTCCATGACGATCATGCCTCCGGAACCCATCATCGACCCGGCCTTGGTAAGGGATTCGTAGTCGATGGGCAGATCCAGGTACTGAGAGGGAAGGCAGCCGCCCGACGGGCCTCCCATCTGGGCAGCCTTGAACTGACGTCCCCGTGGGATGCCTCCGCCGATCTTATAAATGACCTCGCGCAGCGTAGTGCCCATCGGAACTTCGACGAGTCCCGTGTTGTTGATCTTTCCCGTGAGGGAGAATATCTTGGTACCCTTGCTTCCCTCGGTCCCTATTGCGGCGTAGGCAGCCGGTCCTCCCAGGATGATCGATCGCACGTTCGCGTACGTCTCCACATTGTTGATGTTCGTGGGTTTGCCCCACAGGCCGGCCACCGCCGGAAATGGCGGCCGCGCTCTCGGCATTCCCCTTTTTCCCTCTATTGAGGCCAAAAGCGCCGTCTCTTCGCCGCACACGAAGGCGCCGGCCCCTTCCTTGATCTTGAGGTGAACATTGCAGCCGGAGCCCAGGATGTTATCTCCCAGAAGACCATATTCCTCCGCGTCACGGATCGCCTGTCTCAGGTGCTCCACCGCGAGCGGGTATTCCGCCCGCACATAGACGTAGCCGTTCTGCGCGCCGATGGCATACGCGGCGACAACCATGCCCTCCATAACGAGATGCGGATTGCCCTCGAGCACGCTCCGGTCCATGAACGCCCCCGGGTCGCCTTCGTCGGCGTTGCAGACGATATATTTCATAGTTCCCGGTGAACCGCGCGTGAAGCGCCACTTTCTTCCTGTGGGGAACCCCGCCCCGCCCCTGCCGCGAAGGCCGGCCTTCTCCACCTCGTCGACGACCTGATCCGGGGTCATCGAAAACAAGGCCTTGCTCACCGCGGAATATCCGCCGCGGGCGATGTAATCCTGAATCGAGGTGGGATCGATACGGCCGTTGTCGCTGAAGACGAGTCGCGTTTGGCCTTTATAGAAAGGCACGTCATGATCGTACGTAATTACCGCCCCTGTTGCCGGATCGATGTAAAGCAGCCGTTGTACGATCCGGTCTCCACGGAGTGTTTCGGTCACCACTTCCGGCACGTCCGCGACTGCCACCTGCTGATAGAAGATTTCTTTGGGACGAATGACCACCACCGGACCCCTCTCACAGAAGCCGTGGCAGCCGGTTCTCATGACGTCCACCTTGTCTTTCAGACCCTGTTTGGCGATTTCCTCAATGAATGCGAGGGTTACCTCTTCGCCGCCCCAGGCCCGGCATCCGGTGCCGCCGCATATAGTAACGCAAGGCTTGTTCGGGTCATGCTCTTTGAGAATTGTCTCACGAAGCCTTATTAGATCCTGCTCAGAATTCAGCTTCAATTCCGCCTCCTTAGTATTGTCTCAGCACCTGCTCCACCCTTGCGGGCGTAAGCTTGCCATAATACGTCTTGTCCACAAGGAGGACAGGCGCGAGTGCGCACGCGCCCAGACATGCCACGGTCTCAAAGGTAAACTTGAAATCCGGCGTTGTTTCACCTTCGTTCAGCTCCAGGGCCTGCTCAACGGCCCTCAACACATGTTTTCCCCCGCGCACGTGGCACGCCGTGCCGCGGCAGACCCTTACCGTGTGCAGGCCTCGGGGATTGAGGTAGAACTGTGAATAAAATGTGACAACGCCGTAGATCCTGCTCAGCGCAACGTTCAAGCCCCGGCTGATCCTGACGATCGTTTCCTCCGGCAGATAGCCGAACAACCCCTGGACCTCTTGCAGCACAGGAATAAGAGATGCCTCCTCCTTTGCAAACCTTTGGAGAACCTCGTCCACTTTGCACAGATCAATATTATCTCCCATTATGCCCCCGATTGCTCGAATTGCCAGCCTGTGTCTGCCGGCCGCAGATCATTATAGCTTTTTTCGTTCCTGGAGACAAACAGCCCCTTCGAGCCGCCCATTCTCCGGGTTCGCGAGTCTTCCTCCCCTTCTTCGTGACTGCCGCGAGCGAGCAAAAGGCGCATCCTGTAAGGAAGCATTCCGGACGGCCTTTTGGCTCGATTGCTTTCACGGGCGACCATTAGAGCCGTAGTAACCTCAAGCATAAAACATGCCAGGATCGGCCTACGGTAAATGAAGGGGGTCCGGGGAGCAGGAACGTCAACCGTGAAATACAGCAGAATTTTCCGGTATATTTGCCAGAGGTCCGGGACGAACTATCAACTGTCATGCAATTACCGGGGCGCGCGGAGCCTCCCCCTCATAAAAAGGAAGCTACGGAGGCATTAAAACAGCCCTTACCGGGACGCCTGCGCGCACTATCCGGTCTGTTTTAGCCGGGGACCCGCGTCATACCGGCACGTGGGCCGGCCCCGGCTATCTGCGCGGGCGGCAGGGGGAACCGCATCACCCGGCCGGCACGCCCGGTCCGTTTCCGGCCGGGCAGGCCTTCTTTATGTTTCGAGAACGAAAAGCACCTTCAGGGTGACGCGGTATTCGACGATGGTCCCGTTTTCCACTTTGCAGCGCCAATCGTTCACCTTTATGCCGGTAATGCCCCTCAATGTCCTGGAAGCCCTTTTGAATCCTACCTGCACTGCATCGTCAAAACTCTTGGGGGAAGATGAGATTATCTCGGTCTCCCTCGCGACGCGTCCATCTAGTGGCATAACGTGTGGTCCCCCTTTTTTTAACAGGCTAACAGGAGTCGGGCGGCGTGTCAATCAGAGTTTTACGGGAGTTTTATTGCTCCGCCCTTCCCCCTTTCCTTCGTGCCGTTATTTTACTATAGTGATATCATGAAAGTGCTCCTTGTGCAGCCGCCCATAGAGGACTTCTACGACACCTCGATCAGGACATACCCGCTCGGCCTGCTCTATGTCGCCGCGCGCGCAGGGGGGATTGCGGACGTGGCGCTCCTCGATGCGAGGACCGGCTGCAAGCCCGAGCGGCTTGAAACGCATGAATTCCATGAGCTCGAGCCGTTCTACAAGAAAAGAATCATTACCCCTTTTTCGTTTTTCAGCCATTACCGCCGTTTCGGGCTCACTTTCAGCGAAATAAGGCGGGCTGTGGAAGAGGAAAGGCCTGACGTGGTGGCCGTCTCCTCCATGTGCAGCGCCTACGAAAGACAGGCGTTGGAGGTGGTGACGGCGGCCAAAGAGGCGAGCCGGGAGATTGTGACGGTGATGGGCGGCATCCATCCCACGCTCTTCCCCGGGCGCCTCCTTTCTCACCGGGATGTCGATTACTGCGTGCGGGGAGAGGGCGAAACACCGTTTTTTGAGCTGGTTTCCGCTTTGTCTCACGGCCGCACACAGGCAAAGAGACAGATCGGGGGTCTCTGCTTCAAGGAAAGGGGACATTTTCACCTCTCCGACCCGCATGTCGAGAGCGACATAAACCTGCTGCCGGGGCGACAATTCTTAGACGCGGACCGTTATCGGATACACAAGAAACGATACACCTTTTTTCTTACCTCCAGGGGGTGTCCTTTTTCCTGCGGCTTTTGCGGGAAACCGCCGGTCCCGTACAGGAGGAGGAGTATCGGCAGTATCGCGGACGAGATAGACGCGGCCGCGGGCTCACGCATAGAGGCGATCGACTTCGAGGACGACATGCTCAACCTCGACAAGTCGTTCTTTACGGCGGTGCTGGAGCTGTTTGTCGACAGGGGGATGACCCTGTCCGCCATGAACGGCATTTATCCTGCAAATATCGATGTGCCTACACTGGAGCTCATGTACCGGGCCGGCTTTCGGCGGCTTAACTTTTCCCTCGTCGATCTGTCCGAGTCAATCCTTGCAGCGCAGGGGAGAACGACCCAGAGGTCGTTCGTGCAACTCCTCCCCTCTCTCGAGCGCTCGCCCTTCCTGGTGGAAGTCCATTTCATCGTCGGGCTGCCGGGGCAGCGCCCTGCGGACCTGCTCGATACCCTATGCTTTCTCATGGGCAAAAGGCTGCTGCTCGGTCCCAGCATCTTTTATTTGTCACCGGGCAGTCCCGCAAGCGTATCCCTCGACGGCGCCGGTGAGGTCCCTTTCCCTTCGATGCGATCGAGCGTCATGCTTCCCCTCAACCCGTTGTTTCCCAGAACCGTCACCTATGCCTTTGTAAAGCTCGTCAGGTTCATCAACTACGTCAAGCAGCTCCTCGACAGGCACGACGGCATCGCCAGGGCCGGCGATCTTCTCAATGCTGAAGCCGTGGCAACGGATGCGAGGAAGCGGATGATTTTCGAGCGTCTCCTTTCCGACAAAAAATTTGTCTATTATGATTTGGATCGAGGCCGCATGGCTGACGAGGCCGTCGACCAGGGCGTGGTCCGCACGTTTTTTGAGAGGGCAAGGGGCGCGCGGATTAAGGGGTACAGGACCGGCAAGACGTTGGTGATGGACGTAGACTAGGGTTGCAGGGATTTACGGATGCGATAGAAGGGCGTACAATAATGGAATCGCTTTGCGGCGCCGGTAATGGGCGTTGACGGGTGCGAACGTGTGAAAAAATCGTTTGAGGACCCCTTGCCGTCATTCCGGCGAAAGCCGGAATCCAGCTTTTTCAGTACGTTACAAAGGGCCTGGACCCCGGCGTCCGCCGGGGTGACGACAAAAAGGCAATTTTTTCACACATTCTGCCCCGAGCTTGCCGCGCCCTTAACTGCCACAATTTTCCTTTACAGATTGCATACATCAGGATATAGTTGAGAGAAGAGATGACCCGAAAGAAAAGAAGAGCCCCTCCTTACACGAAAGGCGACTCGAACACCCCGGATAGTCCCATGCTTGCTGCCCCCCCGCCTGCCGGTGGCGCGGCAAGCCATGCGAAGGTGTCACTCCCGGCCGTGCTCAAGGCTGCATTTGAAAGAGCGGCAGATATGGCGAAGAGGGCGGTGGGCAGCCAGGGAACGGTGGCGCCGATGGCTGTTTTTGCCTATAAAGGCCAACCCGGGCATCGGGAAGGCGACGGAGACGAGTTCAAGAGCGTCTCCCTCGTGTGGCGCACGGAGCTTCAGAAAGAGACAATAAAGAGACGGATCAAGGAGAAGGCGTCTGCGGAGCGCGCGTCCGCCGTGGTCGTCCTCACAAGGGCGGAGACGGAAGGCGCGGGCCCTCGGACAAAAGCTTCTTCCCAACAAAAAGGCGTGCTTGTTTTTTCGGGAGCGACACCCCATGTGAGAGCGAGTGCGAAAGTGACCTACGTCCTCGAAAAAGAGGCAAAGACCTTATCGTCGTGGGAAATGCGCGTGTCGGCCGAGCCCGAAGAAACGTTCTTTCTTGAAGGGGTTTTTGCCGACGAGAAGCCATTGTTTTTCCGGAGGGATTGATGTCCATACTGTCCGCCATCGGAAATACGCCAATGGTGCAGCTTATGCACCTCAACGGCGACACCGGGGCACGGATTTTTGTCAAGCTCGAAGGGTGCAATCCCGGGGGGTCGGTCAAGGATCGCCCCGCGTACTATATGATCAAGAGGGCCGAGGAGTCGGGGCAACTCACCCACGACAAGATCATACTGGAGCCCACGTCGGGCAACACGGGAATTGCCCTCGCAATGATAGCCGCCGCAAAGGATTACCGGGTTAAGCTGTTCATGCCGGAGTGTGTGAGCTCGGAAAGACGCGTTATTCTGGAGGCCCTCGGCGCGGAAGTTCTCCTCACCCCCGCAAGGGAGGGGACCGACGGCGCCATACGGCGGGCGCACGAGCTCTTTGACGCGGAGCCCGGCAAGTACTATATGCCCAATCAGTACGATAACGAGAGCAACGTGCTGGCACATTACGAGACGACCGGGCCTGAGGTATTCAGGCAGACCCGCGGCGAAGTAGACGTATTTGTCGCGGGAATGGGCACGGGCGGCACGCTCATGGGCACAGGCCGGTATCTGAAGGAAAAACAGCCCCGGGTCAGGATCGTGGGCGTCGAGCCCACCCTCGGACATGCGATACAGGGTCTCAAGAATATGCACGAATCGATTATTCCCAAGATCTATGACCCCGGCAAACTCGACGGGAAGCTCGTGGTTGAAGACGGCGAAGCCTTTGAAATGACGAGAATCCTCGCCAGGCGGGAAGGGGTCTTCGTCGGTATGTCCAGTGGGGCGGCAGTGGTGGGCGCCCTGCGGATAGCCGCCGGGATGAAGAGAGGCACGATTGTCGTCATACTGCCCGACCGCGGAGACCGCTACCTGAGCGTCATGCAGTTCAGGTCAATCTGTGCAAAGTGTCCCCCCTGACCCGCGAGGCACGAAGGCAATCGCCCTGCCTATTTCGCCTCTGCTGAAAAGATGAGCGCTATCTTTTCTTTCGCTTCTTTTATCTGCCCGGGGCTGGCGGTACGCCCCCCTGCCGTGGTATGGGGCTCCTCGGTAAGGGTATAGATGCGCTCCGCCAGGCGTGCCTGCCTCTTCACGCCCGGAGGCAACGCGGGGACGATGCCGATTGCCTGCTCGACATCGTAGGGGAACTTTCCGGGATCCGCTGTCTCGTAGACGACCGCCTCGGTCCGGTCGCCGCCCGACCGATAGAGCTCCAGCGCCCTCCATCCGACCGCGCCGTGGGGGTCGAGGATGATGCGGTATTTCTCGAACACCTCTTTCATCGTCCTGTAGTGCTGGGGGTTATCGACGCTCACCGAGAAGAGGTCCCGCCTCATCTCCTCCATGTCCGGCATCCTTTCGATGACCCCGGGCCGCACGACGTCTCCCGTTGCGGGGTCTCGCTCATCAGCCATGTGGCCGCCGTAGAAATCGACGAGTCGGGCCAGGTTGCTCGGATGAGACACGATCATTGCTGAAGAGGGCGATCGCCTGGAAGCAGTCACCGTGTACGTGTCGCTGTACAGGAAATCGGGAAATTCGCGGTTTTCGTTCACCCCGCATATGATGCGGGAGAGAGGGAGACCCATCGCCTTCGCGATCACCGTGCCCATCATATCGCCGAAATTTCCCGAGGGTACACTCGCGATCAAAGGCCGTCCGTCGGCCGCGATCCTCGCATAGGCGAAGAAGGGATAGACCGCCTGGGGCAGAAGCCTCCCGAGACTGATTGAGTTGGCTGAGGTGAGGCGCTCCCTGTCCCCGAACGCCTTTTCGGCGAACAGGCGGTCCCCCAGAAGGTTCTTTGCAAGGGCCTGGCACACGTCGAAATCTCCAATCACCTCAAAGGCATGGACATTCCGGCCAAGAGTGGTCATCTGCCTTCGCTGGCCTTCACTTACCGCTCCCTTAGGGAAAAAGACGATATTGTCGACATTACTCAGGCCCCAGAGGGCGTCGGCGACGGCGCCCCCGGTGTCCCCGCTGGTGGCAACTATCACGACCCTCCGGAGACCCCGCCGCTCAAGAAAATAATTGAGGATGCGTCCAAAAAAACGGGCCGCATAGTCTTTGAACGAGTACGTGGGCCCTTTCGTGAGCCACATGATAGAGGTGGTTTCCGTCACCCGCTGCACCGCGGTAGGGATGGCGTCATCCCGATAGGCGTCACCGAGGAGGGCGGCGAGCGCATTTTCAGGAATTTCCGCCGTGAGGTAAGGGCGCAGCACCTCAAGGGCTATGCGTCCATAAGACATGAGCCGCATAGCCCTTATCGCGTCCATTTCGAGCCTCGGTATGTCTGCCCTGTGTACCGTGTAAAGCCCAAAATCGGGCGCCAGCCCCCTCAGCAGGGCCGTCTCGAAATTGACCTCACCGGCCTGATTATTCGTGCTCCTGTAAAGAATCTGCTTCATAGCAGTCATAAATTACACGAAGGGCGACGGGATTGCAACGGAATGGCCGGGCGCCTCGGGGTATTCGGGAATCTCGATTGACATTTTCTTTCCCTTCTGTGTAACATACCTTCTATGCATAAATTCCTCGTCGTCCTCCTTGTCCTCGTCCTTGTCTCGTGCAGTTGGCCCTTCGGCAAGAAGGCACAAAATGCTCCCGCGAAGGACGAAAAGGGTGAACTGGTCGGTGAGAGCGACAAACCGAAACCGGGTGATGTCAGGCTCATTGACGGCAAAGAATACATCTACGCGGGAAACCGTAAGTTTGGCATCACTCCCGATGAGCCCCAGTACCAGTGGGTGCCGAAAGATCAGTACTCACCCGGTGTTTTTGACTCCGTTGCCAGCCGGTTAACCGGTCAGAGCACCGACGATAAAAAAGAGCGCGCCGAGATCCAGCAGCGCATGGCCAAGCTGGAGGACGACCTTAAAGAGAAGAAGGCGTCCCCACAAGCGACCAATCCCGTACAGGCGACCGCTCTTCCGTCCACACATTTTATGGGTCCTGTTCCGCCGGTCACTTTCGCGTACCCCTCGCCAAAAATGAAGAGGCGCGTGCTCATCCTGCCCCTGGCCGACACGACCAACTATAAGGAGGAGCATCTCGATGAGCTGACCACGAAAAAGCTTGTCTCCTGCCTTGAAAACTCCGGCACGATTATTGCTGTAGATGCCCGTACCCTGAACCTCTCCTCCGATCCTTCGCCTGAAGTCATGAAAACCCTCAACGAGCTTTACGGAATTCAGGCCGTGGTCAAGGGCGTCCTCTCCGATGTCTATGCCAGCACATCGAAGGTCGAGGGGGGGGGCGACAAAGAGGTATCCTTCGCCCTCGCCAAGATATCTCTGGACGTCTATGACACGGAAACGGGCAAGCTGCTTCGCCAGATGAGCGCGAGGAACCCCTTCTTTCTCTCACGCGAGAATGGAGAGATGAGCTCCGAAAAGGCAAAAGTAAAGGCCGTCGATCTCGCCATAGAACTCATTGCCGACGATCTCCTCAGGAAGCTCCTATCCCTCGACTGGCATGCACGCATTGCGTCCGTCGAAACGGATAGGGTTTTTCTCAACGCCGGCAGGTTGTCGGGCCTTCAAAAGGGCGACGTGCTGGAGGTATACTCTCCCGGCATCCAGGTCATCGACAAAACGACGAATTTGCCTCTCGGGAGAACCAAGGGGGACTACAAGGGGGATATAGAAGTTGTCGAAGTATTCGGTGTCGATGCGTCGTGGGCAAAGATCGCCAAGCCGGCCTCTTTTGCCCCCACGGACCTTGTCTATCTGAAACAAAAGTGACCGGGCACTCTCTGCGGCTTTTGCAGAGAGGGGGCGCTATTTCGCACCCTGACGTTATCGCGTCTTAGAATGGACAGGTGTATCACAAAAAGCCATTGAAAAAAATTCACTTTTATTGTAAACTGCGATTAATCCTTTTCCCGCAGGAAATCAAAAGTTTTCCACATATGTTGAAAACATGTTGAAACCGGTTCTATAAAAGGCGTGTTCCATGGACGACGTCTGTACTGAAATCAAGCTTCGTCTTGCGCAGATGGTAAGTGAAGACAATTTTAAAACGTGGATCGAGCCCGTCAAATTTCTCAACTACAGAGACGGCCTTTGCTCGGTTGTTGTTCCCAATGCCTTTTTCCGGGACTGGATCATTGAAAATTTCGAGCCCTTGTTCAAGACCCTTCTCAAAGAAGCGACTCACGAGGAGGCACGGATCGAATATCTCCTTAGAAAGGAAGAGGCACGGATCGAGAAAAAAAACATCGCTCTCAAGAAGCAGGCGTCTTCCGATCTTTTTAAGCCGAGATATACATTTGAAACGTTCGTCGTGGGAGCGAGCAACCAGTTTGCGAACGCCGCGTGCCTTGCCGTCGCAAATAATCCGGGAAAGGTATATAATCCCCTTTTCATCTATGGTGGGGTGGGCCTCGGAAAAACACACCTCCTCAATGCTGTCGGTAATTTTCTCCTTGCCCGTCAAAACGCCGATATCAGCCGTATCTGCTATATTACCGCGGAGGAGTTCACCAACGAGCTCATCAATTCACTTCGTTTCGACAAGATGGATGATTTTAGAAACCGTTTCCGCAAAATGGATGTGCTTTTGATCGATGATATACAGTTCATTGCCGGTAAAGAGCGGACCCAAGCCGAATTTTTCTACACCTTTAATGCCCTCTACGATACTACAAAGCAGATTGTCGTGACCAGTGATAAATTTCCGAAAGACATCCCCAATTTTGAGGAGAGACTCCGCTCCCGGTTTGAATGGGGCTTAATCGCCGACATTCAGCCTCCCGACCTTGAAACAAAAGTCGCTATCCTGAACAAAAAAGCTGAGTTTGAAAATGTTGTTCTGCCTCAAGACGTCGCCTTCTACCTTGCCTCGAATATAGATCATAACATTCGTGTTCTGGAAGGGTCTCTCATCCGTCTCAGCGCATTCGCCTCCCTTCGCAATATACCCATAACCATGACTCTCGCGAAGGAGGTAATGGGAAACATTATCACCGACAAGAAAAAGGAAATCACCATAGATATGATTACAAAGGAAGTTACTTCATACTTTTCCGTCAAGGTCTCCGATCTAAAATCCGCAAAACGCATAAAGTCTATTATGCTCCCCAGGCAGATTGCCATTTTTCTCTCGAGGAAACTCACGGGCAACTCCCTGGTGAGCATCGGCGAAAAATTCGGAGGTAAGGACCACGCCACAATCATTCATTCAATTAAAAGGGTTGAAGAAGAAATGAAAACAAAAAAGGATTTAAAGGAGGCTGTGGAAAAGATAGAGATGCGGGTTAAGTCCACATGAGTCTACATATTTTTCACAGGGGCAAGGACGGGAGCGACACTTTTTTCCTTTTCTTTCCGGGGCAAAACGTACTTTTCCACAAATCAACATCTCTTATGATTACGACGTATAAGGAGATAATATGAATATAATAATAGAAAGAGAACTCCTGCTCACACCCCTCACAAAACTCGTCAATATCACGGAGCACCGGTCCATTATGCCCATTCTCTCGAATATCCTTATCGCCTTTTCCCGGGGAGAGATCGATGTCTATTCGACAGACCTTGAATTGAGCGCGATGAGTCGCGTACCTTACCAGGGAGACAGTGAAAAGAAAATTGTTGTTCACGGCAGGAAATTTTTTGAAATACTGAAGGAGATGGATGCGGACGCGTTAGACCTTGAAATTGGCGATAACACGATGACCATGAAGCAGAAACGGGCTGAATTTGTGCTCAGTCTGCAAGACCCGGAAGAATTTCCGGAGGTGAGGGAGATCACAGGCTCGGAAGAGTTTTCCCTTTCAGGTGCGACGTTCCTGGAAATGCTCGACAAGGTGGGATTTGCCATATCATCGGACGAAACAAGATATGTGCTTACAGGTATGTATATCGTCGGCTCCGAGGGACTTATATCGGTAGTGGGGACAGATGGTTTCAGGATGGCTCTCTACCAGCAGGAGGTAGAGGGCGTCAAAGGATTTCCCGGTATTATTATCCCGAAGCGATCTATTCTTGAGATAGGAAGGATGATCGGGGAGGGAGATCAAGTGCGGTTTGTGGTGGGTGAAAAGCATGTCCAGCTTAGCACGCCTTCGGTCACAGTGATATCAAGGCTCCTGGAAGGGAATTTTCCGGATTATGAGAATGTCGTGCCGAGGAATAACATGAACGTGCTCACGGTCGATAAAACGCGATTTATGAAGGGTTTGCGGAAAGTAGCAACAATCATCAGCAAATCAGAGCCGATAAAGGTGACGTTATCGGAAGGCAGCATGGAGATTGAGACGGAATCGGAAATCGGTCACGCAAAAGAAATCCTTGAGGTCAATTACACCGGCGAGAAGCTAAGCATGAATTTTAACATCCGGTTTCTTATGGATGTCACAAGTCACATTGACGGGGAAATTATCGTTATAAGGGCGCCTTTGACCTATGGCGCGGTGCTTTTTGAGGGAGAGAAAGAGGATCATTACAAGAATATTGTGATGCCCATAAGGGTCTGAAGGTGAAAGAGTACGGTGCGGAAAACATAAAAATTCTCGACGGGCTACGCGCGGTGCGCAAAGTACCGTCCATGTATATCGGCAATACCGGGGCAGAGGGCTTGCATCACCTCGTGTATGAGCTTGTCGATAATAGTGTCGACGAAGCGCTTGAGGGGTATTGCGACAGAATTTCCGTCACCATTCACACGGATAATAGCGTTACCGTCGAGGATAACGGCCGGGGCATCCCGGTTGATCTCCACAGCGATAACCTCTCCGCCCTGGAGATTGTGCTCACGAAGCTGCACGCGGGCGGAAAGTTCGATAAAGAGAGCTACAAATTTTCGGCAGGTCTCCACGGCGTCGGTTTGTCTGTCGTGAATGCACTCTCCGAACATCTTGAGGTAGAGGTGCGCAGGGGGGGCAAGGTTTATTTTCAGCGCTACGAGCGCGGAGAGAAAATAACGGATATCAAGATAATCGGCGACACCGCAAGGTCGGGTACAAAGGTACGTTTTCTCCCGGACGCGGAACTGTTCGATTCGATAGAATTTAGCTATGAGATGCTCAGTCAGAGGATGCGGGAGATATCTTTTCTCAATAACGGCATCTACATCGTTCTCGGCGACGACCGCAAGGCGAGAAAGCAGGAGTTCAAACATACGGGCGGCGCAAGGGCTTTTGTCTCTTATTTGAACTATAATAAAAATATACTCATCCCCGAACCCATATATGTGACGGGAACGAAGCCCGGCCTCGATTTTTTTGAAGCCGCCATCCAATATAACGATGGCTATAATGAGCACATATACAGCTTTGTGAATAACGTAAATACCCATGAAGGCGGGTCGCATGTTGCCGGTTTTCGATCGGCCCTCACCAGGTGTATCAATACGTTTGCCGAGCATAAGAAACTGATCAAGGAGAACCTTTCGGGGGATGACGTAAAGGAAGGTCTTGTGGCCGTGATTAATATGCGGATACAGAACCCTCAGTTCGAGGGACAGACAAAATCGAAGCTCGGTAATAGTGAGATAAAAGGCCTTATTGAAGTCCTCATGAACCAGAAGCTTGTCGACTATTTTGAGCTCAACGAACATGCGGCGAAGGCAATTGTCAATAAGGCAATTGACACGAAAAGGGCACGGGAGGCGGCGAAAAAAGCAAGGGAGTTGATAAGGAGCAAGAGCGCCGCGGAGACAGGCATACTGCCCGGAAAACTCGCCGACTGTCAGGAGACAAGCCCTGATTTCAGGGAGCTTTACATTGTCGAGGGTGATTCTGCGGGCGGCTCCGCCAAACAGGGACGCGACAGAAAGACGCAGGCTATCCTGCCCCTGAAGGGTAAGATCCTTAATGTGGAAAAGGCAAGAGAGGAAAAGGTGCTGTCCAATCAGGAGATCAGGGCCATTTATCTCGCCCTTGGCATCAACGGTAATGGAATGGACAACCTGCGTTATAAAAAAGTGATGATTATGACCGATGCGGACGTGGACGGCTCCCATATCCGGACCCTTCTCCTGACGTTCTTTTATAGAAAAATGCCGGAGCTCATTGAAAAAGGATATCTCTATATCGCACAGCCTCCACTTTATAAGGTTACTATAGGCAGCAAGGAACTTTACATAAAGAACGATGAAGAATTTGAGCAATTCATCGCGCAAAGAAGCACGGAAAAAATAAAATGTTTTATTCGGGACAAGGAAGTAGGGCGCGACCGCCTCAGGGAGGACATAGAGGGCACAAGAAATATCGGGAAATATCTTAATGAGATGGAGCGGCTCGGGATAAAAAAGGCAGTCGTGTTATCCCTCTTTGGAGCAGATATACATAGAAGAGAAGACTTCGAAAACCGGGACAAGCTCTTCCCCCTCAAAGAGCGTCTGGCGAAAAAAGGATATGATGCCGACATCCTTCCGGACCATGAGCATAATCTTTATACGTTAACTACCCGGGATAGCGTCAAGAAGGACCGCGAGCTTGTTATCGATTATGAGTTCTGTAGCCGGGAAGACTACCGGCGATGCTACCATATCTACAAGCGGACGGCCCCATATTATGAGAACGAGATACGGGTTCTCAACAAGGACGGCACCATCCGCTCCACCAACGAGGAGGAGCTCCTCGCGTTCGTCAACGAGAAAGGGAAGGAAGGCATCACCATACAACGCTACAAGGGCCTGGGGGAGATGAACCCCGAACAGCTTTGGACGACAACCATGGATCCGGCCCGGAGGACGCTGATACGGGTCTCCATCGAGGATGCCATACAGGCCGATCAGATGTTCACGATACTCATGGGGAGCAACATAGAAACGAGGAGAGCGTTTATCGAGGAAAATGCGGTAGATGTCAGAACCCTTGATATATGATTATTATCGGTTTAACCGGCATATTGGGAAGCGGCAAAAGCACCGTCGCTGCCTTGCTCGGGAAGCGGGGCCTGGAAGTAATCGACCTCGACGCACTCGCAAGAGATAGTCTCAACCGGAAAGAAACCCAGGATGACATTAAGAGGGCCTTCGGTCCGGAATATGTTATCGACGGCACAGTAGATGTAAAGAGGCTTAAGGGGGTTGCTTTCACGAAAGAGCACCTGCAAATGCTTGAGGCGATTATTCATCCGCGGATACTACAGGAGATAAGGAGGAGGCTCGATGCGCTCGAAAAAAAGGACATCCCCATGGTTTTCATCGACCACCCCCTTCTTTTTGAAGTGGGATTTTACAGGAGACTTGACAAGATCGTCGTGGTCACTGCGGCCATGGAGACCATCAGGGAAAGGCTGAAACAAAGGGGTATGGACCCCGACGATATCGAACGGAGGCTCTCCTTTCAACTATCATTAGAGGTAAAGGAAAAAATGGCAGACTATCTTATCGACAACAATGGAACGGAAAATCAGCTCGAGGAACAGGTTGACGGGCTCCTCGAAAAGATAACGAAGGGGGAGGTATCATAAGATGTACTTAAACGAGCTAAAAAGGAAAAAGATAGGGGATCTGACGCATATTGCGAAAGAGTTGACCGTGGAGAATGCAACCGGCCTGAGAAAGCAGGAGCTTATTTTTGCTATTCTTCAGTCGCTCGTTGAAAAAAATGAGCTCATCCACGGCGAGGGCATACTGGAGATCCTCCCGGAAGGGTTTGGGTTCCTGCGATCGACAGACTCCAATTATTTGCCCGGCCCGGACGACATATACGTCTCCCCGTCGCAGATAAAAAGGTTCGGATTAAGAACCGGAGATACAATCGCAGGCCAGATAAGGCCGCCCAAGGACAACGAGAAGTACTTTGCCCTTCTGAAGATCGAGAAAATTAACTTCGATGACCCCGAGATCGCCAAGGACAAGATCATCTTTGACAACCTGACGCCCATATACCCGTGCGAGCGCATACAGCTGGAGACAACCTCGACCAAGCTCTCCACGAGGGTAATGGACCTCTTCACCCCCATAGGCAAGGGCCAGAGGGGGCTGATCGTGGCGCCGCCGAGGACAGGGAAGACAATGCTCCTCCAGGGTCTTGCGAACAGCATCACGACAAACCACAAAGAAATCTATCTTATCGTGCTCCTCATCGATGAAAGGCCCGAAGAGGTCACCGACATGGAGAGGTCGGTAAACGGCGACGTGATCAGCTCCACCTTTGACGAGCCGGCAACGAGACACGTGCAGGTGGCCGAGATTGTCATAGAGAAGGCAAAAAGGCTGGTCGAGCACAAGAAGGACGTGGTAATCCTGCTGGACAGCATCACCAGACTGGCCCGGGCATACAACACGGTCGTCCCGAGCAGCGGCAAGATCCTTTCCGGCGGCATCGACGCCTCTGCCATGCAGAAACCGAAGCGCTTCTTCGGCGCCGCCCGAAAGATAGAAGAAGGCGGAAGCCTCACGATTATCGCCACGGCCCTTATCGATACGGGCAGCAGAATGGACGAGGTCATATTCGAAGAATTCAAAGGAACAGGCAACTCCGAGATCTATCTCGACCGGAAGTTGACGGAAAAAAGGATGTTCCCCTCCATCGACATCAACAAGTCGGGCACCAGAAAAGAGGAGCTCCTTATCAACAACGGCGACCTGTCGCGCATATGGCTCCTGCGCAAGGTGCTCCAGCCGATGAATACGGTCGAATCGATGGAGTTTCTCCTGGAAAAGCTCTCCGACACGGATTCCAATAAAGACTTTCTCAATTCAATGAGCAGAGGAGGATAACATACAGGTGTTTGCCGGAGCTCTCCTGGAAGGGCTTGATGCGGGCAGTTTGCAGCGGTGAGCGGGGAGGCTTCGGCGGCTTCGCCGACGGAGGGGGTGCTGAACCCCAATAATGGCTTGACAGAGGAGGATAACATGAAAGACAAGATCCATCCGGAAATGAAGAAGGCCCAGGTGCGCTGCGCCTGCGGAAACACCTTCGAGACCCTCTCGACAAAGGAGAAGATCACGGTGGAAATATGCGCGAAGTGCCATCCCATCTTTACGGGACGCGAGAAGCTCCGGGATTCCGCGGGAAGGGTGGAAAAGTTCGAGAGAAAGTACGGCAAGAGGGTGGCAAAGGATAAGGGATGATCGCGGGAAAGCTCGAGGACCTCGAGAAGCGGTTTGAGCAGATAGAGGCCGATATGGCAAGGCCGGCCGCAACCTCCACTATCGAGGAGTACAAAAAGCTCAGCCGTGAGCACGCACAATTGCGCGAACTGGTCACTATATTCCGGGAATGGAAGAGGATCGGGGAGGAGCTCCAAAAAGCGCGGAAGATGATACAGCAGGAGGCGGAGGAGGAGATGAGGGGCCTCGCCAGGGAAGAGGCGGCGCTTCTTGAGAAAGAGAACGAGAGGCTCGAATCCCTCCTGAAAGGCAAGCTTCTTTCGAAGGACGAGCAGCAGGTGGAGAACACGTTCCTGGAAATCCGGGGAGGCACCGGAGGCGAAGAGGCGGCGCTCTTTGCCCGCGACCTTTTCAGCATGTATATGAAGTATGCGGAGAAGATGCGCTGGAAGACCGAGATTCTCACTATGAGCATGTCCGACTTAGGCGGCTTCAAAGAGGTCACCGTGGCCATAGAGGCGCCCGAGGCATTTAAGAGGCTGAAATACGAAAGTGGGGTGCACCGGGTACAGAGGGTGCCGGAGACGGAATCTCAAGGGAGGATCCATACGTCCACCGTCACTGTCGCCGTGCTGCCCGAGCCGGAGGAGCTGGAGTTGAACATAAACGCGGAGGACCTGCGCATCGACGTGTACCGGTCGAGCGGTCCCGGCGGCCAGCATGTGAACACGACCGATTCCGCTGTCAGGATCACCCATTTGCCCACAGGTCTCGTGGTAACCTGCCAGGACGAGAAGTCGCAGCACAAGAACAAGGCGAAGGCGCTCAGGGTGTTGAGGGCACGACTCAAGGAAAGAATGGAGGAAGAGAACGCTCAGGAGGTCTCGGAGGAGAGAAGAAAACAGGTGGGGACAGGCGACAGGAGCGAACGGATCCGCACCTATAACTTCCCCCAGGGCAGAGTAACCGACCATAGAGTCGGCCTCACCCTCTACAAACTCGAGGACGTGCTGGCAGGCAATCTCGACAGCCTTCTTGATCCGCTTGCGGCCCACTTTCAGACAGAGTTTCTGAAGACACGGTAGACTATCGTGCGCATCAGACAACTATATCTTTCCGAAAAAGACCTGCCCAGGGTCGACCTCGTCGGCATCATTTCCCATGTGCTTTCCCTTCCCCCGGAGCGGATACTGATGGAGCCTGAAAGGGTGCTCAATGAGTCGGAACAGCTGAAAATAAGGCAATCGATCGAGGAGAGGCGGAAAGGGACGCCCCTGGCCTACCTCACTCACATGCGGGAGTTTCTCTCGGAGCCGTTCTACGTGGACGGGCGCGTCTTGATACCGAGACCGGAAACAGAGCTGCTCGTGGAAGAGGCAATGAAGATTATCGGGTCGAAGGGACGTCTGCGCGTGCTCGACATGGGGACCGGCTCAGGGGTCATAGGCATACTACTCGCGAAAAATGGGGCCGGGGGCGTTGTGTGTGCCGATATCTCGCCCGCCGCCCTCGCGGTGGCCCGCAAGAACGCCCGTGCTTTCGGGCTTCAGACCGGGATCGAGTTTATGGCCTCCGACCTGTTCTCCGCGATCAAAAAGGGCCGGACCTTCGATCTTATATGCGCTAATCTGCCCTATGTGGCCCTCCATGAGTGGGAGGGGCTTATGGCTGAGGTGAGGGAGTTCGAGCCGGCCCATGCCCTGGTGGGCGGGAATGCGGGAACAGAGCTCTACGAGAGGTACCTGGAGGAGATTGGCGACTATCTCGCCGAAGAGGGCACTCTCCTGTGCGAGATCGGGGGTGAAGACCAGGCGGCCCTTCTGGGCGCGGTTTTGAAAAAGGCAGGTTTTGAGATGACGGTACTGCGCGACCTCGCGGGTCGGCAGAGGGTGATAAGGGGCTCATGGAAAAGTTTGTCATAGAGGGTGGTGAGCGGCTTCAGGGCACGGTCAGGGTAGGCGGCGCAAAAAACGCGGTGCTCCCCGTGCTTGCGGCGACCCTGCTCCAGGAGGGTCTTTACCGGATCACCAATGTCCCCCGGCTCCGGGACGTGGATTCCATGATAAAGCTGCTTTCTTTCATAGGCGCCAAGAGTGCGCGCCTTGACGAGCATACGGTGATCGTAGACACGGAGAACGCCGGCAACTACACTGCCCCCTATGAAATAGTGAAGGAGATGCGGGCCTCCGTCCTCGTCCTGGGGCCGCTCGTGGGGAGGCTCAAACGGGCGGTCGTTTCCTATCCGGGGGGATGCGCAATCGGAGAGCGGCCGATAAACCTTCATCTTAAAGGGCTTTCCCGGTTAGGGTGCGAGGTACGGATACATGAAGGATACGTCGACGTGAGCGCAAAAAAGCTCCGCGGGGCACGAGTGGTTTTTGACGCCCCCACGGTAGGGGGGACGGAAAATATCCTTATGGCAGCGGTACTCGCTGAAGGCGAGACGATACTACAGAACGCCGCGCGGGAGCCCGAGGTAGTCGATCTTGCGGTCATGCTGACGCAGATGGGCGCCAGGATCGACGGTATCGGCACCGAGCTGATCAGGATAAAGGGTGTCAAGGAGCTCACCCCCTGTGACTATGCGGTGATTCCCGACAGGATCGAAGCGGGCACCTTCCTCGTCGGCTGCGGCCTGACGAGGGGCAGTATAGTCCTTGAAGGCGCCAGGGCCGAGCACGTGAAGGCCGTGAGTGAAAAGCTGAAGGAAGCAGGTATGGAGATAGAGGAGAAGGACGGCTCGATCTGGGCGTCGATGACCCGGAAGAGACCCGCGGCTTTCGACGTGAAAACGCTGCCGTACCCCGGCTTCCCTACCGACATGCAGGCGCAGGTGATGGCGCTCACGAGCATATCCGGGGGTGTGAGCGTGATCACCGAGACGATCTTCGAGAACAGGATGATGCATGCCGCGGAGTTGAGGAGGATGGGGGCGGACGTGCACCTCATCGGAAATACGGCGATCGTGAAGGGGGTCAAGGCGCTCCAGGGCGCAAAGGTAATGGCCACCGACCTGCGCGCGAGCGCGTCTCTCATCCTGGCGGGCCTTTGCGCCCACGGCACTACGGAGGTTTCCCGGATCTACCATATCGACAGGGGGTACGAAGCGATCGAGAAGAAGCTGAAGAGCCTTGGGGCGCGGATCGAGAGGAGAAAGGATGAAAATATGGCACCTTGAGAAAGAGTACGACAGCTTCATCGCCGCCATCACCTCTGCAAGGGAAGAACGGAAGGCCGGTGTGAGAGATAAGGTGCAGGCTATCAGGGCGGAGGTGCTCGAGAAGGGCGAGGCGGCGCTTATGGCCTACGCCAGGCAATTCGACGGATGGACGCAAGACTACCCGCTGAAAGTGAGCCGGGATGAGCTCGAACGGGCCGCCGCGACGCTTGGAAAAAAAGACGAGGCCATACTCAAGGGGATGATAGAAAATGTGACCCTCTTTCACCGGAGCCAGAAGCAGCGTCAGCGGACCTACAGGAGACAGGGCCTGAAAGTGGTCGAGCGGTCCGTGCCCGTGGAGAGGGCCCTTGTTTACGTGCCCGGCGGAAAAGCGTCCTACCCATCAAGCCTTGTGATGGGGGCGGTGCCGGCCCGCATCGCGGGCGTCAAGGAAATCTACGCAACCACGCCTGCCCACGGAGGAGCGCTCAACCCCCATGTCGCCGCCGCCGCCCTGCTCCTCAATATTACGGGTGTCTACAGGATAGGCGGGGCGCAGGCAATCTATGCCTTCGCTTACGGAGCCGCCGGCGCACCGCGGGTGGATATGATCGTGGGTCCGGGCAATGCCTATGTGGAGGAAGCGAAGAGGGACGTGTACGGCCGGGTCGGCATCGACATGCTTGCCGGGCCAAGCGAGCTTGTCGTCCTCGTGACGGAGCCGTTCCCACCCGCCATACTCGCGTGGGACCTTTTTTCCCAGGCGGAGCACGATGAGATGGCGACGGTCGGACTCTTTTCTCCTTCAAAGGAGGAGCTGTACGGTGTGCTGCAGGCTATCGAGCGCCTTATCTCCTCCAACAAAAGGCGCGATATCGTTGAGCGGGCGCTCAGCACAAACGGCTTCCTGGTTCATTACACGGAAGTGGAAGCTGCCCTGGCTGCGATCGACGCAATCGCCCCCGAGCACCTGGAGGTTATCGGGGATGAGACGGTTGCGGAAAAAATACGATATTCCGGCATCACCTACGTGGGGCCTCACACGTGTGTCTCCATGGGCGACTACTATATAGGCACCAACCACGTGCTGCCGACCGGCGGCGCGGGGAGGTTCTCCTCCGGTCTCTCGGTAGACCGGTTTACAAAGAGGCAGGTTTTGGTTAAAATAGAAGGGTCATTTTTCAGGAAGTACGGGGAAGACGCCGCTCGCTTAGCGGACACAGAGGGTTTTTACGCCCATGGCGAGGCGATAAGGGCGAGAAAGGAGCTGCCTTAAGTGTTGCTGAGGATAGGGATACCAAAAGGGAGCCTCTTCGAGAGCACCCGCAGGCTTTTCAAAAATGCGGGTTATACCATAACGCTTGCGGAGCGGTCCTACGTTCCGGCCATAGATGACCCTGAGATCGAGGGGCTCGTGATCCGGGCGCAGGAGATGGGGCGGTACGTGGAGAACAACATACTCGACATGGGGATAACCGGCCTCGACTGGGTGCTGGAGCAGAACTCCAAAGTGGTGGAGGTCAGCCGCCTGCGCTACGGCAAGGTGGGATTCAGGGGCGTCAAATGGGTAGTGGCAGTGCCGGTCGACTCAAAGATCAAAGATCTGCAGGGGCTTAAGGGAAAGAAAATTGCGACCGAGCTGGTGGGCTTCACCACACGCTATCTGAAGGCGCATAAGATAGATGCAGTGGTGGAGTATTCGTGGGGGGCAACAGAGGCCAAGCCGCCCCTGCTCGCGGACGCCATAGTAGAGGTGACGGAAACGGGCGCGTCTCTCGCGGCCAACAACCTGCGCATCATCGACACCATTCTTGAATCGGAAACCGTGGTGATTGCGAACAAGAGCGCGTTCAAAGACAAGTGGAAGAAGACGAAAATCGAGAATATCGTGATGCTCCTCAAAGCGGCCCTCCTTGCCGACGAAAAGGTGGGGCTCAAAATGAACGTGCCGAGGGAGCAGCTCGATATTGTCATAGGCACCCTCCCTTCCCTGCACACGCCGACGATCTCAAACCTTTCAGATAGCGCATGGGTTGCCATAGAGGTGATTATCGACGAGCAGGTGGTCCGGGACATCATCCCGTCGCTCCGAAGGGCGGGCGCGCAAGGCATCGTGGAATATCCGTTGAATAAGGTGATACTCTAGGGGGATTCATGGAGAGGGAATCCGATGTAAAGAGGAAGACCCGGGAGACCCAAATACGGGTCGGCTGGAAGCTGGACGGGGAGGGCGCCTACCGCATCTCGACGGGTATTCCCTTCTTCAACCATATGCTAGAGCTTTTCAGCCGCCACGGCTTCTTCGATCTTACGGTGGAAGCGGAGGGCGATATCGAGATCGACTATCACCACACCATCGAAGATACGGGCATTACACTGGGGAAGGCGCTGCGAGAGGCCCTTCCCGCATTTGCCGGCATAAGGCGGTTCGGCCATGCAGTCCTCCCCATGGATGAGGCCCTCTGCATGGTGGCTATCGACCTCTCCGGCAGGCCGGGCCTCGTGTGGAACGGTGATATCAACGGGAAGGTGGGCGCCTTCGACGGCGAGGTGATAAAGGAGTTCTTCCGGGGCTTTGTGAACGAGGCGCGGATCACCCTCCACGTGAACCTGCTCTATGGCGAGAACCTGCACCACAGGATCGAGGCGATATTCAAAGCCTCGGGAAGGGCGCTCCGGGAGGCCGTGACGAGGGATGAAAGGGTGAAAGGTCCCCTCTCCACGAAAGGGTGCTTGTGATGATTGCGATAATAGATTACGGCATGGGTAATTTGAGGAGCGTGACGAACGCCTTCAGGCGCCTCGGCGCAGATATTGCCATCACGAGGGATGAATCGGTTATACGGGAGGCCCACGCCCTGGTCCTGCCCGGTGTCGGCGCCTTCGGGAAGTGTGTGGAGAACCTGAAAAACTTCGGCCTTTTCGACCTCCTGAAAGGGCAGATAGCCGAGGGAAAGCCCTATCTCGGGATATGCCTCGGCATGCAGATACTCCTCGAATCGTCGGAAGAGGCGCCGGGGATTGCCGGCCTGGCGGTGATCAGGGGGCGCGTGGTCCGCTTCAGGGGCGCGATGAAGATACCCCATATGGGTTGGAACAGTGTGGAAATCGTGAGGCCTTCGGGGATATTTGACTCCATTCCCAGCGGTTCCTATTTTTATTTCGTGCATTCTTATTTTCCCGAGCCTGAGGAATCTGTATCGGCCACCGTCACCGATTACGGGGTGCGGTTTACCTCCTCTCTGCAGAGAGATACTATCTTCGCCTGCCAGTTCCATCCTGAAAAGAGCCAGGCCATCGGCCTCAGGCTACTGGGGAATTTTGTGAGATTATGCGAGTAGCGCGTCTCCTAGGTGTGTCTCTTCTCGTGCTTGCCGGCCTGTCCGGGCAGGCTTTTGCAATCGGGCTTTATGTGGAGCGGCTCACGGATATGAACGTTAACGTCTGCCCCGTCTGCCATCAGGTAATAGTGCCGGGGTCCATACACGAGGACGCGGAAGACCTGATAACGACCGCGCTGGGCGGGGCCCTGGACGAAAAGGGGGTCGGCTACACCCAGGAGCTGGGCGTAACGCCTTGCCTCAGTGTGCTTATCTACCGCTTTCAGGAGCGGCGGGGGGGCGCGTTTTCCGTGGAGCGACCCGCGAGTGTCGGCTTTCACGTCCATCTCTTTGACTCAAGCGGCCTCGCGAAGGTGTTTGTCTTCGATGAGACGCAGCGGCCCTTATCGGAAAACGTCTTCGGCTTCTTTACTTTCCTCAGGCGAGGAGCCAGGTGGATCACCGCAGGCGAACTCAGCCGCGAGGGCGTCGGCAAGGCGGTCGATTTCTTTGCAGACGACCTGAAAGCCGCGGCGTCAGGCGGAACACCGTGAAGATATTGTTTGCCATGGACCTGATAGGCGGGTGCTGCGTGAGGCTCGCGGCTGGGGATTTCGAGCGGATGACCGTCTACAGCCACGACCCGGCGGCCATGATCGCGCATATGCTGGCTGAGGGGGCAAGGGACTTCCACGTGATCGACCTGGACGGCGCCCGGACGGGCAGCGTCAGCCACCGGGAGTTGATAAAGGTGATTCGGGGCGCGGTTGCGGGCTACCTTGAAGTGGGAGGGGGCATTCGCAGGGATGAGGATATCGCAACTTATGCGCAATGCGGGGTGAACGGTATTATCGTCGGCACCCGGGCGCTGACGGACCCCCTGTTTTTTGAGGGCTTGTCGGCTTATCGGAATATCGTGCTCGGCCTCGACATGTATGAGGGGAAGCTGATGGTGAAGGGCTGGAAAGAGGTCGCCTGTGCCGACGTGGAGCGGGTCCTGGAGGATGCCCGGAGATTTGGCGTCATGGCCCTCCTTTGCACGAATATCGCCCGCGACGGCATGCTCACCGGACCCGATTACGACGGCATCGGCCGCATGAAGTCGATGACCGCCCTTCCGATCATCGCAAGCGGCGGCGTGAGCGGCGTCGACGATCTGAAGGCACTGAAAGAACTGGACGTCTGGGCCGCCATCGTGGGCAAGGCATTCTATGAAGGGCGGATAGGGGTTCGGGAGGCCATGGTCTATGCTGACTAAGCGGATCATCCCCTGCCTCGATGTGATGGGGGGCAGGGTGGTAAAAGGGATGAATTTTGTCAACCTGAAGGACGCGGGCGGGCCGGTAGAGAACGCCAAGGCCTACGAAGAGCAAATGGCGGACGAGCTTTGCTTTCTGGATATCACCGCGTCTCACGAATCGAGAAAGACGATCATCCATGTGGTCGAGCAGGTTGCCGCCGAGGTCTTCATGCCCCTCACGGTAGGCGGGGGCATAAGGGATCTCGCCGATATAAGGGACATCCTCCTCGCCGGGGCCGACAAGGTGACTATCAACACGACAGCCGTCGAGCGGCCGGAGATCATCAGCGAGGCGGCTGAGATGTTCGGGAGCCAGTGCATCTGTGTTGCCATCGATGCGAAAGCGACGCAGGACGGTTTTGAGGTGTATACCTACGGGGGAAGACGGCCGACGGGTGTCGACGCCGTCAAATGGGCGCAAAGGGTGGAAGCCCTCGGGGCCGGCGAGATCCTCCTCACGAGCATGGACCGGGACGGCACCAGGGTCGGCTATGATATACCCCTGACCAGGACGATCTCGGAAGCGGTCACCATACCGGTCATTGCCTCGGGGGGCGTCGGCACCCTCGAGCACCTGTACGAGGGCCTCGTCGACGGCAAGGCAGACGCGGTGCTCGCAGCATCCATTTTCCATTATCGGGAGCACATGGTGCTCGACGCGAAAAGGTATCTGCAAAAGCGCGGGGTAGCCGTCCGGTTGTAAGAGCGGAGAAGAGATGGAGGGTATCGGCGATTCTATAAAATGGGATAGCCGGGGGCTTATCCCGGTAGTCGTCCAGGACGCACGCACGCGCGATGTGGTAATGGTTGCCTATATGAATGCGGAAGCCCTGGAGCTGACTACCGGGACCGGGCGGGCACACTACTATTCCCGTTCCCGAAACATGTTGTGGCTCAAGGGAGAAACATCGGGTCACTACCAGGAGGTGCGCGGCCTCTTCCTCGACTGTGATGGAGATACGCTTCTGCTTGTGGTCGATCAGCGGGTCGCCGCCTGTCATACGGGCTACTGGAGCTGCTTTTACCGGTCCTGGAGGGACGGTTGGGCTGTAGTTGGGGAAAAGGTGTTCGACGAGGACGCGGTCTACGGTGATAAAGGATAGGGCCTGCAGGTGGTTTGTCACCTGCTCCTATACGGGCTACCTGCCCCTCGCGCCGGGAACGTGGGCATCGGTCCTTACGTGTATCATCCTTTACCTCATGCCATCGTTCAATCACCCGGCCGTCATCATTCTCCTCACGGTATGCGCTGTTTTTGCCATTGAGCGCACTAAGGGAAAAGAGGCAGACCCCGGCTATATCGTGATAGACGAGATGATAGGCATGCTTGTCGCCACGGTCGGCCGTGACCTCACTATCTGGAACATCGTCAAAGCCTTTATTCTCTTCCGCGCCTTTGATATACTAAAACCCTACCCTATAAAAAAAGTGGAGCGTCTACCCGGCGCCTATGGTATCATCGCAGATGACGTCCTTGCCGGTATATTCGCAAATATGGTGCTCTCCATATGGGCATATGCGCTCTCTTAGGGCGGCCGGACGACGGCGTGGAGGCATCGCGATCTGCCGCGCGCTCTTCGCCTTGCGCCCTCCGACGTACGTTCAGTACGCCTACGGGCAGCAAGGCTCAGATCGCATCGACATCTCATCGATCCCTCCCCGCCGGAAAACGCCGCATCGCCACCAGTCTCCGACTTCTTCACTATTATAAATAACTGACCCACCACGTCTGCCACGTTCGATGACCAGACTCGTTATGTCTCACTTTACCGGTTCTATTCCAAGATCCTTGCATGTTTTTTTCGCAAGTCCATCGTCAATCTCTGTATGCCTCGGTACTGAAGAACGTTTGTTTAGGCTGGGGTTTCCCTACCAGGAGTGTCGACGGCCTTCCCTTATGAGCTCGCAGCCGTGTGCCTGCAGGTGCTTCAACAGTTCGGCTCTCTTCATTCCGATACAGCTATGCTTTCTTCTTCGTATTCCGTTCCTGCCGAAGCTATGGCGTCTAGACGGTTGAACTCGATGGCTTCCCGGAGGGTCACGCGAAGACTTTCTGACAACTCTTTCCGGCTACGCTCCTGGCAATTCACACCCGGTACTTCCTCTATCCATCCTGTCCACCAATCGCCTTGCCGCTTTATTATTGCAGTGTACCGGCTATCCATGCTGTGCACCTCCTGCTTCCTAAATTATATCGCAAATGGGGCTTCGATGAAATCCCGTCCATGTTGCAACGGCCACATCTTATTTCTTTCACTGGGGTGAACCTCTGGGACGACCGTAAACAAGTAACTAACTTTTATAATTCCACCCTTAATTCCCTTTGGCAGCTTCAACTACCATATGATTGACCATCGATAAGGTGCTATTGCAAGAAAAACTTTCAACCGTTCGATTCCAGGAAGAAAGCCCCGGCTCAGGTCCCGGTCGCCTCTTGTCGTTTTTTTCGAAAGTGCCTTTTGTCAGTCCTGGTTGTCACTCGTGGTTGTCATGCCTCCTCGTCACCTCTGGTTGTCACTTTGACAGGAGAGCGGGAAACAGGCAAACTCTTATAGAGACCGGGCAGTCCGTTGAGAGGCATGAAGAGATCATGGCCCGGCCCGTTTGGGCCGGTTTCCCGTAAACCGGCTGCGCTCTTTGACAATTGAGCCTCAATAGCCTCTGGGAAGGCGGTGCTGCTCACTACCCGACCAACCACTCGCGCGTCCGGCCGACTGCACCGGAGCGGGCTGCAGCCGTGTGCCCTGGTCCGTCCCCTCGAACGGGCGCGCACAGAAACCGGATTTTCTACAGCGGAAAAAACTGGATAGAGTTCTCGATCAAAGGTCCTCGGGTCTATCATGCCGCGCACGCTGCCCAATCGCTGAATGCGATGTGCGGGAGAGGCTTTAGGACGACTTTTTGCCGCGGGCTTGTTCCTGCTTTACCAGTCTGGATGTTTCTTCATAGATGCGGCTTCGTGGTCCAATTGCCACAACCTGTTGTAGCTGCTTAATACCCATTCATTCAAGCTCTCTCTTGGCGATACGGCCATCAGTCGCTCACGGGATAATTCGGCAGCATAGGTGAGCACAGGGGGACGACCGGGAGAAGAGGTCCTTAAGAAAGTGAATAACCTTCCCCTTCCCCTTTGTCCAGTAGCTCATACTCCCGGTTCCTGCAATCATTACTGATTGTAACACGTGCTATCGGCTCGGTCGAGGAAAATCTAGGCTTGCAGGAAGAAGCGCTCGACGGCCCTCCATCCGGGGCTGAAGGCGTGAAATAATCGGTTTCCGCGAAATTGAGCACTAGTGCCCCGCTTCGTCGGTCGTGGTCGTTCATTCAAAATTCAAAATTTATACTTCAACATTTTCTTACCCGCCCCCCCCTAAACCGTGCACTTTCGTAACCCTCCCTTCTAAAAGGCTTGTGAGAGAAGGGAATCGGGAAGGGGCTGCTGAGGCGGTTAGTGAACAACCCGTGCTGAAAAGGGTAAAAGGCAAAAAAACATGGCAAAAAGGACCGTTTTTGCGCTAATATTAAGAGGAAAGGGAGTTCCTTCTTACGATTGGTCATCACCCGCAAGCGCACTACCCGGCCGGGGCACCCTCCGGGTCGCTCGGTATCCAGGGGAATTTAGGGGTTCTGGACCCCGGTTTTCACCCCCGGATACAGCTACCCGCTGCGCGGGTGCCCCGCCGGGGCAGGCTTGGTGGCGGCCTAAGTGAGCGCTTATGCTCTTCATATGGGGGAGGCTGGCATGACCCCGGAAGGTAAGTTGAATCGACTGCTCACGCTGAAGGGGCTGACCATAGCCGTTGCAGAATCCTGTACGGGAGGCCTTATTTCGAGCAGGATCGCCGATGTGGCGGGCGCATCGGTGTACTTCCGGGCAGGCTTGGTGACCTATAGCAATGGGGCGAAAGAAACCCTCCTCTCCGTGCCGCGGGACCTGCTTATGGCAAAGGGGGCGGTGAGCAAAGAGGTGGCCGCAAGGATGGCCGAAGGAGTCCGTCATGCAATGGAGGCGGACATAGGCCTTTCCGTGACCGGTATTGCCGGCCCCGGCGGGGGCACAGCAGAAAAGCCCGTGGGGACGGTCTACATAGGACTCGCAGCGGGTGGGGTAAGCCTCGTGGGGCAGTACAAGTTCGAAGGCCGCCGCTCCGCCATAAAACGGCAGACCGCTGACGAGGCCCTGAGATTCGTCCTCGATTATCTGGAAGGGAAGGCGCGCGGATGAGAACATTCCTGGCCCTCCCTGTCCCGGCAGATATTATTGCCTACCTCAGGGAGGTGACCGGCCGCCTCGAGAGGCGAACGGAAGGGGTGCGATGGGTAAGAGACGAGGGCATCCATGTCACGGTGAAATTCCTCGGCGAGATCGAGGAGCCCATGGCGGAAAGGATGCGGTCGGCCCTCACCCCCATTGGCGCGGCCTTCGGGCCGTTTCGCGCCAGCCTGGGCGGCCTCGATGCCTTTCCTGCGAAGAGGAGGGCGAGGGTCATCGTGGTGAAGCTGAAAGAGGGGATCGAGCACAGCCAGGCCGTATTCGAGGAGGTCGAGGAACGTCTTGCCGCCCTCGACGTGGAAAGGGAAAAGAGGAAATTGGCGCCCCATCTCACCCTGGGCAGGAGGAGAATACCAAAGCCGTTCCCCAATGGAGACCCGATGCCGATCGAAGAGAAAGAGTTTATTATCGAGGAGCTCGTTCTCTATAAGAGCACGCTGACGCCGGGCGGCGCCATCTACGCCCCGGTCTGGAAGATAAAACTTGGAGGCGAAAACTCATGAGGGAAGAAAGCGGCAGGATGAAGGCAGAAGAAGGGAATAAGGGAAAAGCAATAGATATGGCGATGACGCAGATCGAGAAGCTCTTCGGCAAGGGCGCGATCATGAAGCTGGGCGAGCGGCCCATTGAGGATATCCCTGTTGTATCGACGGGCTCGATAGGGCTGGACATCGCTCTTGGCATCGGAGGTGTGCCGCGGGGACGGGTGGTCGAGATATTCGGGCCGGAGGCCTCCGGAAAGACGACGCTTGCCCTTGAGATGGTTGCCGAGGCGCAGAAGCTGGGTGGCGCGGCCGCATTCATCGATGCGGAGCATGCGCTGGACATCCATTATGCGAGCCGGATAGGCGTCAAGGTAGAAGACCTTCTCGTCTCGCAGCCCGACACGGGCGAGCAGGCCCTGGAGATTACTGAGATCCTCGTGCGGAGCGGCGGCGTCGACATAGTCGTCATCGACTCGGTGGCGGCCCTCGTGCCGCGGGCGGAGATCGAGGGAGAGATGGGTGACCAGCATATGGGGCTGCAGGCGCGGCTTATGTCCCAGGCCCTCAGAAAACTGACCGGCACGATCAGCAAATCGATGACCATCGTCGTCTTCATCAATCAGATCAGACAGAAGATCGGCGTCATGTTCGGCAACCCGGAGACGACGACGGGCGGAAACGCCCTCAAGTTCTATGCGTCGGTGAGGCTCGACATCAGGCGCGTCTCGGCAATCAAGGACGGCCAGGAGGTGGTCGGAGCGAGGACAAGGGTAAAGGTCGTCAAGAATAAGCTTGCCCCTCCCTTCAGGGAAGTGGAGTTTGACATCGTGTTCGGCGAGGGCATATCGAGGGAGGGCGACCTCATCGACCTGGGCGTCGAGACGAACCTGGTGGAGAAAGCGGGCACCTGGTTTTCATACGGAGAGGTCAGGATCGGCCAGGGCAGAGAGAACGCCAAGGAATTTCTCAAGAACCACCCGGAAGTGGCCGGCGACCTGGAAACGAAACTGCTCATTCATTACGGTTTAAGAAAGGAATAAACGTGCTGTCAAAAGAAACGCGAAGCGCATTTCTGGAATTCTTTGCACGCCGCGGGCATACGATTGTTGCCAGCTCTTCTCTTGTTCCGGAAAAAGACCCCAGTCTTCTCTTCGTCAATGCCGGCATGGTACAGTTCAAGAACGTGTTCCTGGGCCTTGAGAGGCGGTCGTATGTGCGGGCCACAAGTTCGCAGAAATGCGTGCGGGCAGGGGGCAAACACAACGATCTGGGCAATGTGGGCAAGACCCTGAGGCACCACACCTTCTTCGAAATGCTGGGCAACTTCTCCTTTGGAGACTACTTCAAGAAAGAGGCGATCGCGTATGCCTGGGAGTTTTTGAGGAAAACGCTGAACCTCGACGAACGGTGTCTGTGGGTCACCGTCTTCAGGGAGGACGATGACGCAGAAGAGTTGTGGAAAGCGGTAGGGGTATCGCCGTCACGGATCGTGAGGCTCGGGGAGAAGGACAACTTCTGGTCCATGGGGGATGAAGGGCCGTGCGGTCCCTGCTCCGAGATTATCTACGACCTGGGCCCCCGGGTAGGGTGCAGGCAGCCGACCTGCGCGGTGGGGTGCGACTGCGACAGATACCTGGAGATATGGAATCTCGTATTCATGGAATACGAGCGCTCCCGGGGCGGGGACATGGTGAGGCTTCCCAACCCGTCTATCGACACGGGTATGGGGCTCGAGCGCATCGTGTCCGTACTCGAAGGGCGGATAGGCAGCTACGAGACCGACCTCTTTATGCCCCTCCTCAGACGCCTGGAAGAGATTTCCGGTGAGGTCTACGGAGAGGGAGGGACGGTGGATACCGCCTTCCGCGTCATCGCCGACCATGTGCGCGGCGCGACGTTCATCATCAACGACGGTGTCCTGCCGGGGAGGGAGGGGCGAGGCTACGTACTCCGCAGGATCCTGCGGCGCGCGCTGCGCTATGGGAAAAAGATAGGCATCGAGAAGGACTTCGTCTCCGGCCTCTCCAGGGTGGTGGTCGATACGATGGGTGATGCGTATCCGGAAATAAAGAACAATTACCCTTTCATCCTGGGCATCCTCAAAGGTGAGGAAGAGCGCTTTCTCGAAACACTCAATGTGGGCATGCGCCTCTATGAGGACGTCAAGAAAGAGAGCGCGGCGAGGGGAGACAAGGTGATTCCGGGGGATGTGGTTTACAGGCTCTATGATACCTTCGGTTTTCCCGTTGACATTACCGATGAGATGGCCAGGGAAGACGGCCTTTTCCTCGATATGGCGGGTTTCGAGAGGGCCCTCGACGAGCAGAAGGAGCGGTCGAGGACCGACCGCCGCATGAAAAATCTAAGCGTGTCGGCCTCCGAAACTTTTGGAGTGATCGATACTGCCTCAGCTCCAATGAAGAATATCTTTACCGGGTACGACGCGCTTGAGTCTGACGCCGCAATTGTGGTTATCCTGAAGGAAGGGCAGCCCGTCGAGGAAATCCGGGAGGGGGATGACGCCCACATCTTCTTCGACAAAACACCCTTCTACGGTGAGGCCGGAGGGCAGACAAGCGATGACGGCATCATGGAGGGGGATGGCGCGGTCGGAAGCGTCGGCAATGTGACCAGGGTGAAGGAAACCCTCTTTTCTCATGCGGTGAGGGTGGAAAAGGGCGCGTTCAGGCCGGGTGAGTCCGTGCACCTGACAGTGGACAGGGAGAAGAGAAGGGCGGTGGCAAGGAACCACAGCGCAACCCATCTCCTCCAGTTCGCCCTCAAGACTGTGCTTGGCGACCATGTCAAGCAATCGGGCTCCCTTGTCGAAAGGGACAGGTTGAGGTTCGATTTCACCCATTTTCGGGGCCTCACGAGCGTTGAGGTCGCCAGGGTCGAAGATATCGCCAACGAAAAAATACTCGACATGGTTGACGTGAAGACAGAGGTGAAGAGCCGGGAAGACGCGATCCGGGAAGGGGCAACCGCCCTTTTTGAAGAGAAATACGGCGAGACGGTCCGGGTCGTGTCGATGGGCGAATTCAGCAGGGAGCTGTGCGGCGGCACCCACGTGAAAAATACCGGAGAGATCGGCAGCTTCTCCATTATCAGCGAAGGCTCCCTCGCATCGGGCATACGGAGAATAGAGGCGGTCACGGGTAAGAGCGCAGTCGCCTACCGGAGAAAGATCGAGACCGTGGCGCGGGCCGTCAGCCGTGACCTGAAGACCGATATCGAGGGCCTGCAGGACAGGGTAGGGGCGCTCCTCGAGGAGATGGCCGCGAAGGAGAAGGAAGTAGGACGCTTGAGAGACGAAATGATGCGACAGCGGGTCGAGGAGGCGATAAAGGGCGCGCACCGAAAAGACGGCGCCACGATCGTCTCCATGTTCATGCCGGGCGGAAGCGCCGACGACTTGAGGAAAGCGACCGATATCATCCGCGAGAAGCTGAGAAGCTGCGTGGTGGTCGTGGGCACCAGGGACGAGACAAAAGGCATTATCGTGGCAGCCGTCACGAAAGACCTTGTCAACGCCTTTAACGCGGGACAGATCATTAAGTCGATCGCGGTGAAATATCACGGTAAGGGCGGGGGCAATCCTCAGATGGCTCAGGGCGGGGTCCCGGCGGAGGCGGCTATTGAGGCATTGAGTTACGTGAACGAGTTGCTGGCCGTCTGATGTCCTTATCCCGGCGTCAGGACGTGTGTGTGGGGAGGAGTCTCATAACGTGACGCAAAACGCTGCCTTTTTCAATCTATACAACCATAACTTCGTCCGGGTGGCTGCCGCGATACCCCGGGTGGCCGTCGCCGACACCACGTTCAATGCAGAGCAGACGATCTCATTGATGGAAGAGGCCGGCCGGCGTAAAGCCCTCCTCGTGGCCTTTCCCGAGCTGGGGCTTTCAGGGTACTCGTGCGACGACCTGTTTCACCAGCAGGCCCTGCTCGACGGCTGCCGGGACGCTCTCGGAGCGGTCGTGGAAGCGTCCGCGCATATCCCGGTCATCACGGTCGTGGGTCTGCCCCTCGCAGTGAGGGACCTGCTCTTCAACTGCGCGGTCATCCTCTACGGGGGAAAGCTTCTCGGGGTTGCCCCCAAGACCTACCTGCCCAATTATCGTGAATATTACGAGCTGCGGTATTTCGCCCCGGCGGACTTCGCGCCGACGACACGTCTCGACCTCCTTGGCCAGAAGGACGTGCCCTTCGGGAACACGCTGCTCTTCGAGGTTGAAGAGCAGCCGGCTTTTCGGTTCTTCGTCGAGGTGTGCGAGGACCTCTGGGTGCCGATCCCCCCTTCCTCGTACGCTGCCCTTGCAGGGGCAACCGTGCTCGTCAACCTTTCCGGCTCGAACATCACGGTGGGAAAGGCCGCGTACCGGCGGCAGCTTGTGGCAAACCAGTCGGCCCGCTGCATCAGTGCCTATCTTTACACGGCCGCGGGCTTTGGTGAATCGACGACGGACCTGGCATGGGACGGGCAGGGGCTGATATACGAGAACGGAACAAAGCTTGCGGAATCAAGGCGGTTTTCCTACGATTCACAGCTCGTGGCCGGGGATGTCGATCTCGACCGGTTGAGCCAGGACCGGATGAGGCAGGGGAGCTTCGGCCAGTCCGTACACCACCACAGGCGCGACCTCGCCGACTTTTCTCCCGTCGTTGTCAATGCGCGTATCCCGCGGGACGAGACGCTTCTGCCGGACCGGACTTACGAGCGATTCCCTTTTGTGCCGAGCGACATTGAGGGGCAGGACCGCAGGTGCCGCGAAGTCTACGAGATCCAGGTGCAGGGACTTGCGAAACGGCTCCAATTCACGGGGGTCGACAAGGTGGTGATCGGCGTCTCGGGCGGGCTCGATTCCACTCAGGCCCTCATCGTTGCCGTCCGGGCCATGGACATCATGAAGCTTCCCAGGACCAACGTCCTCGGGTGCCTGCTGCCGGGGTTCGCGTCAAGCAGCCGCACCATGAGCCAGGCGCGCAGACTTCTGGACGCCCTCGGCTGTACCCGTGAGGAGATCGATATACGTCCCTCCTGCCTCCAGATGTTTAAGGATATCGGCCACCCCTACGCGTTGGGTGAGCCGGTCTATGATATCACCTTTGAAAACGTGCAGGCCGGCGAGCGGACGAGCCACCTTTTCCGGCTCGCGAACCTGAGGCGCGCACTGGTAGTGGGGACGAGCGATCTTTCCGAGCTTGCCCTGGGTTGGTGTACCTACGGCGTGGGCGACCACATGGCGCACTATCACGTGAATTCAAGCGTGCCGAAGACGCTGATCCAATACCTGATACGGTGGGTGGCGAGAAATGCCTTCTTCGGCGCGGAGGCGAGCATTGCCCTGGCCGATGTGCTCGATACGGTGATAAGCCCTGAGCTTGTGCCCGGCGCTAGCGTTGAGGCGCCGGGACAGTGCTCCGAAGACGTGCTCGGCCCCTTCGGGCTGCAGGATTTCACGCTCTATTATGTGCTTCGCTTTGGTTTCCCCCCGCCGAAAGTGGCCTTTCTTTCGTGGACTGCCTGGCATGACAAGGCGGCCGGCCTCTGGCCCGACGTCCCCGAGGAGAAGCGGAGAGCCTACACCATAGGCGAGATCAAGCAGTGGCTGTCCGTATTTATTGAGCGCTTTTTCGGGGTCAGCCAGTATAAGCGGAGCTGCATAGCCAACGGGCCGAAGGTGGGTTCCGGCGGCTCCCTGTCCCCCCGAGGCGACTGGCGCGCGCCGAGCGATGCCGAGGCGGTCGCGTGGCGGGCAACGTTGTCCCGAATCCCGGACAAGGACCCCCGGTGATGCCGGTGCCGCGATGCGTCCTTTTCCTGTGAGCCGACCGGAGAGGCGAACGATCATCAAAGGGTGGCTTTCCCTCACCTTTGATGGATGATCCCCGGGGCGAAAAATAAGAGAGGTGTGTATAATAACGATATGGTACCTCAGTTTCCAGCATTCAAGGCGATAGGCATCGAGGACCGGGACCTGATCGACAGCATTTTCAGGGAGTACGGGCCCAAGACATCGGAGCTCAACTTTACCAATCTGTTCATATGGAGGTCGCACTTCGGCTTCGAATGGTCTCTCTACCGTGATTGGCTGCTCGTGGTCGGCGCAAATGCGGGAAACGGCGTGCAGGCCCTTCCCCCGACAGGGCCGCCGTCGCGCGTGGACGTGACCCGCATGCTCCTCGGGTGGATGCGGGACGAGAGAAACATACCCGCGCCGGCCATAGACAGGGCGGACGCGAGGCTCGCATCGGAGCTGGAGGGAAGCGGAGGTTTTGTGGTCGAGCCGGTCAGGGACCACTTTGATTACGTCTACCTGGCCGAGGATCTGATTGCCCTTTCGGGCAAGGCCTATCGCGCAAAACGGAACCACCTTAACTACCTCCTTCGCTCGTACGCTATGGTGTATGAGCCGATTACCGAGGCTCACGTTGACGCCTGTCTCGGTCTGGCCGAAACCTGGTGCACCCTTCGGCGATGCGAGGATGACCTGAACCTGCTCGGTGAATGGGATGCGACGCGGGAAGCCCTGAGCCACTTGGGACGCTTACAGATAAAAGGAGGGGTGATACTGATCAACGGCAAGGTTGAGGCGTTCACCCTGGGCGAACGACTCAATGAGGAGACCGCGGTGGTCCACATTGAAAAGGCGAACACGGAAATCCGCGGCCTCTACGCCGCCATAAACCAGCAGTTTTGCGAGAAGCAGTGGTCGGATACGCGCTTCATCAACCGGGAGCAGGACCTGGGAGAGCCGGGCCTGAGAGAGGCAAAGCTTTCCTATAACCCGGACCATCTGGTTGAAAAATATAAGATACGTCCGGCGACCTGAGCGTGTGAAGGTCGCCCCTTTTCAGGTCTTTGGTTTCTTCCCCAGTTTCCTTTCGACCGATTCGATTTTCCCGCTAATCCTGCCGCCCTTTCCTTTCCTGATATCCAGCTTGACCGTTGCGTAGACCCTGCCGCAGTCCGGATCAAGCTCCCGGTAGGCATCGGCGACCACCTTGAGCGCCTCGTCGATATCGGCCGTTTCGACTATAGTCCCCATCGGAGTGAGCCGGTAGTCGAGGTCTCGCCGATCGATCATGGCGATGATCCTCGCCACATAGCTGCTTACGCTCTCTCCCTTGTCCGTCGGGAACATGGCCAGCTCCAGCAAAACCGACATAAGACCCTCCTTTGTAGAATAATAGGTCGTAGAGAGGACTTATAAGACCTATTACTGCCTTTCACTACGCTATTCTTCCGAAATAGAATCTCCTGTTGTGCAGGGTAAACGCTTTCTCCTCGAGCGCCCGGAGATCAAGACCTACCATCCGGGAGAATGTCGTGATGCGCACGATGTCTCCCGTCTCCGCTGCCTCGATGAACCGCTCGCCCCCCAAAGAGAGCATCACGTGATTTACCGAGCCCACCTCTCCAGGCCGGGAAAGGAATATCAAGTCGCCCGGCCTCAGGGCCTGCGCCGTGATAGCGGCTGCCGTCATCCACTGGTCGTGGGCATCCCGGGGTAATTCGAGGTGAAGGGCGCGGAAGACAAGGTTCACGAGGCCGGAGCAGTCGACACCCATGACAGGACCACGGGACCACGGCATGGGCATACTCCTTCCGCCCCAGAGGTAGGCTGCGCCGAGAAAGAGGCGGGCCGTCTTGACCACGTCAGCCCCTCTCTCCTGGACGGGCAAGGCCCCAACAGTTCTGGAGATATCCCTCTTCGGCACCCAGCCGATCTGCCTGCCGTCCATGAGAACTTCGATAAAGCCCTTTACCTCTCCCGCCAGAGAGAGTCTCGTGCCCAGGGAGAGGGGAAAGACGGGTTGACCGGCTGCGGACGGAATGGTGCGGACCATGGTAAAGGGCCGCTTTACCACGCCATCGTGCTTCCCCGGTCCTTCCGTCTCCGTGACGTCCTTTTTCCGTACCCATCCGGGGTAGCCCTGCCATCCGCGAAGGGTAGACTTCTGCTGTTCCAACGCATCGACCTGCAACCAGCCTGCCCTTTCCTCCCTCACGAGGAGGACCTCGTGAAACAGCACCTGGCTCTCCTGCATCTCATCGTGGATGTTGAACGGGCGCGCCTCTACCGGCCTCCTTCTCAAATCGGCGACGGGTACCGTTACCCTCACGTAATATGCCACGGCCTTCCCTCTTAATTGTACGTAGACGCGTGAGAATGAGGGCGCTGTCTATTCTTCCATTTCCGCGAGGGCGACCTCGGCCGCGAACTGCACGCCTCCATCCTCATCGTCGAGAGCCGCGATGAGGTGACGGGCAGCCCTCTCATCTCCCACTTTGCCGAGGGTCCATGCAGCCCAGCGCCGAATGTTGCGGTCTTTATCGGTAAGCGATTCGATCAGGGCGGGTACTGCCTGTTTGCCTATCCGTGAGAGTGCGAGGGCCGCACCCTCGCGGACGTATCTCACCTCGTCCTTCAGGCTGGCGATGAGGGCGCCTATGGCCTTTCTGTCCCCAACCGCCCCGAGGGCATTTGCAGCGCCCCATCGGACACCCCAATCCTTATCCTGAAGGGCGGCGATGAGGGCGTCGACGGCCCTCTTGTTTTGCAGCTCTCCGAGGGCGTTGGCGGCCTCTTCCCTCACATATTTATTTGGGTCGCCCAATGCCTCTATCAGAGGGTCTACCGCCCTTTGATCTTTGATGTCGCCGAGGGCCGCGACCGCCCCTTCCCGCACATACGCGTTCTCATCCTTTAATGCCCGGCACAACGCAGCGAGGACGGAGCCATCCTTGGCCTGACCCATAACATGGGTGACCCTCCATCTGATATCCCAGTCCTCAGCACCGAGAAGTGTGACGAGGTCGGGGAGCGCAATCGGGCCGAGGCTTCCAAGGGCTTCCTCTGCCGCCCGCCTCATCGATTCATCGTGATCCTGCAAGGCGCGGACGAGCGGTCGGACCACGCCGGGATCTTTGATTTTGCCGAGGGCCGCGACCGCCCCTTCCCGCACGTATCTGTCCAGGTCATTCAATGCCCGGATGAGCGGCTCCACTGCCATTTTGTGGCCAATCTCGCCCAGGGCCCATACCGCCCCTTCCCTGACATATTCCTCTTCGTCCTTGAGTGCCTCAAGAAGCGGCTTCACGGCCCTTATCCGTTTTAGCCTCCCCAAGCCCTCTGCGGCCTTGAACCGCGCCTCCCAGTCCGGAGACCCGAGGTCCTGAAGCAACTGGTCCATCTCGTGTTGAGTCCGCGGCATCACATTTCCCTCGCATATCTTTCTATCATAGATATGGTGTTGATGAAAATAGAATTTATTCACCGTGCACGAAAAGCCGTACCCGTTCATGGCAACTATGTACGGGGAGGCCGCCGGCTCGCGTGGTGACGAAAGAGGCGGAGGGTCGATGCGGGATGTAGCGCGAGGCGCTTACGTCGTCGTCCGCGCTGCAGCAACTATGAACCCTGCGAGACGCGGGTCGTCCGGCAGCCTATTCTTCCTCATCCCATTCTTGCAGTGCAGCGGCCGCGCCCGCGGCGAGGACGGAGAGCTTTACCGCCCCTATCATCCTGTATACCTCGTGGGGTTTCTGCCTGCTGCCGTTCACGGTGAGAAGCTCATCAACGGTGATGCCGAAGAGGCGCTCATTCTCCTCAAGGTAGGGCCTTATCAGGTCCCATTCGGCGTCGCCGAAGGGCAGGAACTGCCCCCCGTTCAAGTGTTCGTCCACGAGGCTGCCTTCCGGATCGCGCACGAATATGGCGCCGCCGGAGGCGAGGGAGAAGAGGTTCGAGCCGGGATACGGGGTCTCCTGGGGGACCACGCGCCCTTCATCGTCGAAGGCAAGGCCGTTCACGATCACGAAGCCGCCGCCATTATAGGGGTCGCCGGCCATGAACGATTCGGCGAGGAAATCGAGGGCCGTGCCGTTGATGACGACCCTCGGCCGCCCTGCGGCGTTGATGAGGGGCCGCCCTGCGGCGTTCCCGAGGACATAGACTTCTCCTCCCTTTGCGCCATACATGAAAGTCTGGCCCACATCGCCATAGACGACGAGCTTACCCGATTTCAGGATTTGGCCGATCTGATCCTGACCGTTCCCGTGTACGTAGAGTTCAAGACCGTCTATGCCGGAGCCGAGATAATCACCTGTCGAGCCGTAGGCGTCGATGCGGACACCGCGAGTTTCGGGACCGAGACCGCACCCGAGAAAGCGCTGTCCCCGATGGCCGAAGCAGATGAATCGGCGCCACCCGAGGGCGTAGGCGTCGCACACAAGCCGGGCATGGGCCTCGTCGCCCTCGGCCGGGAAACCGCCGGCATCGGTCACGAGTACTTCTTCGCCCGCTTTTGGCGGCCGCAAACCATTCCGGGAGGGGAAATCGATTCTCACGAAGGCGCCTTGCGGCGTCTCAAGGTTTTCGTTTGAGGGGGACGACCCGCAAGTGGGTACCCCGGCGAGCTTGCTCGTGGAGGGGGCGACCGGGTACCCGCTTGCGGGTGTCCCATTAGTGATAAGCGGCACGTCAAGGAAAATGTGGTCGAGGGCATCCGTCACCATCTGGAGGAGGGAGCGCCTCCTCTTTGCCCCCGTGGGATAGCGGCGGTCGAGAAGGCGTGTGAGGAGCTCGATAACGACCGGCCGCGAGCCCTCCTCGGCCGCGAGCCCTGCGAGGAAGGCAATGCGGTTCCGTATCTCCTCGAAATCCCAGGTAAGAATGCCTTGTGTGAAATAGCGAAAAAAATCGGCGCGGGAAGAGGCATGCGCGTTCTTCAGGTCGGCTCTTACGGTCGCGGAAAGGACGGCCGGGACGGGACAGGTGCTGAAGTCGTAAGCCTGCTTGTGGGTGGGTATCGTTATCTCCCTGCCGAACTTGTCGGTGCAGGTCAGGGTATGGCCCTCTCCCGCCTCGGAGATGGTGAAGATGAAGGCGCCGCCGTCGGTGTAGCTGCCGCCCCTCGCGTTCCAATACCGGTCGGCGATGGTACCGAACCGCGGGTCCTCTGAGGCAAGGCTCTGGAGGGTCGCGTCAATGGCTTGCTTCTCGGAACAGATGAGGCCGACTTGAAATGCACCTTCCTGAAGGGCAAAGACCTGGGGACGCAGCATGGCCGTGTCGGTAATGCCGATCATTTGGAACCTGCGCTCCCTGGGGATCGAGCGGGCAATAATGAAGAACCAGGGGCCGTCCGGCGAGCCGTGGATCTGGGTGGCCTGAATATGCCGGTAGATGCGCTGCTTTTCTTCGGGCAGGTGGTCAAAATCCATTTCGGTTGTCGGCGCCAGGGCCTCGATGATGTACTCGAGGGGATAGCCGTAGACCCTGTTGAGGAGGTCGAAGACCTGGACGGATACCTCCGTGTCGGTGAGGAAGAGGGGGTAGACGTTCCGCTGGCGGAGGTACTCGGTCACCGAGTAATAGTTGGCAAAATCACCGTTATGGACAAGGGCTTCGTCGAGCCCCACGAAGGGGTGAGCGCCGCCCGGATGCCAGACGCGGCCCTTGGTGGGGTAGCGCTGATGGGCTATCCAGACATGAGCCTTGAAGCCCTCCAGCTTGTAGTACTGGGCGACCTGCTCCGCATAGCCGACGATCTTGAGGATCATCATGTTTCTTCCGTGAGAGAGGACAAAGGCCTTCTTGTCGCCGAGAGAGCTGTAATAGGCCTGGTTGAGGAGGAAGGTATTCTGGTAGACGAACTCTTCCTCTACCTTCTCAAGGGGCAGGTGTTGAAGGCCATGCTCCTGCTGAAAGCGGGCGAGTGTGTGTGGCGCGACGCGCACAAAGTAGCGCTTCACCGTGGGCGGTTTGACCTCCATGCCCGGGATGTCGCGGTAGTCCCCGACAGTGTCGATGAACGCCTCGTGGTCGACGCGGAAGTGGGGTCGAATGAACCGCTGCTCGAGATCGGGCAGGACGGAATCATCGAGAAGGGCGATCTGAAGGAGGAACGCCTCATCGAGGGTCTTCTGGTCGACGCCGAGCTGGCCCGCGCCGAGGCCGACTGCTGCGATACCGCCGCCCTTGCCGTTGCCGCGGTTGTGCATCTGCACCGAAGGCTCGATGATATGGCGGCCGCTTACCGGGATGTTGCACGCGAAACCGGTGACGCCGCATCCCCCTTCCTCTGCCTCACGGAACGGCCCCGAGGGGGCTTTATCTCTGAGGGGCTTTCGGGAATTGGCGATTAATGCGGCGTACGATTCCTCTTTCATGTGACCCTCATTAGTCAATTATTGGGGTTCAGCACCCCCTCCATCAGCAAAGCTGATGGAGCCTCCCCGCTCAGCTCGCTTCGCTCGTTACCGGGGCTCGCGTCGCCCCCTCTCCTGGGCCTTTTCATCGGACTTTTGACATTAGTCTATCTCTCCGTCAATTTCTTCCTGTTTCATATAGTCCAGGTGGACGAGCACGTCGGTGCGGCCCGTCAGCTCGGTGACGCTCCGCATGCCGAGCCGCTGGAGGATGGCGACAAGTGCCTTCCGCCAGGCAAGATACAGGTTGACGATGCGCTGCGTGCCCCATTCCAGATCCATGAGGCCCGTCAGCTCGTCGTCGGTCGTAGCGATGCCGCGCGCACAGCCGCGACCCGATTCACAATGGTGGCAGCGGAGGCATTCCAGGGCAACGAGATCCGCGGTCCCGAGGCAGACGGCATCTGCTCCGAGAGCGATAATTTTTGCCATGTCATGGGGGGTCCTGATACCGCCGCTTGCGACGAAGGTCACCTGGTCCCGGATTCCTTCCTCCTTCAGAAACTTATGCACTTTGGGGACGGCATATTCGATGGGCATCGCAATATTCTTCTTCGCGATATCAGGGGCCGCACCTGTCCCGCCATAACTTCCGTCAAGCTGGATGATATGGGCGCCCGCGAAGAAGCTCCCCACGGCAACCATGTCCACGTCGGTGGGCGTGGAGACTTTCACGCTCACGAGGGCCCGTGGGTTCACCTCCTTGATCCAGTCTACATGCTTCTTGTGATCCTCGACGGAATAGACGCTGTGGAAGGGGAAGGGGGAGAATAAGGCGCTCCCCGGCACAGCCTCTCTCATGGCCGCCACCCTGGGCGTCACTTTGTCGCCCAGGAGGTGTCCGCCAAGACCCGGCTTTGCTCCCTGGGCATACTTGAATTCCACGATGGAGACCCGTTTGATCGTCTCCTCCCGGACGCCGAAGAGCCCGGTCGCGACCTGGGTGATCACGTGATCGTCATAGGGCTTCAGCTCGTCGGGGTAGCCCCCTTCTCCGGTACAGCAGAAGGTGCCGAGGGCTGTGGCGGCCCTGACCCGCGAGAGCATGGAGACGATGCTGATGGAGCCGAAGGACATGCCCCCCAGATAGAGGGGCAGGGGAATCCGCAGTTGGGGGCGCCCGTCGCCTGAGTGGTTCAGGTTGACGGCGCAGGAGATATCCTCTGCCTTGATAGCCGCAGTAGCGCTTTTGTGAGCGGGGAGGCTCGACGGGCTTTGCCCGTCGAGGGGGTGCTGAACCCCGGTAGCAGTAGCGCTTTTCATTGAGGGGGAGGCTCCGGCGGCTTTGCCGCTGGAGGGGGCGACGCTAGCCCCGGCAATAGCGCCGTTTTGGCGGGGATAGACAAAGCGGATCTTGTCGAACCCCCCACGCGAAGCGCCTGTTTTGTAGTTCAGGTCCTGATAGGGGAGCTCTCCCGTTTCCGCCATATACCACGTACTGACAAGGAGATCGGGCGTCCAGCGTCTGTCCCCTAGCATCTCGAAGGACGGGTTGAGGCGCATGCTTATGGCTGCTTTAGGACATTGACGAATACAGTAAAAGGCGTCCTTCTCGCACCCGGGGCCCAGACAGAGGTGGTCGCTTATTGCCTTGGGCTTTTTCGCGCCTTTCCGAAAGACCCCATAAGGACAGAGGGAGACGCAGATGCCGCAGTTATCGCACGCCTCACCGATGATCAGACGGTATTTCGAGTGGGGGTTGCGGAAGCGGGTGGGCGTCCGTTTTGCCTCGGGGGACATGTTTGTGGTCTGATCTGCCATGAGTTTAACTCCGCCTTCCTAGTGTTGCGAACTCCTTTTCAAGGTCCTCGTAGAACATGGCCCTTCCCAACTCGCCCCTCAAACGACGCACTTCCCTGATCCCCATGGCGCCGAGGACCTCGATGAGCTGGTTGTGCCAACCCGCGATAAGGTTGCCGATGCGCGCCACACCCCATCCCGGGTTGACCGTGTCGATCTCCACGGGGCACGGGATGCCTTGGCTGCACCGCTTGCATACGCGGCATTCCATGGCAACGAGGAGCGGTATGTCGCAGGAGACCAAATCTGCGCCGCAGATGATCAGCTTTGCCATGTGCTCGGCCATGGCCACCCCTCCTCCGCCGATCAGGGTCACGAGGTCGCGGATGCCTTCGTTGACCAGATGCAGGTGGATCTGCCTCATCCGGTCTTTTATGAACATGGGCTGTTCGTGCCGGTCGAGACCGTGGGCGTCGGCAACGAGATGGATCACCTCGGCGCCGTCATGAGTAAGATCGGCCGTCCTGGCCGCCGAATTGCCGTCGAGGGGTAGGCGTATGGCGACGACGAGGCGAGGGTTCCGTGCCTTGAAGGCCGCCCGGCGGGAGAGGACATCGGGTGAGTCGTCGATCTCGACGAGGCGCAGTACGCCGAGGAGCGCGTCAAGGCGGTCTATTTCCTCATCGACGTAAAGGAGCGTCTCGTTCAGGTAAGGCTCGTAATCGGTATCCCATGCGGAGGCGCGCACCACCGCGAGGGTCTTCACCTGGTGCGCGGCGCCGAGGATGACCCGGGTAATGAGCCGGCCCGGCGGCGAAAAGGGAAGGACATCGAAGATCACCGGCAGGGGCAGCTCTACGAGGGGCGGGATGGAGGAAGTGAGGCGGCCGCTTTCGGCCTCGAACTCCAGGGCCTTTACCTTTCGTCCAAGATCGACGGTTGTGCTGATATATTCGCGGCCGTGTATGCCATCCCTGGTAGGACGGACGATCTCCGACATATCGGTCCACATCGCATCGAAGCCGGGTCCCGAGAAGGGGCCGCCATATCCGCCGCCGGACACCGGTATGCGCCCGGTCTCTGCCTGGAACCAGAGGCACGAGATGATCTCCGGGGTCCAGTACTCGTTTCCAAGCGCCTTATATGAAGGGTTAATGCCCTTCTCGATCAGGCGGTTAGGGCAATTCTGGACGCAGCGGAAACAGTCCTTGCACATACTGTCGAGAGAGTCGAGCATCTGCCGCGGATCGAGCCCGCGTTTTTCGTAGACCTTGTAGACACATTCCTTTTTGACGCACTGCACGCACCTCAGGCACCCCTCCTCCCAGGCAATGACGCCCGAGCGGATCACAGGCTGGAACCTGTTGGGGATGGGCTGGGTGTTTATATGATATTTTGCCGGCATCGCTATTCCTCACACGCTTTAAGGTCTTGGAAGTAATCCCGCTTTCTCCACCAGCTCCGGGACGGCCTCTTCCCACTCGATCGCCATGATATGGACGCCCCGCACGCCCTTTATCTGCGTAAGGGCCTGGATGGTCTCGACGGCGATCCTGATCCCTTCTTGGCGCTCTCCTTTGGCCGGTGAGGCCTTCATGCGATCGATCACCCCTGCCGGTATGTCCATGCCTGCCACGTTCTTGGCCATGTATTCCGCCATACGGGCCGATTTCAGCGGCGTTACCCCGCCCAGGATCGCAACCTTCCCGTCAAGCCCTCTGTTAACCACCTCTCGCATGAACTCTTTGAAGCGGTCCAGGTTGTAGATACACTGGGTCTGGATGAACTCGGCCCCTGCCCGCACCTTTTTTGCAAGCCGGGTGACCCGGTAGTGTTGCGGGTCCCCGAAAGGGTTCTCCACGGCGCCGATGAAGAGCTCGGGCATGCTGCTCAGTTGATCGCCGCCAAGGATCACGCCCTTGTCGCGCATCCGGCGCACGACCTGGAGGAGCTGCATGGAGTCGAGATCAAAGACGCCCTTTGCCTCAGGCTGGTTGCCCAGGCTCTGGTGGTCGCCGCTCAGGCAGAGGATGTTTCTGATCCCCAAGGCGGAGGCACCGAGGACATCCGACTGTAAGGCGATGCGGTTTCGGTCCCTCGTCACCATCTGCAGCACGGGATCGAGCCCCTCTCCCTTCAAGATCACGCATGAGGCAAGACTGGAGAGACGAACGACGCCCGTCTGGTTATCGGTCACGTTGACGCTGTCGACATATGCCTTAAGGAGGCGACCCTTGCTCCGGATCACCTCCGGGTCCGCGCCTTTCGGGGGGCCACACTCTGCTGTAACCGCAAAATGGCCCATGGTCAGTACCTTTTTAAGCCTACTCTCGGTCATCACGCTCTCTGATCCTCCCTCACGATTTTCCTGGGCCCCTTCCCCTGCTTTTTCGCCCAATTGGCGGGCGGATATACCTCGTCCATCGATTCGGTCCGGCCCGTCTCCTCAAGGCGCGTGATAATTTGATGCCAGGCGCACAACGCCTCGGGGTCGACTTCACAGTGGCCGTCTTTTGAGCCGCCGCAGGGTCCATTGAAGAGCCCCTTCGCACACCGGGTAATGGGACAAATATCGGCAAAGTGATCGAGCTTGCAGTCGCCGCACCCCCGGCAGTCCTCAAGCCAGACCCCTGCCTCCCTTGTTTCTGCGATGCAGGTGGTATTGAGGGCGGGGATGATGTGAATCTTCGGCAGCACTTCCGCCATGGCCTGGACTCCCGCTCCGCATCCCAGGGAGAGGATCACGTCGTACTGATCGGCCAACGCGGTGACCTGGTCGATAAACTCATAGACGCACTGTCTGTCCAGGGTCATCTCTTTGATCTCGGTTTTTCTCCCTTCCCTGGCCGCATCCATGCGGAGCAGAGACGCAAGCAGGGCCACTTCCTTCTCGCCTCCCGCCGCGCATTCGGCCACGCACGTGCCGCATCCCACCATCAGGATCTTTTCGTAGGGCTTGATGCTCGCCTTTATCTCAGGGAAGGGTTTTCTTTCAGCGGTTATCATGCGTCACTCCTTTGCAATTATCGGGACACCCGCAAGCGGGTACCCGGTCGCCCCCTCCATGAGCAAGCTCATGGAGCCACCCCCTCATAAAAAGGAAGAGACGCCGGTCGCGCGCGCTCACCCGGCGCCATTGCCGGTCTTCCCTGCCCGGACAGGGTCTGTCGCCGGAGCCAGACCGAGGAGGTTCCGGACGAGACCGCCTATCGAGAGCGGGAGCGTGCCGGGGGCACGGACAATCTCCAGGCATCCGGCCGCCATTTCTATCTCCTGGATCAAGCTTTTCGCGTATTCGAGCCGCTTCCCTGCCCGCACGTTGCCCTGCCTGTACCTGCAGGCGCCTTCGGGACAGGTAATAAGGTAGACCTTTTCTGCGCCTGTCTCGAGTGCCTTCAGCAGATGGAGCACGTCTATCCTGCCGCTGCAGGGCAGAGGGAAAAAGCGGATCTTCCGGCCCAGCTCCTTTTCGAGGAGCCGCCTGTTCGTGTCTTGATCGGGGTCGAGCTGTTGACAGAAAAAGATTGTGGTGTTGGTGCTGTGCCGGTTGGCCTCCATAAATATTCCCACCCACGAAAAAAGGACGTCCGGAGCGGACGTCCTTGTCTTTTTGACACCCCTCTGTGCCGTCGTCAGTGTACTACCAGATCCGGGCTCTTGTCAATAACGGTTGACAGGTCATCCTTCACGCCGCCTGAGCGGACAATCTCCTCTGTCTCAGGAAGGCGCAGCGCTGCGCGGGCCGTCTTTCTCGGCCTTTACGGACGGCCCCGCCGTTTTCGTCACCCTCATGTATGATTCCATTCACGGCCCCTTATCCCTTCCTACAGGTCGAAGTAGAGGTAGAATTCGTAAGGGTGCGGCCGGAGCCGGATCGGATCGATCTCGTTTTCCCTCTTATAGTCGATCCACATCTCGATCACATCCTTGGTAAAGACATTGCCGCGGAGCAGGAATTCGTTGTCCTTCTCCAGGGCATCGATGGACTCGGCAAGGGAGCCGGGAACGGTCGGTATCTTGGCGAATTCTTCCGGCGCCATGTGGTAGGTGTTCACATCGGTCGGATTGCCCGGGTCGATCTTCTTGACGATGCCGTCAATGCAGGCCATCAGGATCGCGGGGAAGGACAGGTAGGGGTTGCAGGCGCAGTCGGGCGGCCTGAACTCGAGCCTCTTGGCCTTGGGATTATCCGAGTACATGGGTATCCTGACCGCTGCGGAGCGGTTTCGCGCCGAATAGACGAGGTTGACGGGCGCCTCGTAGCCCGGCACCAGCCTCTTGTAGGAGTTGGTCGTGGGTGCCGCGAAAGCGAGCAGCGCCGGCGCGTGTTTCAGCAGGCCGCCTATGGCGTACTTGGCCAACTGGCTGATGCCGGCGTACCCTTTGGGATCGTAGAAGATGTTTGTCCCTTTGTTCCAGAGGGATATATGGGTGTGCATGCCCGAGCCGTTGTCGCCGAAGAGGGGCTTCGGCATGAACGTGGCGACCATGTTATGCTTTTTGACAACGTTTTTGACGATGTACTTGTACAACATGCACTGGTCCGCCATCTGGACGAGCGGCGCATACTTCATGTCCATCTCGCACTGGCCCGCCGTACCCACCTCGTGGTGCTGCACCTCCATCTTCATCCCTGCCTTTATCATGATGAGAAGGATCTCGCTCCTCAGGTCCTGGAGGGAATCGGTGGGCGGGACCGGGAAGTAGCCTTCCTTATAGCGGGGCTTGTAGCCCAGGTTCGGTTTCTCGTCGCGGCCCGAGTTCCAGGCCCCCTCGACGGAGTCGATAAAATAGTAGCCGCTGTTGACGGTCTGATCGAAGCGGATATTGTCGAAGATGAAAAACTCCTGTTCCGGGCCGTAGGCGCTCTCGTCGGCAAAGCCGGTCGTCTTCAGGAATGCCTCTGCCTTCTTGCCGATGTACCGGGGATCGCGGGTATAAGGCTTCTTTGTGACGGGGTCATAAATGTCGCAAATGACGCTTAAGGTAGGCACGGTGCAGACGGGATCGACCACTGCGCTTCCGGGGTCGGGCAGGAGGATCATGTCGGACTCGTCGATCTTCTGAAAACCCCTGATTGAAGAACCGTCGAAACCTATGCCGTCCTCCCATATGCTCGTTGCAAGGTTTTCAATTTCGACCAGCTCGGACGCCGGGATCGAAAAGTGCTGCCAGAGGCCGGGCAGGTCGCAGAATTTCAGGTCCGCGACCTGGATATTGTTCTGCTTGATAAGCTTCGCCACATTCTGGACGTCTTTGTCCGTGACCGCTCCAGTCCAGCGGAATGATTTGCCGCTCGCTTTCGTGCCGGTTTTCTTCTCCATCACTTTCCTCCTTGTTTTTATGTACTCTCTTTTCGGTATTTTTTCAGGCAATCGAGGTAACGGCGCAGCAGGTCGAACCCCCCTCGCAGCTCGTCCGAGGCGGGGTTCGATTCCCATTCCGCTTCCATCTCCCCGACTATGCTTCTCATCTGGCCCGCGATTACGCCCACAAGCTCGCTAGTGAGCCTCTCTTTCGGGAGAATTCGCTCATTGAGGACGCTGTCGCCGGCGATCCTGGCCAACCTCAGCCTGTTCTTGCTGTCCGTGCCTGTCATTCGCAAACCTCATGTGCAGAAGGCTTTCAACCGTTTTGGCTAAAGCCCTGGAACGCCGGGCATCCTTAGAGATAAGGATATAAACCCCCGTGCGTCATACACTTTACGCCGCATACAAGTAAGAAATCTCATCCATTGGTAACCGCACCCGGCGAAAGGAGCGGACGGTCGCGCCGCGGCGTTAACCGATGGCTGTCCCGCCCCGCTCTTCCGTCCTTATGCGGACGCATTCCTCCAGGGGCAGCACAAATATCTTGCCATCGCCGATCTCGCCCGTCTTCCCGCCTTTGATAATGGCCTTGATCGTCGGTTCGACAAAGGTGTCATTCACGGCAATGAAGAGCTGAATTTTTCTTAACAGGTTCCCCATCTCCTTGACGCCGCGATAGACCTCGGTGACGCCCATTTGACGCCCGTGCCCGAGTACCTCGCTCACGGTGATGAGGTTCACCTCCACCTTGTAGAGCTCCTGCTTCACCGCCTCCAGCCTGTCCGGTTTTATCACCGCAATGATTATTTTCATCGTTGGCCTCCTATTCCAAGAGAGTATATGCGTTTTCGTTATGCTGCGTCAAATCGAGGCCCATGATTTCGTCTTTTTCGCTGACCCTCATGCCCACGAGCCAGTCGACGACCTTATAGAGGATAAGACTCCCGACGAAGCTATAGACGAGGGTAACCGCGACGGCGATCACCTGGATCAGGAATTGCCTGGGGTTGCCGAAGAAGAGACCGTTGGCCGCATCGGGGTTGATCAGCTTCGAGGCAAAGAGACCCGTCGCCAGGGCGCCCCAGATGCCGCCCACGCAGTGGACGCCAAAGGCATCGAGGGAGTCATCGTAGCCCAGCCGCGGCTTGATGATTGCAACCGCGATAAAGCAGAAAAGACTCACGAATATGCCGATCACTATCGCCGAGAGGGCGCCGACGAAACCGGCCGCCGGCGTAATGGCGACGAGGCCCGCAACCACGCCCGTGGCAGTACCGAAAATTGTCGGTTTCCCGTTGTAGATCCATTCGATGACGGCCCATGTGAGGCCCGCCGTGGCGGCTGCCGTGTTCGTGACGACAAAGGCGTTGACCGCAAGACCATTTGCCGCGAGAGCGCTTCCCGCGTTAAAGCCGAACCAGCCGAACCAGAGCAGGGCCGTGCCGATCACCGTGTGAGGCAAGTTGTGGGGAGGCACTGCGCTCCCGTTGTAGCCCTTTCTCTTGCCGATGAAAAGCGCTGTCGCGAGGGCGGCAATGCCCGCGTTGATGTGCACGACGGTACCCCCGGCAAAATCGAGGGCCCCGAGGTCTTTGAGCCATCCGCCCACGCCCCATACCCAGTGGGCGACGGGATCGTAAATAAAGGTAGCCCAGAGGATCGTGAACAGGAGGAAGCCCGCGAACTTCATCCGCTCCGCAAAAGCCCCGATGATCAGGGCGGGCGTGATGACGGCGAACATGGCCTGGAAGATCATGAACGCCTGATGGGGGATCGTCGCCGAGTACGCCTTGTACGGCTCCAGACCCACGCCCGCAAGCCCGATCCAGTCAAAACCGCCCCAAAACCCCTTGCCCGGCGCAAAAGCAAGGCTGTAGCCGTAAAGCACCCATTGGATGCTGAGGACGCAGAGCACTGTAAAGCACTGCATCAGCACGCCGAGCACGTTCTTGCGCCTCACCATCCCGCCGTAAAAAAAGGCGAGACCCGGCGTCATGAGCATGACCAACGCGGTGGACATGAGAACCCATGCTGTATCACCTGTGTTCATAAAAACCTCCTCCCTTAAAATAAGAAGGCGTCCTTGACCATCACCTGGATGCAAGGACGCCTTCGTCCGGCCGCATAACGCAAAAAAATAGCGCTCTCCCACGAGAACGCCATTGTACGGAACACATCAATGTGTTACCCACGCTATTGGGCTTGAACGTACAAGTAAATTGCGGTGCGTTTTGGTAATCACCCCTCTTCCTTCGAGGGGCATAAGCGCTACTATAAGAGGAAAGGGAGTTCTTTGTTACGATTCGTCATACCGGCCCCGGATAAAAACCTTCCGCGGCAGGCCGCACCATTCTTCGTCATTCCGGCGGAAGCCGGTAGAGCGAAGCGGGCATTAATCCCGCGAAGGCGGGACATCCAGCTTTTTCAGTACGTTACAAAGGGCCTGGACCCCGGCGTCCGCCCCCGGATACAGGCATTCCGGGGCAGGCTTGGTGACGACAAAAAGGCAATTTTTTCACACGTTCTACCCCGGTCCGGCATGACAAGAGTATTATGAAACTGTTAATAACGCTAATGATTACCTGTAGTTAGCCTCGAATAGCACATGGAGAATCGATGTTTCACGTGAAACATCTGCGCCCTTTTTTCTTTGCCTCCTGCCGTAAGGGCATCCGGCTCGGACGCCTACACACCATACTGGTCCAGGTAACCCTCGATATACTTCCTCACACGCACCTTCGTCCGGTACACGCCGAAATGGCCCTCACAGAGGATGTCGGCCTCCAGGCCGAGCAGCGCCTCCATGGAACGCCGCTAGGCTGAGAGGTCAGCGCCGAACTCCGGGAGGAAAGGGCCGTGTATGTCCTGGCCGAAAAGCACCCTCTCCTCTCCCAGGTCTCCGTACACTGCGAGAGAGCCGGGTGTGTGCCCCGGCGTGTGGAGGCATACGAGTCTCGTGCCGTCGCGGAAGCTCAACGCCTCTTCCGCCTCCCCAAGCCGCACGTCGACGGGCAGCGGAGCCAGACGCAGGTCATACCAGGAAGCGCCCGTTCTTACCGGGTCGGCACGCTCTACGGCGCCAGCGTCAAGGGTGTGCATGACGATCTTGACCCCGAACCGATCCCTGAAGTAGGCCGCGCCGCCCACGTGGTCGATGTGACAATGGGTGAGGATGAGGGTGGAGAGGCGGCTGGGATCGAGACCGAGAAGCTCTATGTTCCTCGCGATCCTGGCCGTAGCGACGCCCGCCCCGCTGTCGATGAGGACGAGCTCCCCTGCGTCCACGAGGTAGACCGAACAGTCCCTGCCGTCGGTCAGATCGGAGCTTCCGACGAGGTATACGCCGTCCGTCACTTTTTCCGGGGAGGGGGAGCCGAACATACGAGATGATACCACGTTCTAATCCTTGCGGCAACGGGAGAGTGCCCAGGGCAAACGCATTTGGAAACTGTCTACCCGCCGGAGCGCATGACACCCGTTCCCTCGCACGCTACGGCTCCACTTCCGACCATAGGCGGGGTAGAAGCTGTGAAAAAATCAAAAGCGTCTTCTTCCCCCTCACCCAACCCTCTCCCCCCACCGGTATAAGCGCTAACATAAGAGGAGGGGGAGTTGGATGCGACGATTCGTCATACCGGCGGAAGCCGGTATCCAGGGCAACTTAAGGTTTCTGGACCCCGGTTTTCACCGGGGTGACGGCTTACTCCCCCTGATGAGGGGGGAGGGCTAGGGTGGGGGTGAAGGTACGACAAGACGACATTTTTTCACAGCTTCGTACCCAGCTCCATAGGCGGGGCGCCCAGCTCCATATTGCTTTGCTGGGCCGCCCGGTGTCCCCTCGCTTGCTGTCGGACGGTGCAAACTTGAGCGGGTTCGAGCGCCCGACAGCATCCCTTCGGGCCGCTCAGGTCCGCCTACGCTGGCTGCGGGTCGCTTGCGCATACGTGCTCAGGAAGGGCGCCATACGGTCTCACCCAAATTGGGATTTCCAAATGCGTTTGCCCTGCAAAATTGCCTTTATTGGTTGCAAAAACAGAAGAAAGCCGCTATTCTTAAGAAAAGGCCGGGATGGGTTGGAATAACGCTGGATGGGCGAACCTCGATGCCCCGGTCCGTGGTCTCACGGAAGGACTACGACTCCTGAAAGCGCGTTCCGGTGTGGAGCGTGCGTCTACGGAGTGACTATCGATGCCGCCGGCATTCGCTTATGGGAGGAGGTGATAGGTATGAAGACCGTTACGCTTGATGACAGGCAAATACAACTGGTGAGGGCCATAGTTATGGACAAGGATAAGGAAGAAGCGCTCAAGTTCGTCACCGACGTGATCTGGGAAAGGGTCATTGACGATACGGAATCGAAGGCTTGCGGCCCCAAGCCGGTCTGAGTTGTTGCTCTCTGTTGGAAAGCATATGGGCCTGAAGAGGAGGATGCTATCCGAACCCCTCCCTTCAGGCCCGTGGTTCTACCTCAACAGGCATGCCTGACCGCAGACGGACCAAGCTGGTATAAGAATCTGCGGGAGAGCCTGCGTCAATCAAAAGGCTTTCCGTATACCGCTCAGGAGGACTCTCCGGTGATCGAGTCGGTCGTCAATTTTCTCGCATCGATTGAAGCTTCAAACGCGGTTTCGTTTTTTGTCAGGTCTTTTGTCTCCCTGTTCGTTATCGTCAATGCGATCGGGAATGCCCCTGTCTTCCTGACGCTTCTTCAAAGATATGACGAGGGTGAAAGAAGGACGATCATAAAGAAAGCGGTTCTGGTGGCCTGTGCTGCGCTGCTCGTCGTGACGCTCACGGGAAATATCTTTTTTCGACTCCTCGGGATAGAGCTCTATTCGTTCAGGATTGCCGGAGGGATTCTGCTCGCCATAGTGTCTATCGAGATGCTGTATGGGCGGAAGACACAGACTCAGTCCTCTGCCGACGAGGAAAGGTACTACGCCGAGAGGGACGAGCTCAGCATCCTGCCCCTCGGCATCCCTTTGCTGACAGGCCCGGGCGCGCTCACCACGGGCATCGTCCTCTTTGACACGGCGGGCACGCTCGCCAACCGGATCATTCTGCTACTGACGATTGCGATCGTCTATCTCATTTCCTATGTTATCCTGGTTAAATCCTCGATAATTCTTAAGTACCTGGGCAAGACCGGCACTATAGTCGCCATCCGGATCATGGGGCTTATGCTGCTCTCTGTCGCCGTCCAGTTCCTGATCGGCGGCATCACTGCCGCGTTTCTCACGCCTCAAAAGTGATGGGGACGGCCGGGCGCTTTTTGCGCCTGGCGCGGTCGCCGGCTCGGCGTGACTCCTCACATACGGTGGAGTATGCTCCGGGTCCCGCCTTCGCCCTTCTGTTACAAGATCCAGGTCGGTTTGCCGGGCACCCCCGCGCACCACACCTCGCGCAAGAAGGAACCACCTGGGCCGGGGGTGGTACATCCATCAAAAATCGCCTCGGCCGCAAAACGACCTTACTGGGTTCATCATGGCAGCCATGCTTCATTTTGCAAAATGCCCTTTTTGAACGTTCGACCGACCCGCGGGCGGGTGCCCCGAAATTCAACATTGCCTTTATGGCTCTCCGGCAGGTGAAAAAGCATGCAGTAATATCTCAGAAATCACTTTACATACTGCGTCATTCCGGACCCGATCCGGAATCCAGTCTTTTTCAATCGGGATTCCCACTTTCCCGCGGCGTAAGCCGCGGGACTGGGCAGTGAGACAGGAGACAGCGAATAATTACTGCCAGTTGGCCGCGAATAGCACATGGGGAGGTGCGATGTTTCACGTGAAACATCCGGCGGACCGGGGGCAATCGGAGCTTCATGCCTTGCTCTCTATGAGCTTCAGAAACGTATCGGGATTTACTATGGAAATGCCCTCGAACGAGACAAGGTCCGTAAGGTGATGGTCGCCGGAAATAATGTAATCGGCCCGCCCTTCTGCCGCGCATGACAACACGATATCATCAGACGCGTCTCTGTCGACGCCATGGACATCCAGCTTGCCGGGCGTCATAAAGGCCGTCTTTGCTATTTTCTGGAGGGCGTCCTTTGTTACCTCCAGGCTTATGGCGCGCTTCGCCAAAAGCTTCCTGACTTTTTGATAATTCAGGACATGGATGATCTCTTTCAGTATTGCAGGGGATGCCACTAAATCGAGCTTTCCCTCAAGGGCCATTTTCAGTATTCTTGCAGGCTTTCCCTCGGGTGAAAGGATTGCGCTCACCACGAGGTTCGTATCGAGGACAATGCGGGTCATGAACGTCTTTTTCTGACTGCCTGAACCGCTTCGTCTATTGTCCCTTCGATGGCCTTAGGCTCCTCGCCCTTCATCTTCTCCCATATCTCGTTCAGGGCTTCCAGGGCGGCGGCCCTGTCTTGTTCCAGCATCCTGTACCTGTCCATGGATATGATCGCTACGAGGGGTTTGCCCGCCCTCTCCACAATGTACTCGTCGCCCCTCAATGCCACCTCGTTCATTACCTGACCAAGATTTTGCCTGGCTTTTAAAGCGGCAAGTTTTTTGACCATTATGCACGCTCCTTATGTTATCACCGTATCAATTATAGCAACTATTATAACTGATGCAACGAAATGGTTCAAGGGATACTACCCGCAAAAGTACCCTGTCCTCTTTTTCTTTGCCGCAACGCAAGCCGCGGGACTGGGCAGCGCGACAAGAGAAAGCGCATAATTACTGGTAGTTGGCCGCGAATAGCACATGGGGACGCGATGTTTCACGTGAAACATGTGCTGCGTAGGGGCGGCCGGCCGCCTTTTGCGCCTGATGCGCTCGACCGCGGGGTCGCGCGATCCTCACGTACCAAGCAGTACGCTCCGGTCGGCGGCCCTTGGTCTTAGGCATTAATCATCGAAAATCCCTTAAGCCGGAACATCGTCTGCAATTGCTTTCACCAATCGCGCATTCAATGGAGTCTGCGAAAGTGAAGGTTGCCGCCAGAAAGCGTTACTTTCGCAAAGGCCAACGACTAATTGGTACAAAACCTGGTACCTGCTACCCTACGGGACCCAGCGACAGTCTTTCCTTTACCACTGCTGCCAGTTCACTCAATCTGAAAGGTTTGCGGGCTACCTGTCCGTGTCCGTCCGCTTGTATTCGATTGGACGGAGACTCATCAGCGTATCCCGCATAGAACAGGACGGGAAGGTCGGGCCGGATATGCCTGAAACGGATGGCGAGGTCGAGGCCCATAATGTCAGGAAGTATAGGCTCAATGCTGGCAAGGTCGAATTTGTGAGGGTTCTCGGCAAAGACCTTCAGCGCGCTTCGACTAGTCGTCTCGCCGGCGCCGGGTATTTGCTCTTTCCGTAATGCTTACTGGGTGGGCCATACCCGGCAACAGTCACTCCTCTGTTCACGCGGTTTGGACGTTTCTCGGCACGGCAGCCGGAGCCATGCGCCACCCGAGGACAACGAGAAGCGCGATGGCAAACACCGCCACCAGGGCATTCGTGCTGTAAATGCCGGTAACGCTCCAGTTCTGGCTGAGCAGATAGCCCCCTATGGCAGGTGAGAGCGTCCCGCCGATTTTGGACATGGCGTATGCCCAACCGACCCCCGTACCCCTGATGTTGCTGGGATACGAGAGGGTCATCACGGCTATGAGCCCGGCGTAGCTGGCGCCTATGGTGAATCCGCAGCAACATGCCAGGACCGCGATGGTGATGAACGCGCCGCCCGCGAAGATCCCGAAGACCACGAAGGCAATGAACGAGAAGGTAAATAGGAGCTGCAGGATCCGGAAGGGGTTGCCTTTGTCCATTAGATGGCCGGTGATGACAATCGCTATCACGGCCCCAAAATTCAGACACGCAAAGGCTAGGCTGTATTGGACTACCGAAGCTCCACTCTTATGTAAAAGGGTTGGTGCCCAGGTCGCATTTAAGTAAAGCAGATACAGGGCGGCCGCCATGGTGACCCAAAAGATCATTGTCATCAGTGCGCGTCCTCCCGTGAAGAGGTGCTTGACGGGTACTCCCCGGAGTTTTTTCTCGGTAGCGATGAACTGGTAATCGCGGTCCTTGGCGATGGCCGGGGCCACCCTTCTGATGATCCTGCGCATCTGCTGGTCCTTGTTGCCTTTCCAAGCCAGGAACTCCAGGGATTCAGGGAGCAATACGGCCGCAATCAGGGCGATAACGATAGGGGCAATGCCGCCGAAAATGAAGAGCGATTGCCAGCCGAAATGGGGGATGAGGTATGCGCTCATAAGCCCTGCCACCGTGGCCCCTGTGCCGGCCCCGGCGTACATGGTGGCGACAAAGGTCTTATGTACGCGGCTCGGCGCGTATTCGGAACCGAAGGCCAACGCGTTAGGGACAGCCCCACCCAACCCGAGTCCGGAGATAAAACGATATAGAGCCAGCTGCTCCACGTTGGTGATAAATGCGGTCAACAGGGTGAAGACGCCGAAAATGAGGGCCGAGGCAAAGAGCATCCATTTTCGCCCGAAGCGGTCGGCGGCCATGCCCAGGACCACGGCGCCGATTAGAGGCCCAAACTGGCCCGCGCTTATTGCAAGGCCAAGAGCGCTAAGATTCGCATGAAGAAACTCCGCTATCTTCGGCGTCGCTACTCCTATGACCGTCAAATCGAAGCCGTCGAGGACCGTGAGCAAGAAACAAAGAGCACAAACCCGGATTTGATATGACGATGTGTGCGGGACAGAATCAAAAACCTTCCGTATAGTTATTTCCTTGCTCGCCATGATTACCCCCCCCCTTTTTGAGATTACATTTACCGGCGCGAGACATTTCGGGAACGAAATATGCCTAAGGAGAAATCGACATTCTGAAGCATCTCGGCAGAAGCGGTGCTCCACCTAACCCACCCTCGCTGGCCTGGCCGACTTAGCCCCGCCAACTTCAATACCTCAAATCCGGATTCCCTGTCTTGCACCTAAATGACCCCATCCTCCTTCATGATAACGGCTAGATTCCGGCCCTTCTCTTCCGCAGAGCCTCCATCTATCAGCCTGCACTTCTTTTCGTTATGAAACACGGACAGCGTAAATATCTCCCTTCCCTTCAATTCCTGCTCAAGGCCGAGATCCGCTGCGTTTAAAATCGTTATGGGTTTCTTCGCGGCGGCCCGATTGGCCAGAACGGAGGCGACATACCGTAGCTCTCCGACTTCGTTGCTCACCGTCACCAGCGCGGGCAGGGGTGCCTTAACCACGTCCAGGCCGTTCTTGCTCGCCTTTTGCACAATAACGCTACCATCTTCGATCACCACTTTCCGCGCCAAACTGACAGCAGGGATCTGAAGCATTTCCGCTATGTGCAGACCCGTTATGCCGAAACCCCAATCCGAGGACTGTCTTCCGGTCAGGATCAGGTCGTATGGACCGATCCGCTTTATAGCGGTTAAAAGCACATAAGCGCCTGAATAACTGTCGATGTCCTTGAATTGCGAATCCGTCAACAGGACCAGATCATCAGCGCCAACGGCCAGTACTTTTCTTAAGACCGGCTGGGCCAGCTTTTCCCCCATGCTGACGACCGTGATTTTAGCGGCATGATTATCTTTGATCTGGAGGGCCGCTTCCAATGCATTCTCGTCAAAAGGGTTCAAAAACGGTGCGATACCCGTCGATACGACTTGCTTTGCCTCCAAATCAACCGAAAACGCGTCAGCCGGACCTTCCGGGTCTGGAACTTGTTTTACGCAGACTATTATCTGCAACTCCTTCATGAAGTTCCTCCAGTTTTCTCTTAAGGGCAGGTACGACGTTCTCGAAGTTGCCAACAACCCCGTAGTCCGACACCTTAAATATGTATGCATCGGGATTATTGTTTATAGCTATGATCTTCTTGGCTCCCAACATACCTGTCAGATGCTGCAATGAACCCGATATTGCCACAGCGATGTACAGCTGCGGGGACACCTTCTCGCCGGTCAGTCCTATTTGCAGTGAAGAGGGCACCAAATGGGTGTCAACCAAAGGCCTGCTGGCCCCTAACTCCACTGAGCCAAAGTATTTTCTCAGCGCCTTTACCAAATCTCGCAGGTGGTCAACGCCTTCGGCGTTTCTAACTCCCCTCCCGCCTGCGACTATGACCTCCGCTTTGTTTAAGTCAACACCCTCTTCTTTGATCTTTTCGATTACCTCAATTTTTGCCAGTGACTCATCTATCTCCGGATCGAACTGGATGATCTGCCCCTTGCCGCTCAATGGCTTATCAATCGGCTCCACCGCTTTTGGCCTCAGGGTTGCCGTGTACGGCCTCTCCCGAAGCTTGAATACGGAGATGATCCTGCCTCCGTACACCGGCTTAGTGCAGAGCAGGTGTCCTGTCTCGGGCTCGACGGCAAATTGGACGGAGTCGGTCACGACCTGCACCCCCATCTGATAGGCGAACCTCGGGGCCAGATCCATATTCTCCGGAGTGGCACCTATGAGCATCACCGCAGGAGCGATTTTTCGACACAGCTGTCCGAGAAGACTTGCATGAAGCTCTGGCGAAAAGCTTGCCAGTCGCGCGTGGTCGATAGAATAAACTTCGTCCGCATATTGACTGACCTCTTCCACCGCCTGCCCAATTCCATGGCCGATTATCACTGCAGCTAACGAACCCTGCAGATCGGAAGCAAGCTTTCTCCCCATTTGCAGCAGCTCATACGTAACGGGATCAAGGCCGGATTCGCTCTTATCGGCTAAAATCATCACTTTTGCATGTTCCACGCTTACCCCACCCATGTTTCCTCACACGATTCATGATTTTTACGCAAAACGTATGCTTACCATCAGACGATCGCCGTGATCGGTCCATGATCCCAACCGGCCTCATATCGTTACATAGTAGGCATCGCCCAGATCGTTGGGATTGAATATTTCCCTGATCTTGGTCTGATAGCGGAACACCGCGGATTGAGGATGCGCTGAAAGGATCTCCTTGCGCACTTCCTTTGAGAACTCCCTTCCGTCAGATCCTCTCGAAAGGCCGTTGAGTCTCTGCAATCCCGGCGGCAGACCGTTTTCACGTTCGTACTTAACGACAGCCTCGTAGTACTCAAAAGTCCCTTCGGTCGAAAACTTGTCGTGGGGATCAAAATGAACGAAGCTCTCGATGCCGACCGAGCCTCCGCCTCCCATCCCGCCTATTCCTCCCATCCCGCTGTCTCCGCCGGCGGCCACTATCGCGCCCTTCTTTTCCCAGCTCTTCTTGAATTCTATTGCACCGGGAATATACGAGGCCGTGAAGTCAGGGGGTCCGTTTTGGGCGAAGGAACCGTCATATCCCCCACCATAGACGAGATTGAGGCCCTTATGTCCCAGCCTTACCATGTAAAGCAGAGACCACTGCTCTATCTCAGGACGAGACATGAATTCCGACTTCCAGCCCCCTGTCTCGGCCAGGATTTCGTCCAGTGCCTTCAGCTGCCACTCGATGTCCCGCTTTGTCATCCCGGCCAGCACCAGCTCAAAATCATATTTTGATTCCTCGGCTATTTTCTTATTCTCCGGGTCCTCCAGCATCTCCTCGAGGTCCGAAAGGGTCTTGTCGGGATCGCTTAATATCTTGATCATAGGGATCTTGAGATCCCTCCCAAGCTTGTTGTATTGGCGGTGGGCGATATACCCCATGCCGGCATTCCACAGCTTGTAGCATGAGTCCGCAAAAGCCTGCCAGGATGGGAAGCATACGGTGAATGCCCTGACGTTATCAAGCAACGGGGCTCTGTAAGCGGGTGGCGTACCGGAAGCAGAGAGCGTGGTGGGCCCAGGCCACGGATGGAGCTTAAGGGCAATCTTCGTAAAAACACCCATGCCCCCCCTGGCCCCGATAGTTCCTTTGATTAAGCCTATTATTCCTGGTCCGGGTCCTTCGCCGCAGAACCAACCGGCCCCTGATCCGAGCGAGCCTGCTTTGACGGTATCCCCGTTGGGCATGACCCATTCGAATCCCAACAGGTTCTCAGCGCCCACGCCCATATAGAAAGAGTCCGGACCGAACCCCACATAACAGGTGGCGGCCACGAGAGGAGAGCAGCCCGCTCCAGCCCCGATCATGTGACAATTGAGCCCCACCTTCATGGCTTCGGCCTGAAGTGTCGCTCCTATGACGTACGGCTCGATCACCGCGAACATATTCTTCCTGTCTATCTCGATGATCCGGTTCATACGTCGCATGTCCAACTGGACGGCGTCTTCGTGCGACGGGTAACCCATAGCTCCCCAAAAAGTGCTGGAAGCCTTGTACTTGATTTTATGTTTATTGCAGACTTTCACTACCGCCTGCACGTCCTCCGTACTCGCTGGAAGGAGCACCGCTCCGGCGCGGGGAGTGAATACCCTGTAGAACGGGCCACAATGCAGGGATGTAGCCATCAGTGGATAAACGTATGAATCGAGTAGAGCAGGATCGTCCGAGATGTTGTCCGGACCGACGATATCCTCCAGCGCTTGATATACCTCCCTTGATAATGCCATCTTCTCGTCCTCCTTATCACATTGCCTGTTGGGCAAGCTCAACCACATCGAAGACCTTCATTTTGTCACCGCTAGCGCTGATCGCATCCATGAAGTTCCTTTCGCACCAGCCACATGCGGTTACGATTGCTTCGGCGCCGGTCGACTTGGCTTCCTCTATCCTTTCCGTGGCCGTCCAGTTGGAGAACTCAGGGTAAGCTTCCTTCACTCCGCCACCGGCCCCGCAGCACCATGCATACTCTCTGATTCTTTCCATCTCGACCAGTTCTAAGCCTGGAATACTCCTGAGCACATTCCTCGGTGCTTCGTAAACTCCGTTTGCCCCGTTATATCTGGGTTTGCGCGGCTCATAGACCACGATCTGGTTCTTGATCTTCTTCTCCTTGCCGTTCCAGGGCACATACGCCTCTCCCTGGCGACCCAAATGGCAAGGGTCATGGTAGGTTATCCTCATGGGGACATTCTTGTTGAACTTGATCTTGCCTTCTGTAAGCAGCCTGTTTACGTATTCGACCGTGTGCACGACTTCGATCTTCGTCCCCATTTCTGGATAAAGCCGCTTGAAGGCATGATAGCAATCGGAACAGGAGGTGACGATAGTCTCTATCCCGGCGGTTTTCCAAAGCTCCATATTGCTTTGCGCAAACTTTTTGAACTCCCCCTTGTATCCCATATTGAACACCCGGCAGCCGCAACAGGATTCATCCGCCCCCATAATACCGATATCGATTCCCGCTTTCATGAGCAGGGCAACGGCGGTCCTTGATTTCTGCCACAAGCCCTCATCGAAGCTGAACCGGCAACCGGCATGGAAGAGTACCTTGGCCGACTTATCGCGGACATGCTTCACATCGAGACCCTCCGCCCAACGTCCCCTATCCGCCTTTGGCTTCAGCATCATGTTGTCTTCCTTGCGAAGGTGTTCGATATAGAACATGTGCTCGGGGAGCAGCTGGCCGTCCTCCACCAGCTTGAACCTCAACTCACGCATCATTTCGAGCGGTTCCATGTTATAACGACATATCTTGCAGGAAACATCACAACTTCCGCAGGTTAGGCATTTGTACACTATGTCCAGCACTCGATCTGTGTATTCACTCCTGCCATTCAGAAGTGACATGGCAACCGAGTACCTGCCGCGGGCGGAATAGCTGTTGAAGTTGTTGTTGGCGATGCTAGGGCAGCCGTACGAAAACCTCCAGCTCTTTACGTGATCGAAGGGAATCCACTTGCAATATGAGCACTGACCACATCTTTCCATCTGTGGCAAATAATCCTTCAAGGCCATTGTTTATCCTCCTTTTTCGGCTTAAAAGCACAACTTTCCCGGGTTCATGATATTGTTCGGGTCGAATATCCCCTTAATCCTTTTCAATACGTCCGTTGTCTGCGCATCCCGGTTAAATGCCATCTGCGCCCAGAGGCCATAAGGTCTGGAGTAAAATGCCCCCTGTTTCAACAATTCGTCACTGGCCTTTGCGTACAGGTCCTTCATCCGGCTTGCCTCGCTTGTATTGCTGCGGTCGAAGGACAGGCTGAATTCGCAGTGACAGTTCACTCCCTGGTGGAGCGGCTGTATGTATACCCCTATTTCGGAGCTCGGATATCCAAGACTGTCCGCTACCTTGTTCATCGCCTTCACGAACTCGGGCGTTTTATCGAGGGTGGTAAGGAAGAAGATGTCCTGACTGCTTCCCTTGTAACGCATCTTCCAGTAAGGCTCCGTCGACGGGTTCAGGATGACTTCCAGCACTTCCCTGCCGGTGGCCCCCTGAACAAACGGCACGAGGCACAAGCCGCGTTCCTGCGCCATCTCGGCAATATCTTTTTCCAGATAAGCCACCTTTTCTCCCGGCAACCTGTCCCTGCCGGCTATCCCCACGATAAGGACCCACCGGGGGAACCCTCCCGCGAGCTCTTTGATGTTGCCGGCTTCGCTTCCCAGAATGGTTGCCAGATTCCATCCGTTGAGCAACAGGAGTTCATCGCCAAAGCGGAACTTCAGCAGCTCATACGCTAAATCGAACAAATCCTCCACTTCCGATGCCGGCACGAAATACAGATTATGGACCTGCGGCATCACCTGGCATCTGACGGAAGCCCAGGTAACAAGCCCCATGCCTCCCTGGGCCGCCGAAGTAAACTTGTAGAAATCCGCCTGAGCAGGTCCCCTTGGGTTCACCTGGGCAAACCCTTTTTCCCAGTCCTTCTCCAGAGACCCGAACTGTCCGGTTTCCCCGGTGGTCATCTTCTGCCCGTCTCCCCAGACGACCTCCAGGCAGCGCAGCGGTTCGAGCGTCTGCCACTGGTACGCCGGCATGGTGTTGGGCTCCCTTTCCAGCAGGCTACCGATAACCGATTTGTTGCTTCTCGGTGCCATCGGGATGGGGATTTGCAGTCCTTCCTTTGCCAACTCGGGCAAAAGCTGGGCATAGGTCACGCCCGGCTCTATCACTGCCATCCTGTTGCGGGTGTCGATCCTGAGGATCTTGTCCATCCCGCTCAGGTCGACCATGACCGCTCCCGGAACGCTTGGCACCGTATCGCCCCGGAAATGAGGCGGACCGGAGCTTATCGGCACCAGGGGCGTGTTAGTCCGGTTGGCCCATTGTACGAGTGTTTCAACCTCGCCCGCATTGTGTGGCTTCGCCACATACCAGGGCTTTAGCGGGCGGGCAAAACTCTCATCCTGCGAGTATGCCTGGAGATCCTCCTGGTTATCTAGGACGTTTCCTTCACCGACTACCTCTATCAATTCCTTTCTCTTAGCATTCACAACTTGGCCTCCTTTCGTCTTTCGCATGATTTCATTGCATGCAGACCCATCATGTTCTGGCCTTCTTCAACGCATCCATCAGGGACCGCAGTCTTTCCTGCCGCTCGCCCCTTGCCCTGGCTATACGCTCCATGACTCTCGGCACATCGGCCATGAGACCTTTAGATTGCGCCGCAGCGTCAACGTAGAACCTCCTAATTCGTTCCTCCATTTCCAGTGCCGCCGCAAGATCATCAGCGTACCTGGCGGTTGCTGCCATATCATGGATTTCGTATTTCGACCGGTCGATGTCAAAAGCAAAGCAGCCCTCCAGGGCGTCGGTAATCACCCCGAAGTATGTCCGTTCAATGTTCGCGATGTTCTTTTTGCTCTCTTTCGCAAAGTCTGAAAACAAAGCTTCCTCAGAGCTATGGGCCTTGCCCATCGATTCATAAAAAGTGGCCGCTTTCGTCTCTAACTCACGGAGGAAGCTGATTGCCTCGGACGCTGTATTGAGCCGCATATCATCTCCTCCTCAGAACCACCTCTGAATGACAACCTTGCTCTCCGTGAAGAAGCGTATCGCCTCCTGTCCCTGTGTATGGAGGACCCCGAAGAACGAATCCTTCGCTCCGCTGAAGGGGAATAAAGCCACAGGCGCGGTGACGCCTATGTTGATCCCCACATTGCCGCTCGCGATGTTGTATTGAAACTCCCTGGCGCTTCCCCCGTCCGAGGTAAATATGGCATGGCCGTTCCCGTAGGGATTGTCATTGCACATCGTGATCGCCTCGCCGAGGTTCTTCGCCCGCATCACGCTCATAACCGGCCCGAAAATCTCTTCCCGGCCTATCACCGACCCCGGGTCGGCATTCTCGAAGATGGTAGGTCCGAGGAAACAGGTATCGGGATATCCGGCTATGACCTTCGGGATTCTTCCATCCAATCTCAGCTTTGCCCCCTCTTTGACTCCGATGTCGATGTACTTCAGCACGTTCTGTTTTTTCTCTGTGTCACGGAGCGGGCCCATCTGGACCGATTCATCGAGGCCATAGCCGATCTTTATGGCGCCCGCGGCGGCAGCCATGTCGTCCATGAATCTCTTATAGAAGGCTTTGTCATCGCCTACGATCACCAGATTGGCCCCGGCCAGACAGCGCTGGCCGGTATTGCCGAAAAAGGATGTAAGAAGGGCGGCAATCGTTCTCGGTACGTTGCAGTCAGGCATGACCACCATGAAATTCTTGGCGCCGCACTGGGCGATAACCCTTTTTCCCGTCTCGCCGCATTTCCTGTAGATCACGTCCCTGCCTGTCGGCGTCGATCCGACAAAGGTGATACCCGCAATGTCGGGGTGCTCGAGCATCCCGTTGACGACGGTCCTGCCGCCGTTCACCACATTCCATACGCCGGGGGGAAAGCCGGCTTCGTCCGCCAGCTCGGCCAGTCTCATCTGAGAAAGGGGGACTTCGCTGGATGGCTTTATCACTACGGTATTCCCCGTCGCAACTGCATATGGGGCTGACCAGAGAGGGATCATGAAGGGAAAATTGTAAGGGCCGATGATGCCGAAGACTCCGAGGGGTGTCGGGATTACCCATTCGTCTATGCCTGTGGCGACGTCCTCGGAATAGTAGCCTTGCTGAAGGGTGGGTATGCCGCATGCCACCTCAACGTTCTCGATGCCACGCCTCGTTTCACCCCTCGACTCATCGATGCACTTGCCGTGCTCCTGGGTCTGGATCCTGCTCAACTCCTCGAAACTCTCCTCCAAAAGTTCCTTCAGGCGGAAGAGTATGCGCGAGCGGGCAAGGGGGGGAGTTCTCCTCCACTCCGGGAAAGCCGTCTTGGCTGCCTCCACGGCTGCATCTATCTCTTCCCTCGTGGCAACGCCCACCTTCGCAATGACCTGGTTCGTTGCAGGATTTGTCACATCGACAATCTGTCCCTGTGGTTCAACCCATTCGCCATTCACAAAATTTTTTACTAATGGAATCCCGTTTATCGGTTCTTCGAGAACTGCCATTTCCTAAAACCTCCCTTGTTTTTGACATTCCTGAACGCAATACGGTTTTGCTCAACTATTGGATACATTTGTCAAAATCGATCCGGCTGCCGTATTGTTTCGGCGCCGATCGAAATTAATGCGAAGCCGTCCTGCATTGTCTTGTTTCAGCACCCCAGTAGTTCATGAATTCTAGAAATAGCTCATAGCCAAGCTCCTATAACTGAATGGGATTGTGCCTGCTTACAGCAATAAATGTACCAGAATAACAAATCGTGGAATTTGCGCATAAGATTTATTAGAGGTGGGGCTTTCGAGCTATGAAACCGATGAAAATGTTCTAATTATCCAATACGACGCTGTTGTGATGGCCTTCGTAAGTCTGATTGCATCAATGCATTAGTGAACAAACTATACCTTGCTAGAATCTCTTGGCAGGCCTCATTTTTGGTCTTTTTTCAAGACGATAACCTTGTTATTGCAGAAATGCAACATAAATTGCAATTATTCAATTATATCGCGTCGCCTAATTTTCCTGGAAATAGTGGCGGGGTCTACCTTGAGAACTGCCGCAGCCTTTTTGGCATTTCCGTACTTTCTTATAGCATCTTGAATAAAGCCGCATTCAAACCGTTCGACGGCCTCTTTGAGAGAACCTGTCCCAAACATAGTAGTAGGCAGGCTAGCGGTAGCCGTAACCACTTCCACCGGCAGATCATCCAGAACTATGTCGGTGAGCCTTGAGGTTATCACGAGCCGCTCGATGATATTGCTCAATTCCCTTGTATTGCCCGGCCAGGGATACTGAATCAGGCAATCGATTGCCGTTCTGGCAAGACGCCTATTTCTCCCGTATTTACTGTTGTATTTTTCCACAAAGTAGATTATTAAGGGGAGGATGTCCTCTTTTCTCTCTCTTAAGGGAGGTATGTAGATTGGAACTACGTTCAGTCTAAAGAACAGATCCTCCCTAAACGTTTTGTCCTGTATCATCTCGTGCAGGTCTCGGTTAGATGCAGCTATGATGCGCGTATTGATCTTCTTGGACTTGGTGCCGCCGACAGGGAGGATCTCCAGATCCTGTGCGACGTTTAGCAGCTTTACCTGAAGGTTAAGCGAAAGCGCCTCGATTTCATCCAGAAAGATCGTTCCGTTATCAGCCAATTCGAAAAGGCCCTTCTTGCCGGTCTGACTGGCCCCCGTAAAGGCTCCCTTTTCGTACCCGAACAGTTCCGACTCCAGCAAGTGGTCTGGTATGGCACCACAATTTATCTTCATAAACGTACCCCTCTCGGCTCTAGGCGATCTTGCATGTATGAACCGAGCAACAACCTCTTTCCCTACGCCCGTCTCCCCTTGGATTAGGACCGACGTATCAACGGCAGCGATCCGCAGGGCGAGATCCAATACATCAGCCATGGCTTTGGAACGTGCAATTAGCTCGAAATCGCTCTGGTGCTGATCCTGGATCTTCTGCAATTTCGCTTGATATTCCTCAGTTATCTGTTTCGATCTTCGTAGTTGCCGATTCAACCGGGTCAGATCGGTTATATCCCTGACGGTTGTCAGCACCATGCTGATATTTCCGGCCTCATCATAAATGGGAGTCCCTGTAAGTAATACGTTTCTCTTATTCCTAGAGAGAGCTTTGGTTGTCACAAGCTCGCCTCGTTCCAGTACCATTAGCGTAACCGATCGCGACACCCAGCCTTCCCTTACAAGGTCCGACATGTTCCGTCCCACCATTTCCGACGATCTTATGCCGGTTAATTTCTCGAAGGAGGCATTAACTCGCAACACGTTGGCCTGGCCATCCGAGATCTGAATTCCATCGTAGGACCACTCGATCATGGTATTCATGACGTTCTCGAGTTGCTTCACAAAGGGTAGCTGATTCGCGATTTTTTCGAGATCTGCGATCTCTTGAAATGTGCCGACCACTCCCAGAACGTTGCCTTCCGCCACTAAAGGCGTGCAATTAGCTATTATGGTCAAATTGCCAATTTTGAGCTGTTTGCCGATCTGCGGTGAAAGTACCTCCATGGCTTGGAGCAGGTATTGCCAGAGATTCGTATCCACTTCCTTTAAGTGTCTCCCAAGGACAGGCTTATCGCTGCTAGCGCGCAGAATATTTCTTGCCGCGCTATTAAACACAGTAATGATCCCTTCGGTATTGATGGCGACGACGCCATAGCAGATGGCTTCTATTGCACGTTGAATGGTTGCGTTAGTGCAGGGACCTTCTTCCCCTTCTGTCTCTGAAATAATGTTTCTCATCTACCCTCCCCGTTCGTTTACATCTTTACAATAGCAAATGCAATGCCGTGACCCTATAATATCTATTTGTCGAGGTTCAGGGGACATCCGGTGATCGAAATCCTTGAAGGAAGCGAGAAGCGCGAGCCTCGCATTTCCGAAAACCTTCTTGATCCTCTTGCTCTCGCCGAAGAGGAGCCGTACGTCGGCGCGCATACTAAGGTGCTTCTTAAAATGAGGGCCGTCTGCTATACCGAACTTTCCCGTTTGGTCCTTCGGTATGTACGCCTTGCCAGCGCGGTTCCCCGCGCAGGGTCTTCCAAAGATTCGTTCGTTAAACATGATATTTTATCTAGTATAGCACGACATTCTTGCTTTATGGATTGAGTTGCCCCCATCAAATCGGATATCGGAGTTAAGCTGTTCTTAGTTGAAGGCCTGAAGATTGAAAGGGTGGCTCCCACCGTGGGATATCCACAGGCCAATATCTAATACGAGAAAGGGAGCCATGATGAAAATAGACACGAAACAGAGAAAAAAAGCAAGGAACGGTTCGCCCAGGTATACGGCGCCGGGGAGCTCGCAGCACGAATGGTGCGCGTCCTCCAGATAGGCAAGAAAGAACTGGACTCATTGGTCATGGAACTCGGACGGATGCTTGCCGAGACGATCATGGACATGGAGCGGAAGGAGCGTTCCGGTCCCGAGGGCAAGCCCCTCCACGAAAGGGGTCTACAAGTGGGCCTATCAGAAGGGGTCCATTTATTGCGGAGATCAGAAGATCAGGGTGAATCGTCCCCGCCTGCGTGGTCCCGAACGAGAGATCAGCCTCTCTACCTATGAAAACGCTCAAGCAGCGAGGCACCTTCTCGGAGGAGATCCTCACAGTCCACCGGCTGGGCGTTCCGAGGAAAATTACAGCCAATTATTGGCTTTTTGCAATGTATTTCATGGAGTTAGGGTTTCCGGACGGACACTAGCTAGCTTATAGAGACGAGCTGGAACACAGTGAAGACGAGAAGGAGGAGGTATCGAAGCCATTCGTTAAGATCACCTCACCTGGTTTTTTCCCAAACTGTCTGTGAGGTTACACTCGTCCTTGCTCGTACGTTGCAGGCGCGATTGCCACTCGAATTCTTCACCATTTCTGATGGTCCTCCGGTTGAGGACTACAGGAAGGAGGACGTAAGCCGGCTGCTTGGGCAATCAAGGAGAGGTTCTTCACTGAGCTTCCCGGTTATTTCTGTTCTGGTAACGGGCGCCCGAAAGGAGGCGCCCGTCCCTTCCGTCAGCTCACTGGCCGTAATGTTTTACTACGAGCTATTCGATGACCGTTCCTTTGCCGGTCTTCCGATACTCGAGCTCGACGTAGTTGACGAACGCCGTTCTGCCCTGGGAATCGGCTTTAAATCCACGACCGTTGCACCAATCGGTAAATGTTTCCGGATCGATGTCTGCGCGAATAGCGATATTGCCACAACCCTTAATCTCTTCGCATTCCCTTCCGACAAGAGCTTTCCAGCCTTCATACGTGGCGGGCATATTCTCGGAATCGGTAAAGATCGCAAGCGCCCTGCGGTAAGTAAGCTCATCTTTGAACCAAGCAATTCCTATGACATCGTTCATCCTGACACCTCCTTTCGTTTATCGGGGACCCGTAGGTCGGTAGGGATGTTGTTTCATCCGGTACATTCTCATTTGCCAGGACGGCCTGTAAGCCTTTACGGCCTTCTCGGTTTAGGATCTGTCTCGGCGCCAGCATGTCTGTTTCACGCCCTCGGTTTATTCAGAAACTCTTTGAAAATACGGTAGTGCTCGGTATCTTCGTATCGGACTGATTCTATCTGGTGACCGTCGAAGCTGTAGATAGTTGCGTGAGGACAGGCGAGGAGGATAGGGGAGTGGGTAGCGACAACAAATTGAGCATGGCCATCGCTCGTCATGGCGGTGAGCAGACGCAGCATTTCGAGCTGAGTCTTCGGGGAAAGGGCTGTCTCTGGTTCATCAAGAAAGTACAAGCCCTTTAGACGATATCGCGACCTGAAAAAGGACATGATGGACTGGCCGTGTGACTGTGTGAGAAGTGATTGACCGCCAAAGTAGTCAAGGGTAGCGGGAGAGGCGGCCGCCCACTCGTCCAAGAACCGTACGAAGTCCTGAAAAATCGAGCCGCCGAAGAACGAGCCGGGAACCGGGTCACCGTCCCAGGTGACGGAAATGTAACGGTCAAACTTGTCTTCATGGCGGTTGTTCTCAAAGCGACGCCGCTCGACCTCTCTCCATATATGAATGCCGCATTTGCGAGCCAGGGCCTCCAGCAGTGTCGACTTGCCTGAGCCATTTTCGCCGACGAAAATGGTGATGGGGGTGTCGAAGGATATCCTCATCGGATGTCGAAATATGGCAACATTGAACGGATAGCACGCGGCGTCGGGAGGATATGCTTCAGGATGGATGGTTACGGAATTAAGATGCATCTTCTCTCTTTTTATCGTCATCGGATTCTAGGGGAGGCGTGAGGGACGCCCATTAAATTATCACTTTCTCCCTTCCGGCAGTCTAAGCCCCTTCTCCTTCACGATCTTTCCCCCCCGGGGCGCTTCATGGACGCCCATCAAATTATCACTTTTCCAGTCTTCATGGTGATTATCACACGTATATATCACAGGAGATGAACCCCCGTAACATCATTTGTGCTTGCTATCATTACTCACATTGCCGGCCCCATCAGGAGCGGAGAGGAATACCTATTACCCCGGCCAAGTGCTCTTTGAATGTGTCCCAATCCGGTCCGTTCCTTCCGAGCACTTCTATGGCGTCAAACCACATCGTGGTGGTTTGCGATTCGCCCTGTAATTTTGTCAAGGACAAGCCTTTCTTCGAAATGATCGTCCAGAAGTCCCGATATCCTTTCTGCTTAGCTTTCGAGTGAGACTTTTCAGCTTCACCGGCTCGATTATGAGCATTGCTTACATCGGTGCCGCCTTTTACCTCAATCGCTACTTTCCGGTGCTCGGTGTTGCCTACCATCTCCACCACACTTACGTCCGGATCACTGGATAGGGCCACTACCACGGTTCTTCCCGACGCATTTTCGATAGTCAGCTTTCGCGGCTCCTCCTTCTTTATATGCTTCTTTACAATTTCCTTTATGGCAACAAAAACGTCCGCCATCGCCTTCTTTCCAATGGCCGTGTTATTGGAGCCTTGTAACTGGGCTCCGAAAGTCAGCAGGGGCAGTTCGCGCACGTCCCGGTCCGTGATATCCTCGATCTGTCGAACAAGGTCGGCGAGTACGCCGGCCATGCTTTTGCAAAAGGCAGGGAGGCGCTTCTTTTGATTATCGCTGATTGTGCCGAGTTCCTCCATGGTTTTGAACGGTCCCATCCCGGTCGAGCTTTTGTAGAAGCTCTTCTGAGGTGCGCCGAGCAACATCCGGTAGTAGCCGACCAAAGAAGGCTTGGCTTCGAGTACGGCGGGAATGGGGAATATGTATTCATCGCGAAGGCCCGCCCCCGCCAAAAGTCGCTGCGCATCGGCGGGAACGTATCTCAGGATTTCATCTTTCACGGCTGCCTGATCCAATGACTTTAGGGCATCCCGCAGGGCGTCGATGAACCATTGCTTCCTTGCAGCAACAAGGAGCTGATAGAATGCTACCTGCCGACCGGGACCAGGCGGACTGAGGATGGCAACTCCTCGTGATTTAGGGCTTTTGGCCGTGGTCTTGCGTTTTTTGTGGGTCTGCTTCTTATCGGTCATCTAACCGGTCTATTCACACTTGTTGGATTTACGGAACACCAGCCAATAGCAATGATGGCGTCTCGAATGATGAGCCGTCTTCCACCTCGGATCTATTATCGGCCCTTTACGCACCTTGATGATGCAATCGCAGGCCCGAAAGCCGATCGTTGTAGCTGCGTTGACAAGCTCGATATGCGCCCATTGGTACCGATGGTGGTGTACGTAGTCCGCGATCTTGGCGAACAGAATGCCCTCGGAGTGCAGGACCCGGTATGCCTCCCGCAGAAAGGGCGGGAACGTAAACGAAAACGTGTACTGGTTTTCTTTGGACGAACGGCGAACCAGGCCGAAGCGAGTGCCGAAATCCTTGAGCTTGTCTTTGCCTTGATTCGGGATATGCGGAGGGTCATAAACGATTACGTCGAATGAAGAGTCTCTGAAGGGCATTGCGGTATTGTCGGCTACGAGAGCAGGCTTGTGGCTGAGCTCGATATCCATTCCGATAACGGCGCGCCCACTGTTTCTCCAAAACCGGCCTGCATTGACGGTGGCGTCCAGGATTCTCTTCGGATGCGTGCGCGGATAAGAAAGGAGCAACTTTTCCAGGAGTTCGTAATCTTCACCATACCACACGGAGGGTAGTGGGTCGTACCGACCGCCAAGGCCGGCCATCTCTGTTTCGAACAGCGGCTCGGCTCTCGCTAATCGGGTTGCAATCACCGAACCGACATTAGGAGCGTCACTCATAATCGCACCCCTTGGACCCATCCCTCATTATCGCGCATCCTGCTTTCCACGGATATTAGTATCATACGAAGCCGATGGGAAAAAGACAACAATAAATAACTATGAGGGCGCCTGACGGCCCATCAAATTATCACTTTTCCGGTCTTCATGGTGATTATCACGCATATATGTTACAGGCCATGAATTCCCACAACTTCATTTGTGGTTGGAATCATTAGTGAAATTGCCGGCAGTTCGGATCATGATTCCAGAGTCAAACATCGGAGACATCACCCGCCCCCGACCTGCTGGTTACCACATGGTCTTTTCAATGTCAGCCTTGAACTGGTCAAAGACCGACTGTGCATCATCCAGAAGCGGTTGCATACGCTCTGGAAACAGATTAAGGGCGTAACCATGACCAAAGAAGTGGCGGAAGGCAAGGTAACGTTTCAAGCTGTTCAATAGTTGAGCGGATAGGATTCCCTTTTCTCCTGCGGTAACCAGAAGGTCTCTGTGCCATGATTCCCCTTGGGGAACGACAAGTACTTTCATCTGGAAAACTTGCTTAAGAACGTTTTCTATGCCGTTGTAGAAGTTGTACAGCAGCGCTCCTGCACCGGCAAGCTCAAGAGCGGAGAGCGTTGACAGCGGACAGTTTGGCAAGGTGGAAAGCAGGTTTCTGATAGCCTCATACTCAGCTTCGACCCGAAGACGGTAGTCAGGCATAGAGAGGTATACCCTCCAGGTTAACGAGTTCGGAAAAGCGGCTTGTTATGGACAGATCAATGACGTCGACCGGTTTCGACAGGGCACACATAAGTTCACCGTAAAAGGTGAAGAAGTCCTTCTCTTCTATGCCTTCCACTCCAATGTCGATATCGCGGCTTTCTTTGTCGGGTGACAGCGCCGACCCAAAGAGTATCACGCGTTTTGCATGATACTTGGCGGCAGTTCTTATAATGGTCTGTTTTTCCTCATCGGTAATCATGCTTTTATTATACCATATACTGCCTTGGCGGCGCCTGAGGGCCGCCCATTAAATCATCACTTTTCCGGTCTTCATGGTGATTATCACATATATATCACAGGACATGAATTCCCACAACTTCATTTGTGGTTGGAATCATTACTAAAATTGCCGGCAGTTCGGACCGGGATACCGGGAAAAAACTGCCGCACAAGCGCCGCTTGCCCATCCGTCATTTTTTCAGAAAACCGGAAGGGGATGCCTTTTGTCACTTCTGGTTGTCATCTCTCCTTGTCATCTCTCCTTGTCACCTCTGCTTGTCCCCCCTGCTTGTCACTTTGACAGGAGAGCGGAAAACGGAGAAACTATTATGGGACCGGGCAGTCATTGTGAGAGGCCCTAAAGAGATGATGTAGCCCGGCCCGTGCCAGCCGGTTTCGGGCGATCCCAGAGGCCGCGTCGCTCTTTGACAATTGAACTTCGACCCACGCCCTTCGGGTGCGTCCGGCGGCGGTGTAACGCCCTGCTCCGTCGCTCGTGGCCG
>JBEKHB010000016.1:0-64969 GCA_050012495.1 Syntrophorhabdales bacterium
ATCCAGTAATCTCAGCAAGGTACGAACAGCCTGGACCCCGGTTTTCACCGGGGTGACGACTAAAATGGATTTTTCACAGCTTCCGACAGGCGGGCCGCATCCGCGTGTTCTCGCCAGATTGCCGACCCGCTCCGCCCGCCGTGGTCGTTTATTCAACATTTATAATTTATAATTCAACATTGTTTTTGACCCCCCCACCCCCCCCCTAAAACCGTGTACTTTAGTGTACTTTCGTCCACACCCCTTCGGAAAGGCTTGCGAGAGAAGGGAATCAGGAGAGGGATGGTGAGACGCTGAGTGAACAATCCGTGCTGAAAAGGGTAAAATGAGGGTAAAACGCAGTAAAAAATGGCAAAAAGGTACGTTTTTGCGCTTGTTTGTGCACCCTTCCCTCTCTGCCGGTCGGGTGGGATAGCAGATGCGGCCGCTTCGAGGGATGCCGCTTTCCGCGCGTCGCGGCGATCAGTTCGTATCGTGCGACATGCGTGGCAGGTTCCCGGGATGGAACCCCTTCAACTTGAGCCCGAGTTGCAGCCTTCCCGACACGTTATATTTTCTGAAAAGTCTGTTACAGTGCGACTTTACCGTGGCTTCCGCAATCTTAAGCTCCCGGGCGATCTCCTTGTTGCAGTATCCTCTCGTGATAAGCTCCGCTATCTCCGATTCCTGTCTTGTCACGCCCTTTTTCACTGACATAGCCTGGGTAAGGATATTTTTGATTGTCAGGTGGTCCAGCCAAAGGTCCCCGGAGGCAACCACCCTTACGGCCTTTTTCAACAGTTCTCCGTTCGCTTCGGCAGAAAGAATCCCTGCCATCACGCCTTTTGAAATCAGCCCTATGAGTTCGCCGTCGATCGAAGACGGTTCGTTCCTGCTCTCCACCATGATAAACTTGGCGCGGAGGCCGCTCTCTGTCAAAACGTGGCGGGGGATAGCGAAGAGCGCCGGCTGGTCGATGAGAACGACGTCACTCCGGTCGACCAGGTCCTGAAAGTCGGCGAGAGGCTCCAGCTCGCCGACAATCACTATTTCAGGATCTCCCTCGACCAGTTTCCGCACCCCTTCGCAAAAAAGACGATTGCTCGACACGATGGCAAGCTTGATTGTCATCATCCGCCCCCTCTTTTTGAAAAATCTTCGTTGTCGTAGTCTTCTGTTTAAGAGAAAAACCGTACTCGATGTGTAAATGATGATGAATATCTGTCACGAAGGCTTACAATAATCATGCCACATGATGACCGGTATGTCCCTCATGCTCTCCTTTCCCGTTTCTTCAGTCTATCCGGGGTATACCGATAATTGACGGACACGGTCTGACCTGTGTGATGTCTTGTGAAACGAGAAAAACGTCTTGTTATGTGAGTCAATGGTCTTGCACCGTAAGACGAAACCGGGGAAGGTGGGCGGGTAAATCTCCAGTTTTTAATGTTCACTCCAACCGAAACAGATTTTGCCACGCTCGCGGGGCCTTCGTCCCACAGAATAATCTTCCCCGGTTGCCTGTGCGCCACCAGGTTGAAGCGTTGATGCCCGCATCCATCGGCGAAAATCGCCTCCGCCATAAGAACCGCCCGGGTAAGGCAGAAAAGAAGGAAAATAAGCAGCCGGGGAAGGAAACGGGTAACATTGCCGGCTCTCATTCCCATGTCTTCGCACTCCTCCTTCCTGCGCCAAGGACTCTCATCCTCACCTCAACGACGTACCACGCTGACTAGCAAGGGACGTGCCAATGCCAACAAATTGATATTATTAGTGATATGTTCGAGGAAAAATCGACGGGTGTAAAATAAGGCATACAGGTGTAAAGGGCCGGCACTACCCGTGCCCGAAAAGACCTCGAACCTTGCCCGATTTACGCACGTGTTAAAACTTCTGTCGATGAAGGTTTATCCACCTATGGTTATACGACCGGGCCTTCGTTTGTGCGACCTATGAATCGTTGACAGGCTTCCGTGGACCCCTTATCCTTGTCTCAGATACATTGCAAAAAGGAGTCTTACCGTGCGTTTCAGTCCGCGAGTTGAGATGAAAATCCCGGCTGAAATAGAAAGAGGCGCTGAGAAAAGGGACGTCCTCATAATAGCCCTTGGTCTCGACGGCGCTTTCATCAAGAATTCCATCTCTGCTTTAGACGGAAAACCCCCCCCCAACGGATTGATTATGCGCTATGAGCTTCCCCAGCAGGGCGTCCTTGAGCATACCGTCAACATCGTGCGAAAGGACGCGGACGGTTATGCCCTATCCTTTCATGATGTTGCCCACGCCACAAAACTTAAGCTCTGGCAATATATTGTCGACAATATGGTTCCCGATGGCGTGTGCTTTTTCTGCGGGCAGCGGTATACGGTCATGCCGGAAGTCTGTAAAAACTGCGGCTGGGATCTGGCGATCGACAAGCAGGGTTACTTTGAATACCATGAAAAAATGGTGGTGGTCAAAAGGCTGGAAAACAAAGTGAAGGAGCTAAAATTGGAACAACTGCAAAAGCTCGTCAATTTCGTGGATGTCGATCTGCTGAAGGTCAGGGCCAGTGAAGAGATGCAGGATTTCGTAGGTACCAGCCCTCACATACTTCAGATATTTTCCAAAATACGGAAGGTGGCAAAAACCGAGTTGTCCGTATTGATCCTCGGCGAAAGCGGCACGGGCAAGGAGCTGACGGCCCTCGCCATCCACGAGAGGAGCGCAAGGAAAAATAGGCCTTTTGTCACGATCAACTGCGCCGCCATACCGGAAAACCTCCTCGAAGCGGAGCTTTTCGGTCATGAGAAAGGCTCCTTTACCGGGGCGTATGCAACCAAAAAGGGAAAGATGGAATCGGCCGACGGAGGGACCGTCTTTCTCGACGAGATAGGCGAGATGCCTATGAGCCTTCAGGCCAAGCTGTTGCGATTCCTTCAGGACAGGATTGTGGAGCGCGTGGGCTCAACGAGCGGGAAGAAGGTGAACGTCCGCGTCATTGCAGCCACCAACTGTGACCTCGACCTCGCAATACAGGGGGGCAGATTCAGGAGTGATCTGTACTACCGGCTGGACGAATTCGCGATTCAATTACCCCCCTTGCGGGACCGGGGGGAGGATGTCGTGCTCCTCGCCAAATTCTTCCTCAACAGGTTTTCGGCCGAGATGGGGTTGACAAAAGTTTTCACCAAGAAAGCCCTCGACGCGATAGAGGTCTATAACTGGCCGGGTAACGTGAGGGAACTGATCAACAAGATACGCCGAGCCATAGTAATGTCTGACGGCACGACCATCAGCGTCGCGGACCTCGGCATCGACGGTTCAAAAACCATCAAATCATCGGGGGTCATCCCCCTGAAGGAAGAGGTAAACCACGTCGAGGCGCAGAAGGTGAAAGAGATCCTTGAACTCTGCAGCAACAATATCTCGAAGGCAGCGAAGCTCTTAAAGGTCAGCAGGCCAAGCCTTTACAGCCGCATCAAGAAGTATAATATCGATACGTCGGCCACCGGCATGCAGCCTCATTCGCTGACGGTCAAGTAAGCCGGTCGAGGCTGTTTCCCTTACGGGTATCACCCCAACCCTGTCCCGCAAAAAAGGAAACACCCATGATGAGCGTGTGGCTACTCCAGCAAAAACTCAAAATCGTCCTTTGTAATCGCCCTGTCCTCGCATCCTCCGGGCCCGTCCATAAGGGCGCGGTAGAGGCACGCTTTTCGGTTTTTCAGGGCGGTCATCTTCTCCTCTATCGTGTGGCGCATGAGGAGCCGGGTCACGATTACCTTGTTCTCCTGGCCTATCCTGTGGGACCGGTCGGACGCCTGGTTCTCGACCGCCGGGTTCCACCAGGGGTCGAGGTGAAACACATAGGCCCCCCGCGTGAGGTTGAGCCCCCGGCCGCCCGCCTTCAGGCTCAGGAGGAAGACAGCGGGCGCCCGGCTCTCCTGGAACCCATCGACAATCCCCTTCCTCTTGCTCACCGGCGTTGATCCGTCCAGGCGAAAAAGGGGCAGGCCTTTCGTCCGGAGTTCCTCCTCCACAAGGTCGAGGAAGGAGGTAAACTGGGAAAAGACGAGGGAGCTGTGGGATGCGTCGCACAGCTCGCCCAATTTCTCCTTCAGGAACTCTATCTTCGGCGACGGCTCCTTCAGTTCCTCCACGAGCAGCCTGGGCGTGAGACATATCTGCCTTAATTTCATTATCGCCGTCAGCGCGATGATCCTCGCCTGCTCTGCCGCCTTCATACGGTAGGCTGCATCTACCGTCGAGCGCACCTCGAGCACCGTCCTGTTATAGAACCTCTTCTGCTCTTCCGTCAGCTCCAGAAAGACGTCCCGCTCGATCTTCGGCGGGAGCTCCTTGAGTATGCGCTCCTTCGTGCGGCGCAGCACGAACGGTCTCGTCCGCTCTTTCAGCACGGGGAGAACGCTTGCCGCATCGGCCCTTACACGGCCCTGGAACTCCCGGTAGTCGCCGAGAAGGCCGGGCAGGACGGTGTCCATGATGGAGAAGTATTCGCCCACGTGATTCTCTACGGGCGTCCCCGTGAGGGCGATCTTGAAGAGCGCCTTCAACTGCCGGACCGCGTGCGTCGTATCGGCAAAAATATTCTTGATCATCTGGGCCTCGTCGAATATGATCACGTTAAACCGAAGCTGCTTCAGTTTTGCAATATCTCTCCGGACGAGGCCGTAACTGGCGATGAGCACGTCATAATCCCCTGTCCCGGCCGACCGCCCCCTGCCCCTGTAAACACGGATGCCCAAGTTCGGATAGAACCGCTCGATCTCCCGCTCCCAGTTGAATATGAGGCTCGGCGGCACGACAACCAGGGATTTGAGCCCGGTGGGCGCAGAACCGGGAGGCGTAACCTTCCCCTCCTTCATGGCAGCGAGGAGGCAGATTGCCTGCACGGTCTTGCCCAACCCCATATCGTCGGCGAGACAGGCGCCGAACCCGTGTTCATAGAGAAAGGCGAGCCAATAGTATCCCTCCCTCTGGTACTGCCTCAGGTCTGCCCGCAAGGCAGGCACCGGCCGCTCCTCTAACCCTGCGAACCGGATGAGGCGCGCCATCATCGCCTCATCCTCTGCGTTGAGGCGCACGGAGATACCTTTTTTCCTGAGGGCGAAGAGTTCGATGATGCGGAGCCTGGGGACGGAGGTGACCTGCCTCCGTCCCGCCGCCTTTTTCGTCCCGCCCCAGAGACCGGCAACGAGCGCAAGGCGGCGGAGGCTTGCCTCATCGAGGATCTGGATCGAACCACCGTGGCTGACAATGCCCTTCCCGGACAGGGCCTGTTCCCACAACTCCTTCGGCAAAACCTCCCCCTTGCACCTTATTTCGGGACGGATCTCGAACCAGTCTATGGCGCCCCCTGTTGCATCGACCGCGAATTCCCAGGAGACTTGCTCAACGGGACGGTCGTCAAAGGAGAGCTCGATGCCCGTCTTTACGGCGAGCGCGTGGAGGTGGTGGAGACGCCCGAAAAGATCGTCCTCGCTTACCGACATGGCAATGCCGTGGTGGGCCATCCGGTCGTAAAGGGAAGGCCCGAACACATCAAAGGGGGTGGAGAAGAGATGCTTTTCCTTTTCCTTGTCCACTGAGATCATCTGCCATTCCAGACCCGTAAAGTGGAGCTGCGTCTCCTCACCCATAAAAGTGGAAAGCGACCGCTTGATCAGGCTGCGGGCCTCGGAGGCAGACTGGCGCCGGCCGAAGCCCTCCTCGTCGATGGCCCGCCTCAGTTGCTCGTCGACCGCCTCCCGCTTATCCAGGGCAAGGGCGTGAAAGAGGGCGTCGTAAAGGACCGGTTTTCGCTTCTTGGTCCTGATCGTCAGGGGAACACGACCCATCTCTACCGACCTGACCAGAGAGATGATGGCCTGCGAGGGCGAAAAGGAATACGGGCCAGACCGGCATTGGGGCGTGATGAGGAACCTGCCCCTCTTGTCGGCGCTGATAACGAGCCTGTACCCGCTGGCGCGGGTGGCGCGGACTCTCATCTCCTTTCCCTCGACCATGCACGCAAGCGACCGGAGCACACGCGCGGCGCCGGACTTCTTGATAAAGAACGGCAGCGTCCTGAAGACCTCCACAGGGATGCAGAATTGGCGCCCGTCCGTCTCCCGCAGACGGGCCGCCATCACCCGGTTCCTTCGACAGGCAGCCCCCACAAGGTCAAAGCAATGCCACCCCTCGGTCCCGCTCACCCGGCCCATCTGCGTGCGCTCGTCGTTAAAAACGAAATCACCAATGAGCGTGCCCCGCACTCTCTTGTTATTCTCCAGCGAGCACGCTTTTCGCGCGACGATCTCATCTCCCCGCACATCGAGCTCCGTCCAGGTGGCGGCCCGAACCTCACCCAGCCATTCGATGCGAGACTTCCGCGATCCGTCACGATAGTAGACCGGATAACGGTTTTCCGCGCGGTTCAGGAATGCGAAGAGCGACAGGGACATCTCCTGTCTGTAGCCGGACCTCACAAGATACGCGATCTCCACCGGCAGCGTTCGGTCGGATGGCAGGTCCCCGATCCTCCTGCCGTCTCTCTCGGGGAAGGCCCTCAGGCCCTCCTCCGTCTCTTCGACAATGATCTCAAACCGGCCCTCCCCCTTCTTAACGACTCCGGGCGGGTTGACCCCGGCGGCCCTGAAGGTCGGCCGCGACACAACCGCGCCGCCTTCCGGCCGGCCGGATCGTTTGAAGAGGCCTGCCGCGAGCCGGTCCCGATGGGGCGGGTCTTCTCTTGTCATCTTGAAGACGTTCGGCCTAAAAAAATGGACAAGCGTCATAAGGGCGGCCACGACGTGGCTGCATCGCTCGCTGCCGTTATGGTCGGGGTGGGAGCACCGGAACCTTAGACGATCCCCTTCTTGCGAGACGCGCACGGTTGCAGGACGGGACATGGCTGAATCGGGAGCTCCGGCCAGGTCGAGAATGAGCACTGCATCCGCCTCCCAGCCGATACGGGTGATCCGGCGGTCCATAAAGAGCCTGAAACCCGTGAAGATCTCCCTTTTCTCCGCGTCTGCGTAAACGTTGTGAGGAGGGAGCGCCGCCAGGGCCTCGACGAGAACCTGTTCCGAGCGTGTGAGGGCCATAAAGAAAATACCTTTAAATACCTACCATAGAGAGGGGAAAACTTCAATTACCGATGGGGGTAGCTCACGAACACATGGCACACGCCGCTTATCACGCTTATATTCAATATAAAGGGAAATTATGACGACCCGGACTCCTGCACGCTCATATGGCTGAAAGCCCTGCTTCTTCCCTGCCGTTTTTCCGCATCATCCTCCGCCGGCTGATGCTGCCGGCCGTTATCCCGTTAGTGGCCGTGCTGCTGGCAGGCATGGCCGCGGCGGCCTCGGACAAAAAAGGCGGCGAGGAATTTCCTGTGCCGCCGCCGCCGTTTAGCCCGGGCATCTTCCCTTGCAGCTCCTGTCACGAAGGCATGGAGGTGAACACGCAGAAAAGGGAGTTGGGCGAGCACACGCATATCACGCTTCGTCACGCGCCTGAAGTCCTGACCTGGTGCTTCATCTGCCACGACGCAAAGAACAGGGACAAGCTCCATCTGGTCAACGGAGACCTGATCGATTTTACCGGGTCATACCGCCTGTGCGGGCAGTGTCATGGGACCAATTACCGGGACTGGAAAGCGGGCATCCACGGCAAGAGGATCGGCTATTTCGCGGGCGGCAGGAGGACCTATTTCCTGTGCGTCAACTGCCACAACCCGCACGACCCCAAATTCAAGCCCTTGAAGCCGGAGCCCCCGCCGTTCAGACCTTTGGATAAACAAAATGGCCCATAAACGTTTTACCCGCAGAGAATTCCTTCGCACCCTCGCCGTTGCCGGGGCCTCCGGCGCCGCCTTCTCCCTGGCCTCGTGCACCAAAGCGGAGAGGGAACAATTCTTCCAGAAGCATTTCCTCGAGATGACGGAGTCGGAAAAGAAGCAGACGGTCAAGAGGCTGGAGGAGCGGTACCTGGAGCAGTATGGACTGACATTCAGCGTGAGCGCTCAGGGGGCGACGCCCCACACCCTATGGGGGTACGGCCTCGACCTTTCGCGCTGCATCGGGTGCAGGCGATGCGTCTATGGCTGTGTGAGGGAGAACAACCTGTCGCGGCACAATCCCCAGGTCCAGTGGATCAGGGTACTCCGGTTGAAAAAGGGGAACCTCACCAATCTGGAGCAGGCCGAGGATTACTACAACCCGCCTGAAGTACCCGAGGAAGGCTATTTTTACATGCCGGTTCAATGCCAGCATTGCGAGAATCCGCCCTGCGTCAAGGTGTGCCCGGTCCATGCCACCTGGAAGGAGCCGGACGGCTTGGTCGTCGTCGATTATAACTGGTGCATCGGCTGCAGGTACTGTATGGCCGCCTGCCCTTACCGAGGCAGGACGTTCAACTGGTCCGAGCCGAAGCTGCGAAAAGATGAATGGAACACGCAGGTCCACTACCTGGGCAACCGGCCCCGGATAAGAAATGTCGTCGACAAGTGCACCTTCTGCATCCAGCGCGTGAGAAACGGCAGATACCCCGCGTGCGTGGAAGCATGTCCCACGGGGACGAGAAAGTTCGGGAATCTCCTCGATCCCGACAGTGAGATACGTTACCTGATCGACCATAAGAGGGTATTTCGCCTCAAAGAGGATCTGAATACGGAGCCGAAATTTTATTACTTCTTTGCGGAATAGGGTAAGGGGGTTATGAAGGCGAGGCATTTAACCGAGCGAAGCGAGCTGAGGGGGAAGGCTCCATGAGCTTTGCTCATGGAGAGGGCGCTGAGCCCCAGTAATTGCGGAATAGGGTGAGAACATGGAAGCCTGGAGATTTTATAAGAAGACGCTGAGACTTGTCGTGTCAGGTGGACCTCTCTACTATACCTGGTGCCTTTTCCTGATCGGCGTCATCCTTTTGGGTCTCACCTACTACCTGCGTCAGATGGATCAGGGGCTGATCGTGACACACATGCGCGACGAGGTGTCGTGGGGCATGTATATCGCCAATTTCACGTACCTCGTCGGGGTGGCGGCAGCGGCTGTCCTCCTCGTCATACCCGCCTACGTGTACGACTTCAAGCCGATCAAGGAGATCGTGGTCCTCGGAGAGCTGTGGGCGGCATCATCCATCGTCATGGCCCTCCTGTTCGTCTTCGTCGACCTGGGCCGGCCGGACAGGTTCTGGCATCTCATCCCCTATATCGGATGGCTCAGTTTCCCCCGGTCCCTCCTCGCCTGGGACGTGCTCGTCCTCAACGGGTACCTGCTCCTCAACACATTCATTCCCGTGTACATGCTCGTGAAGCTCTACTATGGAAAAGAACCGAACAAAAAATTCGTGATCCCCCTGATCCTGGTCTCCATACCCTGGGCCGTGGGCATCCATACGGTGACGGCCTTCCTCTACAACGGACTGGAAGCACGACCTTTCTGGAACGCGTCGATCCTCGCGCCCCGGTTCCTGGCATCCGCTTTCTGCTCGGGCCCGGCCATGGTGATCGTCATGTTCCAGGTAGTCAGGCGGATCTCCTACATCAAGATCGAGGACTCAGCCCTTTTCAAGATTGCCGAGCTCATCGCCTATGCCATGTTTCTCAACCTGTTCCTCCTCTCTGCCGAAGTCTTCAAGGAATATTACTCGGATACCATTGATCTTTCCTCCCTCCGGTACATGTATCAGGGGTTGGATGGCCACCGGGTGCTCGTGCCCTGGATGTGGACGGCCCTCGGCTTCAACGTGACAGCCTTTTTTCTTTTCCTCATGAGGCGGACGAGGAAATGGCTCCCCACCCTCAATCTGGGCTGTCTGCTCATCATAGTGGGCGTCTGGATCGAGAAAGGGCCCGGTTTTGTCCTGCCCGGCTTTGTACCCTCTCCCCTTGGGGAGATTTACGATTACGTGCCCAACCAGCTCGAGCTCTTCGTCTCCTTCGGCGTGTGGGCCGTGGGAATCCTTATGTTCACGCTCTTCATGAAGGTCGCCATCCCCATCGAGCGGGGCGATTTTGTGCATACGACAACCGCTAAGGACGCCTGGGGCGCGGGGATTATAGCGCCCAAGCCGTGAAAAAAGTCTCTTCCCTTTCTGGCGGTGGGCCTTCTCCGAGATTATATTAACCTATAACCCGGATGAGTTCGGGGGCAGGCACGGACGGGTTTGCGGCGCGCGCTTCTCGACTCCCCGAAGGCCGCCGGAGAGAAATTCTTAGGGACTGATCACATTTCACGCAAGGAGGAAGGTATGTACACTGCGAAAGATTACACGAAGTTGATAGGGATGGAAGGCTTCAGCGACACGCTCCTCAACAACCATTTTACCCTGTATCAGGGGTACGTGACGAACACCAACAAGCTCCTCGACACATTCGCCCAGCTCAAGGACGAGAAAACGGCGACCCCGGAGTTCGCGGAGCTTCACCGGAGATTGGGATGGGAATTTAACGGCATGCGCCTGCACGAATACTACTTCGAGAACCTCGGCGGCAAAGGGCAGATCAACAAAGACGGGGCCTTTGCAAAAAAACTGGCCCAGGACTTCGGGAGCTACGAGACCTGGGAAAAGGACTTCAGGGCAATCGGCGCTATGAGGGGCATCGGCTGGGCCGCCCTCTACCAGGATACGGCCGGCGGCAAGCTGATCAACTTCTGGATCAACGAGCACGACCAGGGACATCCGGCCGGCTGCGCGCTCATCCTCATCATGGACGTTTTCGAGCATGCTTACATGGTCGACTACGGCACGAAGAAGCCGGGATACATCGATGCCTTCTTCAAGAACGTGAACTGGCAAGCAGTAGAAGCGCGCCTCAAGTAAGACTCGCGTCTTTTCTTTTTCCCTCTTCCCGCGGCCGCCAACCGCAGTGCCGGCGGCCGTTCCTCTTCACTCGTCACTCACCCACGAGTGCATAGTGCTGTGCGCGCACGATATAGGTCGTATAGGTCCTATAAGACTTATAGTAAGAAAGACAGGAAACGCTCCGATTGACAATGATGCCGTCCCGTGGTAAACAAAGGGTCCATGCTCGGTGCTCTTATCAAACCTTTCAAGGGTCCTCCCTACAGCAGTGCGGATGAAGCAGTCAGGCTCGTGAATTGCAATCGGTACGACTTCGCTGTTTTCGTCCCGGCGACGTCTGTGGAAGAGGTGAAGGATATCGCCGAAAACGGGCTTTGTATGCCCCCAAAGTCGACCTACTTCCATCGGAAGGCACTCACCGGGCTCGTGTTCCATAAATATGCCTGAGTTCATAGGTCCTGACGAAACCCTGGACGTGTTGTGCGACGAGAAGGTACGGCTTATTCAGAAGAAAAAGGGGTATCGCCTTTCCATGGACCCCCTTCTGCTCGCGAACTTCGTCACCCTGAAGCGTCACGAGACCCTTTTGGATATAGGCACGGGTTGTGGTATCATACCTGTATATCTGTCGAGAAAAGGCATTGAAAACAGGATTGTCGGAATAGAGATCCAGGAAGAATTGTACGGCCTTTCCCTGAGGAACAAGGAATTGAATGGATGCGCGAATGTGACGTTCGTGAAGGGCGACGTAAGAACGGCGGGAAAAGACCTCGGCACGTTTCACGCGATCGTGTCGAACCCGCCCTACGTAAAAGAACGGACCGGGAGGAAAAGTCCGGGGCAGTCCCGCCTTCTCGCTCGCCACGAGTCGGCCCTCGACCTTCCCTCGCTGCTTGCTGTCGCTTCTTCGCTGCTTGCGACCCGCGGCAGGCTCTGCGTCGTCTATCCGGCCGGCAGGCTGGCCGAGCTGTTGTACACGGCGAAGTCCCTGGGCCTGGAGCCGAAGAGACTCCGGCCGGTCTATTCAAGGCAGGGCGAGCCGGCCGTGCTTTCTCTTGTCGAGTGCATAAAGAACGGCGGGGCGAACCTGTTGGTAGAGCCCGCGCTTTACATATTCGCGGAGCATGATTACACGCAAGAAGTGAAAACATACTATGCGTGAAAGGGCATACATGGAAGAGGTGGTGCAGCTCATCAGGGAAGACCTTGAGAAGCTTGAGATTTCTATCGAAAAGCTCCTCACTACCCGGATTCCGTTCATAAGGGATGTCGTCCACCACCTGACGAGGTCGGGAGGAAAGAGGATAAGGCCCATTCTGGTGATCCTCTGCTCGCGGCTCTGCGGCTGCCGGTCGGACGAGCACCTTCCCTATGCCGCGATCGTGGAGTTTATCCATACCGCCACCCTCCTCCACGACGACGTGGTCGACAACGCCGAGACAAGGAGGGGCGCCGCCACGGCCAATATCCTGTGGGGAAACGAGCCCAGCGTGCTCGTAGGCGACTTCCTCTTCACCAAGTCCTTTGACCTGATGGTAGCCCATCACAACGAAGAGATCCTGAAGGTCATGTCGAAGGCGACCACCGACCTTGCCGAAGGCGAGATCATGGAGCTGCTCAAGACATCCGACGCGCAGACCCTGGAGGAGGAGTATTACGAGGTGATTGCCAGTAAGACGGCGGTGCTGCTCTCCGCTGCCTGTGAGATAGGCGCCCTCCTCGGCGGCGTGGAGCATGAAAAGCGCATCGCCCTCCGCGATTTCGGCTTCCATATGGGCATGGCCTTCCAGCTCACCGACGACCTGCTCGATTATACGTCGACCGACAGGACCCTCGGAAAGGACACCGGCAGAGACCTGAAAGAGGGCAAGGTCACCCTTCCCCTGATACACGCGCTCAAGACCGCCACTCAAACGGAAAGGGAGTCGATAGAAGAGAACCTCACAAAATTACACACCACGAACGAGGACTTCCGGAAGGTGAAAAACATCATCGAAAAGTACGGCGGACTTGACTACACCGCCCGCATCTCGAAAGGACACATCGATGCCGCAAAAACCCTGCTTAATGTGTTCCCCGCCTCGCAATACAAGAAGGCCCTCGTCGATCTCGCGGACCACATCCTTGCGAGAGAATCCTGAGAAAGCTATTTGTACACATCTCCACGTGGCGCTGTATTGACGATCGCGATAATCCTTTCTTCCCTGATAACTTCAAGAATGATGCGATATTCGCCAACCCGGAGCCGGTGGAAGCCTCGCAGCGGACCAAGTAAAGGTTCCACATTGGGATGCTGCAAAGGGTCCTCGTGCGTGCATAGCGATATCAGTTCTTTGTTGAATCGTTCTCTTGCGGGTTTACCGAGCTTATGGAAATATTTTTCTGCCTTTGACGATACCCTCACAGTCCAGCTCCGAGAGGTCTTTTCCTCCACCTGCTTTTATCTCCTCGATTCCTTCCTTGCATTCATCAACAAAGCCGGGTATGTTGAGAAGTTCCATGGTCTCCTTGTGACGCTCGATATACTGAAGCGCTAATTCCTCAAATATGTCGGCCAGCGTCCTGTTTTCATATCCGGCAATTGCCCTCACCAAACGCAGTTTCTCTTCAGGCAGCCTTAACGTGGTCGCTGTTTTACCTGATGCCATTATAGTCTCACCTCCCGGTGGTAAAAAACGTCTCAGCCGGATATCTCCAGCCGGTAGCAATATTATAATATTATGGCGTCATGGTGTCAAATTGGTTGCGGAGCCCATGCCGAGCTTAAAAGAAAGAACCCCCATGGAGGAGGCCGGCTCTCCTCTTATCTTCCGAAGTCCGCGAAAAGCTGGTCTATCTCTTCCTGGCTGAGTGTCTCGCCGGAAGGCGCAGCGCAGTCCTGCTGCGCAGGGGCCGGGCCCTTTGGCCCGGCTGCCGGGGTAAAATCCGCAAGGCCGGCCAGGAGGGAATCAAGGTCCCCCTGGGAAAGACCGGCAGCCGGCGCAGTGCCTTCCGCCGGGTCTGCCGGCCCCGAAGCCCCGTGTTCTGCGGTAAGACCCAATAATGCGTTCAGGTCGTTCTGCGACAAAAGGTCGGTCATTATGCTCTTTTCCGCGGGGCATAAAGCCGCTCACCCGATCGTTATGCCCATAGTAATGATCGGCTTTTTGCGGAAAAGACTTAATCGACACAAAAACGGCCCGCGCAAAAAACTTAACTCTCCTTTGGCTGAGAAGCTGTGAAAAAATTGACTTTCGGTCGTCACCCCGGTGAAAACCGGGGTCCAGGTTGTTTGTAACATACTGAAAAGACTGGATGTCCCGCCTGCGCGGGATTAAGGCCCGCTTCGCTCTACCGGCGTCCGCCGGAATGACGGCAAAGGATCCCCAAACGATTTTTTCACAGCTTCCGACTTACTGGTGGTCCTTCCACATGCCGTATCTTTCCCTCAGTACCCTGTGAAGGATCTTGCCGTTGCCCGTTCTCGGCATCTCCTCGTCCTTGATGAGGACGACGCTCTTCGGCACCTTGAAACCGGCGATCTTGCCTTTGCAGAACTGACTGAACTCTTCCGGCGTCGCCGTCTGCCCCTCATGGAGCACGACAACCGCCATAACCGACTCTCCCCACTTTTCGTGCGGCACACCGATGACCGCCACGTCTTTGACCTTCGGGTGGCCGCCGACGCAATTCTCCACTTCCGAGGGGAAGATGTTCTCGCCGCCGGAGATGATCATGTTCGCTTTTCTGTCCACCAGGAACAGGTAACCCTCTTCGTCTTTGTAACCCATGTCGCCGGCGCTGAAGTACTCACCTTTCATCGCAGCCTTCAGCTTCTCGGGCTCTTTCCAATAACCGGAAAGGAGCATGGGACTTCTCGAATAGACTTCGCCGACCTTATGAGGCTCTGTCACGAGGTTCCCCTCCTCGTCGTACAGTTTCAGGAGGTCCGTCCCGATGACTTCGCGGCCGCACGAGCCGAGCTTCGTAATCTGTTCTTCAGGCTGGAGTATGGTGACGACGCCTGCCTCCGTCGACCCATAGGCTTCGTCGAGCTTGGAGTTCGGGAACATCTCGAGGATACCGAGCTTCGTATCCCTTCGCGCAGGAGCGGAAGAGATGAGGAGCTTCTTGATGGAGGTCAGGTCGTACTTGCTCTTCACCGCATCGGGAAGGGAGAGGAGCATGATATAGTGCGTCGGAACGAGGGAGGTAAACGTAATCTTGTGATCCGAGAACGTCTTGAGGAGGTCTTCGGCATCGAAGCTTATCATGTTGTAGCACATGACCGTTCCACCTAACCACGTGTTGACGAAGGAGTAGTTGAGCGAATTGATGTGACAGCAGGGCATGACGAGGAGGGTCACGTCGTCGAAACCGAAGCCGTGGCCGGGGATCATGACGAAATACTGTGCAATCAGCGACCTGTGGCTCTTCATGACGCCCTTGGGCTTGCCCGTCGTGCCGCTTGTGTACATGATGATCCAGATGTCCTCCGGTTCGACCTTTGTAGCCGGCTCCTCGGGGCTTGCCGCAGCCAGGGCATCTTCGAAGGAAACCCAGCCGTCGTAATGCGGGTTGTCAACAGCGAAGGATAGGTACTTTTTCACTGTAGGGAGGTTCTTCTTCATCCCGGATGCCATCTCTATCCACGGAAACGCCTTGCCGTCTCTCGGGTTCTTCCCCCCCTGCACCAGAAAGGCCTTGCATTCGCTGTGGTTGATGTTGTACTCCATTTCCGGGGTGGAAAGCCTGAACATGATGGGCACGACGATGAACCCGCCCTTTGCGGCGGCGGCGTATATGTCCATCCACTCCACGCAGTTATACCCGAGTGCCGCGAACCTGTCGCCCTTTTTCAAGCCCATATCCGCAAGGGCGTTCGCCAGCCGGCAGGCCCGCTCGTTCCACTGCGTGAAGGTGTACTCCTTGTACAGGTCTTTGGCCCCTATCTTGTTCGGCCATTTAACCGCGTTTAACCTCAGCACCTCTTTTGCCGTCATCCAATACGCGTTGTCCATATACGCCTCCTCCTGCGTTTTATATTTGTGCGAAAACACGGCTCAGGCCGCGTCCGGCCGCGCTTTTTCGCATCAGCTACCGCGCTATCAGGGCAGCGCCAAGGGCTGCCGTGATCTGCGGCTCTTCCGGAACCACAATCTCGCTGCCCAGCTCCGCCTCTAAGGTCCTGACGAGCCCTATATCTTTTGCGCCACCCCCTGTGACCACGCATTCGGGGGCAAGACCGACGCGCGTGACGAGGTTGGCGATCTTCGATGCTATGGCCTTATGGACTCCCGCCAGGATATCCGCCGGAAGGGCCCCCTCCGCGATCCGCGACACCGCCTCCGATTCAGCGAAGACCGCGCACCCGGTCGTGAATTCGACGGGCGACTTCGACCTGAGGGAGACTGCGCCGATCTCTTCCAGGGTCATGTGGAGGATGCGGCTGATCACCTGCAGGAATCTTCCACTCCCTCCGGCGCACTTTTCATTCAGGACAAAGCCGGTGATCCTCCCCGCGCTGTCGACCCGGATCGCCTTGCTGAACTGGGCGCCTATATCGATGACGGTCCTCGCGTGAGGAAACAGGTAATGAACACCCGCCCCGTGACAGGCGATGTCCGTCGCGGTCTCGTCGGCGAAATCGACCGCGCCCGATCCATAGCCGGTAGCCCTGGTAAACGCGATGTCGGCCATCGAGAGCCGGGCTTTGTCGAGGGCGGCCTCTGCGACCGTTCTTGCCGTCTCCCTGTAGCTCCCCACCGAGGGTATGACCGCGGATGCCAGGACGCTCCCGCCTTCGCAGACAACCGCCTTTGAAAAGCCGGATCCTATATCGATGCCAAGCACATAACTCATTCGCACGCCCATCCTGACAGACAATCGGAAACGGAAGAACTCACCGGGAGGCACGCCTGCGCCGCGCGCCTCATGAGAAGAATGTGGCCTCCTTCAGGGTCCGCCCGCTCCTCTGCAGCGTTTCTCCGCTTTTGAGCGCATTCCGGTATATCTGTTTCCCGGCAAGCGCCGCACCGAGGGCCCCGGTGAGGAGGGGCTCGGGCGGGACCAGAACGGGAAAGGTGAATTTTGCGGCCAGGGCCCTGACCAGGCCGATGTTCTTGGCGCCGCCGCCGGTCACGGCCACGTCCGGCTCTATCTTGAGCTTGCTTACGAGCGCATATATCCGCGTGGCGACGGCTTCATGGATCCCGGCGATCAGGTTGGGTACGCTTTCACCGTTTGCAAGCCGGCCGGTCACCTCGGCTTGTGCAAAAACCGTGCAGGTATTGCTGATCTCGGCAGGCCTTTCCGCGGAAAGGGAAAGCTCCCCGAGCCGGGCGAGGGGGACGCCAAGGACATCGGCCATCACCTCGAGAAACCGGCCCGTACCCGCGGCGCATTTATCGTTCATCACGAAACCGGTGACCTTGCCGTTCAGGATCTTGATGCCCTTGCTATCCTGGCCTCCCACGTCGACCACCGTCCGCACCGTGGGCAAAAGGTGGTGGATCCCTTTTGCGTGGCACGTGATCTCTGTCACTTGCTTGTCCGCGAAAGGCACATTTATTCTCCCATATCCGGTAGCCACGACAAAGACCAGGTCTTCGAAGACGAGGCCGGCCTGCGCCAGAGCGTCTTCCATCACCCGGTAGGCCAGCCTCCGGTGCTCCGGGCCTGTGGGGCCGATTATTGACGACACAACGGCGGACTCGTCCATGACGGCCACTTTCGTCATCGTGGAGCCGATATCGATACCCGCGAAATAGTGCATTACCCGCTCACGCCTGTTGGGAAGTGAATAATTCTGCCCACAGAACATAGTTCTGCATTACTATAGAGAAACCTTATCCGAATTCGTGACGCCGTGTCAACAAAAAGTGGTAAATATTCTCACTGCAATCGGCGACAGTTTCACCGTCTATCCTGAATATATGGTGGGTGTGCTGCCCCTCGCGCCGCGCTTCATCGCAATAATCTCTATAATTTTACCCGCTTCCTTGTGTGGCACGGTTTATGCATAAATCCCTTCTATGTATAAACGGAGGGAGTCACCCATGAAACAGCTAGGTGTTGCAATCTCCAAAGAAAAGGACCGGCAATTCCGGATATGTTTTACCGAAAACGACGTGCGGCGCGCGTGCCGCATGATGGTGTGCGGCCAGCACAGCGAGTCGTGCATGAGACTGATGGAAGAAAATGGGGTAACGTGTGAACTCTGTTATGCCGTTCTCACCGCTTTGGGAAAATACCCGTCCCGCATAGAGACCAACTGACTTTATCCGACTGCCCGTATATTCTTGCTGCGGCCGAAGGGAATGCCAAGCTTCCGCATCCGGTGGCGCAAAGTCGCGGGGTTGATCCCGAGGATTTCGGCCGCGCCGCTTTTCCCCTCTATTCTGCCATTGGCTATCTTCATCACCTGCCTGATATGCTGCGCCTCCATTTCTTCGAGCTTGAACGGCCCGCTTGGCGACTCCACTACCTGCCGGGGAGGCACGGCGATATCGTCGAAGGTGAGAGGCTTGCCATTCGACTGGATGAGGGCCCGCTCCACGACATTCGCCACTTCCCGCACATTCCCGGGCCAGTCGTATCTGAGGAGCCGGTCGATGGCGCCCTGGGCCAGGGCGGGCGTGATGCGCAGGCCCATCTCGTGCACTTTCTTCTCCATGAAGTGGCTGACGAGGGCCGGGATATCCGCTTTTCGCTCCCTGAGCGGCGGAATCCTGATGGGGAACACGCCGAGACGATAATAAAGGTCAGGCCTGAAAACCCCTTCCGCGACTAACTCCTCGAGGTTCCTGTGGGTCGCGGAAATGATCCTTATGTCGATTTTGATGGCCTGGGAGCCCCCTACCCTCTCGATCTCCTTCTCCTGCAGGACCCGCAGCAGCCTGACCTGAGCCTGCGCGGGCAGTTCGCCCACCTCGTCCAGAAAAATCGTCCCCTTGTCGGCCCGCTCGAAGCGGCCCCTCCGCTGTATCACCGCCCCGGTAAAAGCGCCCTTTTCATGGCCGAAAAGCTCGCTGTCCAGCAGCGTTTCAGGGATTGCGCCGCAATTGACGGCGACCAGCGGTCCGTTGTGCCGCGGTGAGAGATTATGGATGGCGTGCGCAATCAACTCCTTGCCGCTTCCCGTCTCGCCGACCAACAGCACGGGGCTGGGCAAAGGGCCCACTTTCCACACCTGTTCCATCACCTCTCTCAAGCCGAAGCTTGAGCCGACTATCTCTTCCTTCCAATCTCTTTGCAGCTCGTCCCGCAGATAACGGTTCTCATCGGCCAGCATGTCCCTCAGTTTCACAAGCTCGACGTACCTCCGGCTGTTCGCGAGGGCGATGCCCGTGGGCTCGTTGACAACGGACCAGAGCCGGCCGTGCCGTTCGTCATACCGGCCCTCTCCCGCCGCCCGCACGATAAGCGAGCCGATAAACCGGTGCTGGATAATGAGCCGGCCCACGACCAGAGAGGAATCGGGCCACTTAAAGTGGGGTGCGACCCTCTCCATTATGGGGTCCTCCGAGACTTGGCCGCATACCCGCACCCGCGGATAGTTCTCCACATCCTCAAGCTCCCTTCTGAGGTGCGGAGGCATTGCCACCTTGTCGGAACGGAGCGCGTCGCCCCCCGCCTCATCGGCGCTTGCAACCACTTCCAGAATACCCAACGATGCATTATAGACGGTAAGGATCAGCTCGTCCGCCGGCATGACGCCTTTGACGTAGACCAGGCAATCCCGAAGCGCCTCGCCAAGGTCGAGGCTGCCGCAAATACGCAAGGTAAATTCACGAAAAAACTCATCACTGTCCATGTCACTCTCCCGACCTGTGCACGCTGTAACTGTCACATATGGTACTTTACACTATTTCTTACAAATATTACAGTTGTTTCCGCCGTGACGGATAGATCATCGGATAGACGGCCTTATTGCCGGCCTTCGGACCGACCTTGCAATGAGCCTCGTATGGAGTACGAACCCACCGATTTTTGTTGACAAACTTGTCAGCCTTCGCTAGTATCTTTCATATAGAACTGTATTCTGTGGGCAAAACAATAACCGATGAAGGAATGGGAACGGGTGTGAAGGCGGCGGCACCCGCTTTTAGGGTCGCAGCCTTGCCTATCGGGGTATTTTCAAACCAGGGAGGAGGATAACGTGAAAAGAATAGTACAAGGTAATGAGGCGATCGCCAGGGGCGCCTGGGAGGCCGGTGTGGTTGTCGGCTGCGCTTATCCGGGTACACCGAGCAGCGAGATCATGACGGAGCTGTCTCACTACCCCGAGGTGAACACGGAGTGGTCGCCCAACGAGAAGGTGGCGTTAGAAGTGGCCCACGGCGCGTCGCTGGCGGGAGGAAGGGCCATTGCCTGCATGAAGCATGTGGGTCTGAACGTGGCTTCCGACCCCTTGATGACCATCTCCTATACCGGGGTGAAGGGCGGCCTTGTGGTTGTCGTGGCCGACGACCCCGGTCAGCACAGCTCGCAGAACGAGCAGGACAGCAGGAACTGGACCCGTTTCGGCAAGATTCCCATGCTCGAGCCGGGCAGTTCCCAGGAGTGCAAAGATTTTACGCGGATCGCCTTCGAGATTAGCGAGACCTTCGACACCCCTGTGCTCTTGCGGGGCGAGACCAGGGTTTGCCACTGCGATTCCCTCGTGGAGCTGGGTGACAGAGAGGAGCCGCCCACGCAGAAAGGCCTCTCTCAGAAAGAGACGCCCAAGCACGTGATGGTCCCCATGTATGCGAGGGTCAGGCGGGTCTTCATTGAAGAGCGCACAGGCCGGTTGTCCGAATACGCCGATGCCTCGTTTCCTTACAACCTGATGGAGATCAACGACCCCGAGATCGGCTTTATCTCTTCGGGCATTTCCTCCCTCTATACGCGAGAACTGTTTCCCCACGGTTCATTCCTCAAGCTCGGCATGGTCTGGCCCCTGCCATGGAAGATGATAGACGCATTTTTCACGAGGGTGAAAAAGGTGATCGTCGTCGAGGAGCTCGATCCTTTCCTTGAGACGGAGATCAGGGCCAGAGGCTACAAGGTGCGTCACGGCAAAGACCTCATCCCGGCGATAGGCGAGCTTTCCCCCGCGGCCCTCGAACAAGCGCTCTCCGAGACGGTGACCGGGCGGCGTTATAAGGCCCCCAAGGTGCGCATCGCGCCTGAAGATCTGCCCAAAAGACCGCCTAATCTCTGTGCCGGCTGCTCCCACAGGCCCCTCTTCTATGCCCTGAAAAAACTTGGCCTCTTCGTCTTTGGCGACATCGGCTGCTATGCCCTCGCCGCCGCGCCGCCCCTTTCCGCCATGCACGCCTCCACGTGTATGGGCGCGGGTATAGGCGGGGCCTTCGGCGCGGGAAAAGTCCTCGGTAAGGAAGGATTGGGAAAAGTCTGCGCGGTCCTCGGCGACTCCACGTTTCTCCACAGCGGCATCACCGCGCTGATGGACGCGGCATACAACAAAGGATATTCCACCACTATTATCCTTGATAACGGGATTACGGCGATGACGGGGCAGCAGGAGACCGCCGGGACCGGCTACACCATACGGGGTGAGCCCGCGGGGAAGGTCGATTACGAGCAGTTGGCGCGCGCCGTCGGGATCACACATGTGAGGAAGGTAGACCCCTACAAGCTGAAGGAGACAATCGAGGTGATCAAGGAAGAGGCGGAAAGAGATGCCGCCTCCGTCATCATCACCGAAAACAGCCCCTGCATGTTGCTCCGCAGGGCAAAACCACTGGAGAAGTTCGAGAACCCGTTCTACGTCATCGACACCGACCGGTGCAGGGGCTGCAAGGTGTGTCTCGAAATCGGGTGCCCCGCCATAAGCTGGCGGGCGCAAGAAGGCGTCACAAAGGATGGCCGCAAGAGGAAGGGGACCGTGTTCATTAACAAAGACCAGTGCGTAGGCTGTGATGTCTGCGGCCAGATATGTAAATTTGACGCCATTGTAGCGGAGGCGAAGTAGCGAGGGAGGACCGCGAAAAGGCAATGCCGGCCAAATCTGAATATACCCGTGTAGTGCCGGCGGTCGATCAGGCGTCAAGGATCCTCCTCTGTCTGGCAGGAAACGCTTCGGCGAGTTTGAACCTCACCGATATCTGTGAGAGCGTCGGCATCTACAAAAGCAAAGGGTACTCGATCCTCAATACGCTGCAAAAATTCGGCTTTGTGCTGAAAGACCCTGCGACAAAGACGTATTCTCTGGGGCTCGGGCTCATCTCTCTGTCGAGGAAAGTCCTGGACGGTCTCAATGACAACAAGGTGGTGGCCCCCCTCCTCGAGACGCTCGCCGGGAGGACCCGCAGCACGGCCCTCTACAGCACCCTCAGTGATGAAAACATCTTTGTCGTGGCGAAACACGAAGAGGAGCGGACCGTCAGCGTCACCATCCGCGTCGGCTATCGCTTTCACATGACCCACGGGGCCCACGGGAAGGCCATTGTCGCCTTCATGGAAGAGGATGAGCGGGAAAAGCTGCTGAAGCAGAAAAAGCTTTTTTTTCACGGCAATGAGTCAAAGTTCGACCGCAGCCGGTTGGATGCCGAGCTTGCACGGTGCCGGGAGAGGGGTTACGCCTTCGACATGGGCGAGCTGAACCCCGGCATCAACGTGGTCGCCTCCCCTGTCTTTGACGCGGATGAAAGGATCAAGGGGTGCATCTTCATCATGGGGACGTTTTCCGAGTCGCTCTTGGAGGAGTACGGCGCCCTGGTCGCCGAGAGCGCCCGGCGCTTTTCGTCCATGCTGGGCGCGAGGGCGCCGAGGGGCGCGGTAGGTCGGCCGGGCGTGTGAGAGTCGTCGTAAGCGCTCGTTGCCTCGCTAAAGGCCCTGTCAGTCTATTGAAACTAAACGGATTTTATGGTAAACCCTTGGCATGAAGAACAAGGCGATCAACCCCTTTAATAAAGGCGTATTCATCTGGCTTTTCATCATTCTCCTTATCCTCTTTCTGTTCAACATCTACCACAAGCCAAGAAAACAGTTCGAAACCGTGGCGTTCAGCGATTTCGCCGAATCGATCATCGCGGACCAGGTGTCGTCCGTTGTCATTCAGGGGAAGAGTATCACCGGTGTCATGAAGGATGGCCGTGACTTCAAAACCTTCGCCCCCGATGACCCCGAGCTTGTGAAGCTCCTACGGCAGCACAAGGTCACGATACAGGCGAAACCCGATGATGACTCGGGCATATGGCAGTCGATTTTTGTTTCCTGGTTCCCCATGCTCCTGCTTATTGGCGTCTGGATCTTCTTCATGCGGCAGATGCAGGCGGGCGGAGGCAAGGCCCTCGCCTTCGGCAAGAGCAGGGCGCGCATAGCGAACGGCAAGGAGAACAAGGTTACTTTTCAGGACGTCGCGGGCATTGAAGAGGCGAAGGTGGAGCTGGGTGAGATTATTGAGTTCCTCCGGGATGCGAAGAGGTTCACCAGATTAGGTGGAAGAATACCGAAAGGCGTGCTCCTCATCGGGCAGCCGGGGACAGGGAAGACCCTGCTCGCCCGTGCGATCGCGGGTGAGGCCGACGTGCCTTTCTTCAGCATCAGCGGCTCCGACTTCGTTGAGATGTTTGTCGGTGTCGGTGCATCCCGGGTGCGCGATCTCTTCAGCCAGGGCAAGAAGAATGCCCCTTGCATCATCTTCATCGATGAAATAGACGCGGTCGGCAGGCACAGGGGCGCGGGGCTCGGCGGAGGCCATGACGAGAGGGAACAGACGCTCAACCAGCTCCTTGTGGAGATGGACGGCTTTGAACCGAATGGCGGGGTCATTGTGGTTTCCGCAACGAACAGACCCGACGTGCTCGATCCCGCACTGCTCCGGCCCGGCCGGTTCGACAGGCAGATCATGGTGCCCATACCCGATGTGAAGGGTCGGGAAGAGATACTGGGCGTCCACACAAGGAAGACGGTCCTTTCCACCGAGATCGACCTTTCCGTGATTGCCCGGGGCACGCCGGGCTTTTCCGGCGCAGACCTGGCCAACCTTGTCAACGAGGCCGCCCTGCTCGCGGCGAGAAACGATAAGAAAGAGATCGAGATCTCCGACATGGAGGAGGCCAAGGATAAGGTGCTCATGGGCGTGGAAAGGCGGAGCATGGTCATCTCTTACCAGGAAAGAAGAAATGCGGCCTACCATGAAGCGGGGCATGCACTCGTCGCAAAGATGATACCCGAGTCAGACCCCATCCATAAAGTCACCATCATACCGCGCGGTCGGGCGCTAGGCCTCACGCAGCAGCTCCCCATCGACGAGAGGCACACATATTCCAAAGATTATCTTGTCGATAGCATCACGATTCTTCTCGGGGGGAGGGCGGCGGAAGAGATCGTCCTCAACCATCAGACGACCGGAGCGGGCAACGACATAGAGCGGGCAACGGAAATCGCCAGGAAGATGGTCTGCGAGTGGGGCATGAGCGAAGAGATGGGGCCTCTCAATTATGGGAGAAAAGAGGAGCCGGTTTTTCTGGGCAAGGAGATGCACCGCCAGAGGGATTTCAGCGAAAACACCGCAAAGGACATAGACGCCGAGCTGAAAGCGATTGTGTCGGGCTGCTTCGAGAGGGCGAAGGGCCTTCTCCTCGGAAACATCGATGCCCTGCATACCATCGCCACGGCCTTGCTTGAAAAAGAGGTGCTCGACGGCCAGGAAATAGATGACCTTCTCAAGGAAAAAGTGAATGGCCTGGCGGAAACGGTTCAAGGATAAGCTTCTTGTCATGGGCATCCTGAACGTGACGCCCGATTCTTTTTACGACCACGGCGCGTTCTTTTCCCGGGACCGGGCACTGGACCACGCCTTGCGCATGATCGACGAGGGCGCGGATATCATCGATGTCGGGGGCGAATCGACAAGACCTTTTTCCGAGCCGACTCCGCGTGCCGAGGAGTTGGCGCGGATCCTCCCGGTAATCGAAGCCGTCAGAAAACATTCGGACGTCCCCCTTTCCGTGGACACCTACAAGGCCGTTGTGGCGAGGGCGGCGATCGCAGCAGGTGCGGATATAATAAATGACATCTCCTCCCTGTCCTTTGATCCGGATATGGCGGACGTCGTCGCGGGGTCGGGCGTGCCGGTCGTGCTGATGCACATAAAGGGGACGCCCAGAGATATGCAGAAGGACCCAACCTATAAGGACGTCGTGGGAGAGATCAGGGAATTTTTCGTCGAAAGGATCGCCTTTGCGAAATCAGCCGGGATAGATGAGGAAAATATCGTCATCGATCCCGGCATCGGTTTCGGCAAGCAGCTTCAGCATAACCTGACGATCATAAAGGAGCTGGGGCGGTTGAAGGAGCTTGGGCAACCGCTTCTCATAGGGACGTCAATGAAGTCTTTCATAGGCCGCATCATGGGAACGACCGCCCTGGAGGACAGGGCCGAGGGCACCCTCGCGAGTGTGGCCATGTCAGTGTGGAACGGTGCGGATATAGTGAGGGTTCACGACGTGGCGAGGACGCGCAGGGTCATCACTTTTATGGAAGCCCTGATGGCATCCTCCGCCCCGGGCTAGCCCATGACGCACCTCATGCGGTGGCAGGACGTTCTCGACATCCTGATCGTCGCGTTCATCATCTACCGCATTCTTCTTTTAATCAAGGGGACAAGGGCACTTCAGCTCGTTCTCGGTCTTATTATAGTCTTTTTTGTTTTCTACGTTGCGAGGAAACTGGAGCTTTTCACCCTTGGCTGGATCCTCAATAATTTCGTTTCTTCCATTCTGCTCGTGATCGTGGTGATCTTCCAGAATGAGATCAGGCGAGTCCTCTTCGTGCTGGGCAGGAGCCCTTTTTTCAGAAAGATCACCTACGTGGACGAAACGCTTTTCTATGACGAGCTTGTCAACGCGTGCACGGTCATGGGCAAGAGGAGGACCGGGGCGCTGATCGTTCTGGAGCGGGAGATGGGGGTCGATGAATTCATGGAGGGCGGGATCAAAATCGATGCGGACGTCAATGCCGAGCTGATAATAAGTCTGTTTCAGCCCACGTCTCCCCTGCACGATGGCGCCCTCGTCATCAGGGAGGGAAGGATAAGGGCGGCAAGCTGTGTCCTTCCGCTGTCGGCGAGGGACGATATGGATAAAGATTTTGGGACGAGACATCGGGCGGCCATCGGCATCACCGAGGTGGCGGATGCGGTTTCCGTGGTAGTCTCCGAAGAATCGGGTCAGGTCTCCTATGCGAGCAACGGCACCATTGTCAGGAACGCAAGCCCGGATGTAGTGAAGAGGGCGCTGAAGGAGCTGCTTCAAGGCGATAAGGCGGCTGCCGCCCGCACTAAAGGCCTGGAGGCCGCGCATTCATGAGAGATGGCAGCTCGGGCATCAGACGAAGCAGGCTCTCTGAGACAGGCCGCCTCGCCGTGGTCCGGGTAAAGAGATATCTCCTCTACGAAATCAGGCTGAAGGCGCTCGCCCTCATGCTCGCCCTCATGCTCTGGTTCTCCGTGACGTATGTGGGGGAGTCGAAGATGGGCTTTTTGGTCCCCCTTTCTTTTGAGAACCTGGGCAGAGGCATGATCATGAGAGAGACCGATACGAGGAATGTCATGATCACCGTGAACGGGCCTCTCTCCGTACTGAAGAACCTGAAGGCCGACGATATCCAGGTGCCCCTCGATCTTTCACGCGCCAGGGAAGGGCGCCAGATCTTTAGCATCAGGAAAGGGGACGTGATCGTGCCGAGCGGGTTGAAGGTGGAGGATGCAAAGCCCGATTATGTGGTGGCGGAACTGGACAAGGTTGTGGAAAAACACCTGCGCATTATAGTAAAATTGGATAAGAGGTGGGCGAATACCTATGAAGTCGCTTCCTGGCACCCCGCATATGCCGAGGTGGAAGGTCCCAGAGAATTGCTGGAAAAAGAGACCGTTGTAGAGACGCTCCCGGTTAACGGTAATTTCACCCGGCAGCAGGAAGTCCTGGATATTCCTCTCGACGCAAAATCACTGGAGGCAAGAAGGGTGGCGCCCGCTACCGCAAGGGTCGTTCTGAGGCGGATAGGCAGGTAAATTAAGGCAGGAGTCAAAGAGGCAGGAGTCAAAGAGGCAGATAAGCAAGGTCTCTCGGGAGAGATGAGATGCGGAAGCTGATGGTCAACATCGATCACGTTGCAACATTGCGGGAGGCACGCGGCGTCTGTTACCCCGATCCCGTGTATGCCGCAGGGCTGGCGGAGATGGCCGGCGCATCGGGCATAATCGTGCACCTCAGGGAAGACCGGCGGCACATAAAGGATAGGGATGTGAGGCTGCTCAGGGAGGTTGTCCGGACAAGGCTGAACCTCGAAATGGCGGCCACGGAGGAGATGGTCGGAATAGCGAGGGATATCTTGCCCGACATGGTGACGCTGGTGCCGGAAAAGAGGCAGGAGCTGACCACGGAAGGCGGCCTCGATGTGGCCGGCAACAGGGACAGGATCAGCAAGGCCGTGGCAAGGCTCAAGGAAAAGGGCATTGCCGTGAGCCTCTTCGTGGACCCGGTCGAGGCCCAGGTGAGCGCCAGCCGGGGGGTGATGGCCGATATCATCGAGATCCACACGGGGCATTATAGTGACGCACCGAATGAGCGCACCATGCGGGAGGAGCTGACAAAGATCATCGCGGCGGCGCAGGCAGGCAAGGCGGCCGGCTTGGAGGTCAACGCGGGACATGGTCTTCACTACGACAACGTGCGTCCCATCGTACAGATCCCCGAGATCGACGAGCTGAGCATAGGACACAGCATTATCGCGAGGGCGGTGCTGATCGGACTCGACAAGGCCGTGAGAGACATGATCGCGCTAATCAGATAAGGACGATTTTGAATTTTTGAATTTGGATTAAGAAAAGACCCTGTTGAGAGCGATATGGTTTTTTATGCTTGGCATTGACATAGTCGAGGTTGCAAGGATCGAGCGGCTCAGAGAGGTGTATGGCGATGCCTTCCTGCGCAAAGTCTTTACCGCGCAGGAGGCCGCGTATGCCGAAGGCAAGAAAAGGTGGGCAGAGTCGCTTGCGGGAAGGTTCGCGGCCAAAGAAGCGTTCATGAAGGCATGGGGCAGGCGGCTCCCCTGGAAGGGCATCGAAGTCCGCTCCGGCGAGAAGGGCAACCCGTTTGTCGTGTTTCAGGGCACGAGGTATGATGAGGTGAGCATATCGCATGAGCGGACGTTTGCGGTGGCAGTGGTGAGAGTGTAACAATTCCTGAGAATAGGTCGTATAAGTCATAGAGGACCTATTCTTGCATATTAGGTGCGCCATGATAGTGCTTTCTCCCGAAAGGATGAAAAGATACGATGAGTACGCGATCTCGACCTGGGGCATCCCGTCCGCGGTGCTCATGGAGAATGCGGGCAGGAGCACGTACCGGCTCATGTTGGAGACGTACCTCCGCACCCGGTGCAGGGTTGCCGTGATGGCCGGGAGGGGGAATAACGGCGGCGACGGTTTCGTGATCGCGCGATACGCGCATCGGGACGGCTTCCCGACGAAGGTGTTCCTCCTGGGGGAGCCCGATGCGCTAAAGGGAGACGCGAAGCAAAACATGGAGCTCTACAGGTCGATAGGGGGCGCGATGGTCGCCGTGGGGGCTGCATCGGCGGAAGCAGCGGAAGGCATAAGAGAGGCCGACGTGATCGTGGACGCCATATTCGGAACGGGCCTCACAAAACAGGTGGCCGGCGTGGAGGCGGCCGTGATCGAAGAGATCAACCGCTCCGGGAAACCGGTGATCGCCGTCGACATCCCGTCGGGACTCGACGGGACGAGCGGCCTTCCCCTCGGGGTCGCGGTGCGTGCGACCCATACCTATACCTACGGCCATCCGAAGCTCGGGCAGCTTCTCCACCCCGGTGTCTCCTATAGGGGGAGGCTGACGGTTATCGATATTTCGCTGCCTGCCGAGGCGGCCTCCACCCTCGGCGTCGATGCCCATGTGGTAGACGGAGAGATGCTGCGCCGCATTTTCCGCAAACGGCCGCCGGAGGCGCACAAGGGCATGTTCGGCAGCGTGGCCGTTATTGCGGGCTCCGTCGGCAAGACCGGCGCGGCTGTCATGGCTTCAACTGCAGCGCTCAAGATAGGCGCGGGGCTCGTCACCCTGGTTATCCCCGCAAGCCAAAACAATATCGCGGCCTCGAAGCTCACCGAGGCAATGACGTACCCCGTGGACGATCAGGGCGGGGGTGTTTTTCTCCTCTCGTCCTTTGATGCAGTGCGGGACTTTGCAGCGGATAAGGACGTGGTCATCGTTGGGCCCGGTCTCGGCAGGGCGCCGGAGACGATGACCCTCGTCCGGAGACTCTACGGGGACCTTGATGTCTCCTTCGTGATAGACGCAGACGGCATAGGCGCCTTTGAGGGCCACGTGGACCTGCTCAAAAAATGGAAGGGGAGCGCAATTCTCACACCCCATCCGGGCGAGTTCGGCCGCCTTACGGGGGCAAGCCCAAGGGACGTGAACCGGAACAGGCTCGATCTAGGGCGCCGGTTCGCTAAAAACTATGGGGTCGGCCTTGTGTTGAAAGGGGCGCCGACCGTCACCTTTTCGCCCGATGGCGAGGCTTTCATCAATCCTACGGGCAACCCCGCCCTTTCCAAAGGAGGCAGCGGCGATGTGCTGACCGGCTTCATAGGCGGGTTGGCGGGTCAGGGCTACACGCTCACCGAGTCGGGGTTTTTCGGCGCATATCTGCACGGCTATATCGCCGACACGTGGGCCGGGGAGTTTACGGATATGGACCTGATGGCGCAAGAGGTGATCGCGGGGACGGGTGCGGCCGTCCGGGATATCAGGAATGGAACGGATAGAGTTTATATCGAAAAGTCCCTCTGAGACCATCGCTATCGGCGCCCATATAGGGACGTCCGCGGTGACGGGCGATCTGTTTTTGCTCTACGGGGAGCTGGGCGCGGGCAAGACGCAGTTGGTGAAGGGTCTGGCCCGGGGCATGGGGGTTCCCGACTGGCAGTATGTCCTTTCCCCCTCCTTCACGCTCATGAACGTCTACGAGGGCAGGATAGACCTGTGCCATGCGGACCTCTACAGGATAGAGGCCGATGCCGTCGAGACGCTCGATATAGAGGACTTCCTGGATAAGGGGGCCGTGGCCGTCGAATGGGCGGAGCGCTTCCCTCCATGGGGGGATGGGATAAAGGTTACCCTGGAGGTTGTCGGGGAAGAGGAAAGAATGATCGTGATGGAGGTAAAGGATGTTGGTCGTGCACAAGTATGGCGGCACTTCCGTGGGGAGTCCTGAGCGTATACGGAACGTCGCCGAAAAGGTTATCGCCTACAAGCAAGGAGGGGCGGACCTGGTAGTGGTGGTTTCCGCCATGTCGGGAGAGACCGACCGGCTTCTGCGACTCGCCGGGTCGCTCTCCGCGTTGCCGGACGAGCGGGAGCTTGATGTACTCCTTTCCACGGGCGAACAGGTCACCTCGGCGCTGCTTGCCCTCACCCTGAAGGAGCTGGGCACGGACGCCGTCTCGCTGCTGGGGTCCCAGATCAGGATCGTGACCGATTCGGCCCATGGGAAGGCCAGGATCGAGGAGATAGAGGGGGAGAAGATGGCCTCGCACCTGCGGGAGGGAAAGGTCGTGGTGGTCCCCGGTTTCCAGGGTATCGACGGCGGGGGCAACATCACGACCCTGGGCCGCGGCGGCTCGGATACGACGGCCGTAGCGGTGGCAGCGGCGCTCCATGCGGACCTGTGTGAGATTTATACCGATGTGGACGGCGTCTACACCACCGACCCGAGCATCACGGAAAAAGCGCGGCGCCTCGACCGCATATCCTATGAAGAGATGCTTGAGATGGCGAGTCTCGGGGCCAAGGTGCTGCAGATACGCTCGGTCGAGCTTGCCAGGAAATATAGAGTTCCCCTTCTGGTAAAGTCGTCTTTCGTCGAAGGCAAGGGGACACTCGTCTGTGAGGAGGTACCGACGATGGAGCAGGTAGTGATTGCGGGTGTGACCTATAACAAGAACGAGGCGAAGATAACGGTAAGCGAGGTGCCCGACAAGCCCGGCACGGCTTCGACAATATTCTCGCCCCTTGCGGAGGCGAACATCGTGGTCGACATGATCGTCCAGAATGTGAGCCACAAGGGGTATACCGATGTGACCTTTACCACGGCAAAGGCAGACGCCAAAAAGGCATATAAGATCATGGAGAAAGTGGCGGGCGAGTTAGGCGCGAAGCTGGTGGCTGTCGACGAAGATATCGCAAAGGTGTCCATCGTGGGCTCCGGCATGAGGTCCCATTCGGGCATTGCCACAAAGATGTTCGCCATCCTTGCGAACGAAGGCATCAACCTCGAGATGATAAGTACCTCGGAGATCAAGATATCCTGCGTCATCAAGGAGAAATACGGCGAGCTGGCGGTCAGGGCCCTGCACACGGCCTTCGGACTTGACGCGGAAGAGGTCCTCGAAGAGCAGTGAGGATAGATTTTTACGATACGACCCTGCGGGACGGCGCGCAGTCGGAAGACATCGCGTTCTCCGTGAACGACAAGATCAGGGTGACCGAAAAGCTCGATGAGTTCGGGATGGATTTCATAGAGGGCGGCTGGCCGGGATCGAACCCGAGAGACCTCGAGTATTTCGAGGAAGTAAAAAAGTGCCGACTCACCCATGCCCGGATCGTGGCATTCTCAAGCACCATAAAAGCCGGCGCCCTGTCCGATCCCGAAGGGGACGAGATCATGCGGCCCCTGCTGCGGGCGGATACGGAGTGTGTCGCCATCGTCGGCAAGAGCTGGGACCTGCACGTGAGGGATGCCCTGAGGGTCAGCCTCGATACAAACCTGAAGATGATCGAGCGGACAATACGCTTCCTGAAGGGGCGTGGCAGGACCGTATTCTTTGACGCCGAGCATTTCTTCGACGGGTACAGGGGCAACAGGGAGTATGCGGTAAAAGTCGTCAAGGTCGCAGCCGACGCGGGGGCCGACGTGGTCGTGCTCTGCGATACGAACGGGGGCAGCATGCCTTTCGAGATAGAGGACCTGGTGGGCGAGGTGCGCCGGTCGGTCGTGGCCGCATTCGGCATCCATTGTCATAACGACACGGAGAACGCTGTCGCCAACAGCCTTATGGCGGTGAGGGCCGGGTGCGTCCATGTGCAGGGCACGACCAACGGCTACGGCGAGCGGTGCGGCAACGCCAACCTGTGCTCCGTCATCCCGGACCTCATCCTGAAGATGGGCTGCGAGGGCATAGACCGCACAAAGCTGCGGGCCTTGCGGGACCTTTCCGTTTTCGTCGATGAAGTAGCCAACCTGATACCCAACAAGAACCGTCCCTACGTGGGAAGCGCGGCCTTTGCCCACAAAGGGGGCATACACGCGGCCGCGGTCAGGAAAAACCCGGCCACCTACGAGCATATCGATCCGCCCCTCGTCGGCAACAGCCAGAGGTTCCTCGTATCAGACCTTTCCGGGGAGAGCACCATCCTCGTCAAGGCCAGACAATTCGGCATCAACATGGAAAACGATAAAAAGGCGGTGAGGGAGGTCCTGCGCCGGGTCAAGGAGATGGAGCACGGAGGCTATAAGTTCGAGGGCGCCGAGGCGTCCCTGGAGCTTCTCATGAAGAGGGCCCTGGGCATGCACAAGAACTACTTCGAGCTGATCGGCTTCCGCGTGGTCGCAGAGAAACAGGAGAAGAGCCTTGCCCCTTCGGAGGCTACCATCATGGTGAAGGTAGGCGACAGGATCGAGCACACGGCGGCTTTTGGCAACGGCCCGGTCAACGCCCTTGACGGGGCGCTCCGCAAGGCGCTCCACACGTTCTATCCCGTGCTCCGCTCCATGACCCTCGTCGACTATAAGGTAAGGGCCTTATCGACGAGGGAAGGCACGGGGACCATAATAAGGGTGCTTATCGAGTCGAGTGACGGGGTCCGGACCTGGGAGACGGTGGGCGTCTCCGAGAATATCATCGAGGCAAGCTGGCAGGCCCTCGTCGACAGCATCGATTACAAGCTGCTTCTGGAAGAGGAAAAGCATGAAACGTCCCCTCAATATCCGTGACGCCACAAAGGAATTGAACATCCTCCGGTCCCTGGACAGCTACAAGAAGCCCTTTCAGCTTCTCGGGGCGTACCGGCTTATCGATGACGGCCATCGTCCGGAGGCGACGGTGAGCATTAAGGCCGACCACGGAGAGATGCACGAAGCCGCAACAGGGGTCGGCCCTGTGGATGCCCTTGCCAACGTGCTGAAGAAGTCGTTGGCCTCCATTTTTCCGTGCATCCGGGCGATAAAGGTCGTCGACTTCTCTTCGAGGATCCACGACACCAAGGCCGGGACATCCGCCACAGTGGAGGTATCGATCATCTTTACCGACGGGACGGAGGTCTGGAGCGTCGCGGCCTTTTCGGACAACATCAACATGGCGTCTTTTCTGGCCCTCCTTGACGGCTTCGAGTATGCTATATGGCTGCAGGCAGGGCAGTGAGGGGACGCCAAACGGCCCGTTCGGAAATGTCCGGTGTGGCGTGACGGCTGCGTGATAGCCGACCTGTACGATGATCTCCTGAAGGGCTCTTTCCTCCCTGCCAGGGAGAATGTCGTGCTGGTGGGGGATGCCGGGGGCATGCTCTTGCCCTTCACGCAAAAGGGGATCGGATCTGCCTTGAAAAGCGGGGTTTTGGCGGCAGAGTCCGTGATAGAGGCCATTCGGGGCGGGGGCATGGCCGAAGAACGCTATCTGAAAAAGGTGCGGGCGGTCATTACGGTCCTGAAGGGGTTGCGCAGCCTCCATATGAGGATGGGCGACATAGCGAAAGGGGGACCCGGTGCGCTTTCCGAAGCCATGGGAGCATATATTGAGCGGACGTTGAGTGAAAACTTTGATGAACTTTAGCCCGGGGGGATGGAAACCGGGGGTTTGACAACATTCCGGGGCGGGATTATATTACGAGTGACTTTTTGGAGACTAAAAACCCGGGAGGAGCGTTATGGCGAATAAGGTAATCGGAATTGATCTCGGAACCACATTTTCCGTGGTCGCCGTCATGGAAGGCGGGGAGCCGAAGGTTATCATTAACGAAGAGGGCAGCCGGCTCACCCCGAGCGTGGTAGCTTTTACAAAAGAAGGGGACATCCTTGTCGGTCAGGTCGCGAGACGGCAGGCAATCACAAACCCTGAAAATACGATCTTTTCGATAAAAAGGTTCATGGGACGCCGGTATAGCGAGGTACAGGGCGAGTTGTCGCGCATACCGTATAAACTGGTAAGCGATGCAAACGACGTGGCGAGGGTGGAAGCAAGAGGGAAGACCTATACGCCGCAGGAGATCTCCGCCTTCATACTTCAGAAACTGAAGAAATCCGCGGAAAACTATCTGGGGCAGCCCGTGGAAGACGCGGTCATTACCGTGCCGGCCTATTTTAACGATTCTCAGAGGCAGGCAACGAAGGACGCGGGGAGGATCGCCGGACTTAACGTGCTCCGCATCATCAACGAGCCGACCGCATCCGCCCTTGCGTATGGCTTGGACAAACAGAAGAACGAGACGATCGCCGTCTATGACTTCGGCGGGGGCACCTTCGACATCTCGATCCTGGAAGTGGGCGACAACGTGGTTGAGGTGAAATCGACGAACGGCGATACACATCTCGGCGGTGACGACATAGACCAGAGGGTAATGGACTGGATCGTGGATGAGTTCAGGAAGGAGCAGGGCATCGACCTTTCTCGCGACAAGATGGCCCTGCAAAGACTGAAGGAGGCGGCTGAGCGCGCAAAGATCGAGCTCTCCTCGACCTTGGAGGCAGAGATCAACCTGCCCTTTATTACCGCGGATCAGACGGGCCCCAAGCACCTTACTATGAAGCTCACGAGGGCCAAGCTCGAGCAGATATCGGATGACCTCTTCCAGAGGACCATGGATCCTTGCAGAAAGGCGCTCGCCGACGCAAAGATGAAGGCGTCGGACGTGCATGAAGTCGTCCTCGTCGGCGGCTCCACCCGCATACCCAAGGTGCAGGAGATGGTGAAGCAGCACTTCGGCAGGGAGCCGCACAAGGGTGTCAATCCCGATGAGGTGGTGGCGCTGGGCGCGGCCGTGCAGGCAGGCGTCCTGGCAGGCGAGGTCAAGGACGTGCTTCTCCTTGACGTGACGCCCCTGTCGCTCGGCATCGAGACCCTCGGTGGCGTGATGACCAAGATTATCGAGAGGAACACCACCATTCCTACCCGGAAAAGCCAGGTGTTCACTACTGCGGAGGACAACCAGACGACGGTCGAGATACATGTGCTTCAGGGCGAGCGTGAGCTGGCGGCGGCCAACAGGACACTCGGAAAATTCCACCTGGTCGGCCTTCCCGCCGCGCCGAGGGGCATGCCCCAGGTGGAGGTGACTTTCGATATCGATGCGAACGGCATCCTCCACGTGTCGGCCAAAGACCTGGCGACGGCCAAGGAGCAGAATATCACCATCACGGCATCGACGGGCATGAGCGAGGCCGACATCCAGAAGATGGTCAAGGATGCCGAGCTGCACGCGGAAGAGGATAAGAGAAAAAAAGAGGAGGTCGACCTGCGCAATCAGCTCGACAACCTCATCTACGGAACGGAAAAGACCCTCAACGAGAGCAGGGGTAAAATCGGCGCCGATGAAGCGAAATCGGTGGAGGACGCGCTCAACTCAGCCAAAGATGCCGTAAAGAGTGGAGACGTGAACAGCATGAGACCTGCCATGGACCAGGTGACGAAGGCTTCCCATAAGCTTGCGGAGGTGCTCTATAAGCAGACCGCTTCGCAGCAGCAAGGGCAGGCGGGCGGAGCCGGACCGCAAGCGGAGGCACACTCTCAGCAGGGCGGCCGCGGCAGTGACGACGTGGTTGACGTCGAGTTCGAAGACGTCAAAAAGTAGGGAGGAATCAATGGTTATCGGTTATAAGAACGATAAGACCGTAAAGGATAAGCTCTTCATTCCCGCTGAGGTGCCCGTGCTGCCCTTGAGGGGCACGGTGGCTTATCCTGATCTGATAGTGCCTTTGGTCGTGGGCAGGGAGCGGTCTATCAGGTTGATCGACGAGGCAATGGGCCGGGACAGGCTTATCGCTATCCTTACCCAGAAAAACCCGGATATAGAAGATCCCGAGCTGGAAGATCTTTATACGATAGGCACGGTCGCCACTATCATGAAGATGGTAAAGATGGTGGACGGGAGCCAGAGGATCGTGGTCCAGGGGCTTGCGCGGTTCAAGTTGGTTGAATTTACCCAAAGGGAACCCCATTTCAGGGCCCGCATCCTTCCCATCTTTGAAGAGTACCAGAAGGATATAGAGATCGACGCGATGTACATCAACCTGAAGAATCTCTATAAAAAGGCGGTGGAGATAGCGCCGTATCTTTCGTCGGAGCTTTCCCAGATCGCGACAAAAATAGAGAATCCCGGGAACCTCGCGGACCTTGTCGCTTCAACGATCAATATCAGCGTTGCCGAGAGGCAGGAGGTGCTGGAGAAAATCGATTTGAAGGAAAGGCTCAAAAAGGTCACCGTCATGCTCAACCGCGAGCTTGAAACCCTCGAGCTCTCCAGCAAAATACAGTCCCACATCAAAGAGGGTATCGATAAGACCCAGAGGGAATACTATCTGAGGGAGCAGCTGAAGGCGATCCAGAAAGAGCTTGGCGAGACCGACGAACGGTATACGGAGATAGACGAGCTTCGGAGGAAGATGGTAGAGGCGAACATGCCGCCCGACGTGCAGAAGGTCACGGAGAAGGAGCTCGACAGACTATCGAAGATGAGCAGCATGTCTGCTGAGTACACGGTGGCAAGGACCTACCTTGACTGGCTCGTGGATCTGCCGTGGTCTTACTCTACGGAAGACAATCTCAATATCAAGGACGCGAGGAGGATCCTCAACGAAGACCACTACGACCTCGAAAAGGTGAAGAAGAGGATACTCGAATACCTGGCGGTCAGGAAGTTGAAGACCGATATGAGGGGGCCTATACTCTGCTTTGTCGGACCGCCCGGAGTGGGGAAGACGTCCCTGGGGAAGTCGATCGCCCGGGCCCTCGGAAGGAAGTTCATGAGGATATCCCTTGGGGGCATCCGTGACGAGGCCGAGATCAGGGGCCACCGCAGGACATATGTGGGCGCCCTGCCCGGCAGGGTGATCCAGGGGATAAAAAAGGCAGGGTCGAACAACCCCGTCTTCATGCTTGATGAAGTCGACAAGATCGGCATGGACTTCAGGGGCGATCCGTCGAGCGCCCTCCTGGAGGTCCTTGACCCTGAACAGAACTTTTCCTTCAGCGACCACTACCTGGAAGTGGCTTTTGACCTGTCCAAGGTGATGTTTATTGCCACGGCGAATATCCTCGACCCCGTACCGCCTGCCCTGAAAGACAGGATGGAGGTCCTGGAGCTGCCCGGCTACACGGAAGAAGAAAAGATCATGATCGCCAGGGAGTTTCTCATTCCGAAGGAGCTTGGCGAGCACGGGCTCACGGCTGACCTCGTCGAATTCGAGGAAGAGGCGCTCCAAATAATCGTCCGCTCCTACACAAGGGAGGCCGGGGTACGGAACCTGGAGCGTGAGATTGCGGCAGTCTGCAGGGCCATAGCGCAAGAGGTTGCGGAAGGGAAGACGGAGAAAACGGTGGTCAAGGGCGAAGACGTCCGCAAGTACCTCGGGCCTATAAAACACTACTCGGAAGTGGCGGAAAGGACGAAGTATGCCGGTGTCGCCACGGGCCTTGCCTGGACCCCTACGGGCGGAGATATTATTTTCATTGAGGCGACGAAGATGAAGGGTAAGGGGAACCCGCCGCTTTTGACCGGCCAGCTCGGCGATGTAATGAAAGAATCCGCCCAGGCGGCGTGGAGCTATATAAGGAGCAAGGCGCAGGATTTCAATATACCCGATGAGGTCTTCGAGAAGCAGGACGTCCACGTCCACGTACCTCAGGGCGCTATTCCAAAAGACGGCCCGTCCGCGGGCATCACCATGCTCGTCGCTCTCGTTTCATTGCTTACCGACCGTCCCGTCAGGAACGATGTGGCAATGACGGGTGAGATTACGCTGCGCGGGCTGGTGCTGCCTATCGGCGGCGTCAAGGAGAAGGTGCTCGCGGCCCGCAGGGCGGGCATAACGAATGTGATCCTGCCTAAAATGAACGAGAAAGACCTGGAAGAAGTGCCGGAGAGCATAAAGCAGACCATGCACTTCAAGTTCATCGAGCGGGTGGACGAGGCAATCGACGCCTGTATGGGCCCTACCAATTCGGCGGACTTTTGTGTCCTGAAGGAGAGCAGGGGCTAGCGGCCGAAGAATAGGTCTTATAGGACTTATTCTTAAGCCTGCCCGCCTTGCATCACCAGGTCTAGCACGGAGCACAACTCCTCGATCTTATACGGTTTTACCACGCATCCCTGGAAGCCGTGTTCCTTGAAATCGCGGAGCACCGAATCGTCGGAATAGCCGCTTGAAATGACTGCCCTGACCCTCGGGTCTATGCTTTGAAGCTCCTTGATCAGTTCCTTGCCCCCCATGCCGTGGGGTACGGTGAGGTCGGCAATCACCACGTCGAAGGGCCGGCCGGCGGATGCGGCCTCCTGGTACTGCTCGATTGCCTCAAGACCGTCACCGGTAAAGCGGACATGGTATCCCAGGTGCCTGAGCATCTCGACCATCACGTCCCGCACGCCCCGGTCGTCGTCCATGAACAGGAGCCTGCCCTTCCCCGCTTCGCCTTCTTCGGTTGTTGGGGCCGGCGCACTCGCTGCCGCGGGCGCGTCCGACAAGGACCCTTCCGGGTCCGATGCAGGCAGATAAATCCGGAACAGACTTCCCTTTCCAGCTTCGGATTCAACCGTGATCGAGCCGCCGTGGTCCTTGACGATAGAATAGCAGATACTCAGGCCGAGGCCGGTGCCTTTTTCCCGGCCCAGCTCTTTTTTGGTAAAGTAGGGATCGAATATGCGCTGGATGTCGGGCCCTGCTATTCCCGGCCCCTCGTCCCGCAGGGATATGCGCACGTAGGTTCCCGGTTTCAATGCGAGCGGATTGGCCGGGCCGAGTGTCACGTTCTCCGCTCCGACCTCGAGCACACCACTGTTGCCCATGGCTTCGTCCGCGTTCTTGACGATCCTCTGCATGACCTGGCGCATCTGCCCTTCATCCACCTTGAGAAGAGGAAGGTCTTCGGGGAACGAAAAAGTGACCAACACGTCCGATCCGTTCAGGCAGGACCTGACGGAATCCTCTATCAGCTCCGCCGCCGCCATTGTGCGTCGCAACGGTTCGCCGCCCCGCGCGAAAGCGAGCAGTTGATAGGTAAGTTCTTTTCCCCGCATGCAGGCTTTCTCGGCTTCGATGAGCCGGTCGGACACCTTGCCCTCCTTTTCCTTGAGGAACATCTTTCCAAAGGAGATATTGCCGAGGATGACCGCAAGCAGGTTGTTGAAGTCGTGGGCGATCCCGCCTGCCAGGACGCCCAGGGATTCGAGCTTGCGCGCTTGCAGCAGCTCTTCCTCCATCCGCTTTTCCACGGTAACATCACGGAAAACGATGACGGTCCCCAGGATGCCTCCTCCCTTGTCCAGAATAGGCGACCTCGTCTCCGCGATGGTCCTCGCCGTGCCGTCTCTCGCGAGAAGGAGTTTTTGGCTCAAGCCTGGTTCCGGCGCCTGTTGCCCGGCGACGGACACGTTTTTGGTGTTCCCCTGGTTGCCGGGCGCTTCGGTCACTACGCGGAAGACCTGTGAAAGATACTGCCCCGCAGCCTGGTCCTGAAACCAACCGGTCAACCTCTCTGCCCCGTTATTGATAAGGACGATCCGCCCCTCGCTGTCAGCCGTGATGACGCCGTCGCCGATAGAGCGCAGGGTAACGTTGAGACGCTCTTTCTCGGCGGCGAGCGCCTCTTCTGTGCGCTCGCGGTCCGTAATTTCCCGCCGCAGCTCGGCGTTGGCCTGTTGCAGCTTTGCCTCGCTTGTTTCTAAGAGTTGTTTTGAAACCGTGGTCGCCGAGAGCTTATCCACCATCCTGTTGAAGTCGTCGATGAGCGTCGCTACCTCCCCTGAACCGGACGGCTTTACCGGGGTCGAGAAATCGCCCAGGTTGACCCTCGCCGTCGCCTCCCTGAGCCGGCTCACTGCCCTTGACAGGAAGATCCCCATGACAAAAAAGGCGATGAGTGAAACGGCGAGTATGCCGACCCCCATTGAGAGGAGCCCCGTGTGTCTGAACGATTCTATCACGCTCTTTGAGGCCTGGATCAGAAACTGTTTCGTCTCGTTGTGATTGGCCTCAGCCTGTCTTACCGGAGTCAGGAAGTCGTTCACGTTGATAGTGGCCGCAACGCTCAGCCGGACATGGTCAGCCGTCACGTTGTGAAGGGGGATGATGTAGATGAACCTCTTCATGATGTTCCCGTCCCCGACCTTTAACTGGTAATATCCGTAAGCCGTCCCCGGTCCCTTCAGGCTTGTCTCCAATATGTTCTGCAGTTCCGGCAGATGACGAAAGACCCCCGGGAGGTTCTTGTTCTCCAGGCGCAAGTCCCGGTGCAAGCGGACGACGGCGGTATCCGAGTCGAACAGGAAGGTATAGCCCGTCTTGCCCACGGTCTGGACCGCCACTTCTCTGAATTTCTCGTCCTTCTGAAGGTCCTTTACGGTCATCCATGGTACCGTCCGAATGACCATATCGAGCTGTTGAGCAATGCCGTTCACTTGGCTGTGAACGGACGCCTCGCTCATTTCACGCAGCATGACCTCGCTCCGGTACATGTCCCGTTCGTACCCTTTCTCGATGATCCTCGTGATTTCCCTCTCGATGCGGCTGCCGTAGATATCGATGAGGACGACGAAAATGATGACCGGAATAATGCCTGCGATGAACGTGACGAGGAAGAGGCGGGTGCTGAATTTTTTCGGAAAAACGCGTGAAAGTCGCCGCATGGTTCTTTTACACCTCTCGAAAGCACAAGAACCCGAGAGCTTGTAAGTATAGATACCATACTTGAAGCAGTATGTGAATTACAATCGTTCGGAAGGAGCCGCGCAATTTTTTTGCGTGGTTTTTATAAGAAGTGCACTATATTCTTGACCGGATGACAAATATGTGCAAAAACATAATGGGCGGTCTTGAGAGGCAGGGCAAAAATGCCTCGCAGATGTTGCTGCTGTAGTTTTCGGCGTAGTGCTGAACGACTGGATGCAAGTCAAAACTCGAGGCTGGAATATGGACGATTACAGCAGGACGAAAGCGGAACTCGTCGATGAACTGGTTCGTACACGCCAAAAGATCGCCGCCATGGAACATCCGGCGGCACGGCTCGCCTCAGGGCCGGACGCGGGCGAGGGAAACGGGTATGCGAGACGCATGGGGGCCCTCCATGAATATCAAAGCAAGTTCAGGTGCCTCACAGAGCAATCTTTGGTGGGCGTCTTTCTGATCCGGGACGGCTTCTTTACCTATGCGAACTGCGAGCTGGCCGATATATTCGGCTACGCCATCGATGAGATTGTGGATAGGAAAAGGCCCGCGGACCTGGGTTTTCCGGAAGATTGCTGTCCGGTCGGAGAGCAGGCAGACATTCGGCTGCCGGGAGAGGCCGCCTCGATGCGGTATGAGTTTCGGGGGAAAAGAAAGGACGGGCAGGTCGTCTATGTCGAGGTGTACACCACGCCGACGGTGGACCGGGGCGCTTCAGCCGTCCTTGGGCTCCTCCTTGATAAGACCGATCAAAAAAAGCTTGGGGCGCAGCTCGTCCGGTCGGAGAGGATAAAGGCCATAGGAACGCTGGCAGGAGGGATTGCCCATGATTTTAATAACCTCCTTATGGGCATACAGGGCCATGCGTCTCTCCTCCTGCATCGGCTGAATCCCGCCGACCCTATATACGGCAAGCTGAAGGAGATCGAAGAGCTGGTGAAAAGCGCATCCGACCTGACAAGGAAGCTCCTCGGGTTTGCGAGCGGCGCCACGTACGAGATCCGGACGCTGGATGTGAACGCGATTATCAGAAAGACTTCGGAGATCTTCGGCCGCACCAGAAAGGAAATCGTCATCAAATCACGCTACGAAGAGCACCCGGCTGCTGTGGACGCGGACAGCGGGCAGATCGAGCAGATGCTCCTCAACCTCTACCTTAACGCGTCGCAGGCCATGCCCGGAGGGGGGACGCTCTCTCTCACGACGGAAACCATGACGCTCGATAAGAGATTTGTGCGGCCTTACTCGTTGAAATCGGGAAGGTACGTGAAGGTCTCCGTAGAGGATACGGGCGTGGGCATGGATGAAAAAACCAAAGAGAGGATATTCGAGCCTTTTTTTACCACGAGGAAGGCGGGCAGGGGCACTGGTTTGGGGCTGGCTTCCGTCTATAACATAGTCAAGGCGCACGACGGGCTTATCACCGTGGGCAGCGAAAAAGGACGCGGGACCGTCTTTTGCATCTATCTGCCCGCATCGAAAAAGACGGCGGAGCAGGTGAGCGACGCTCCAACAGAGCCCCGGCCGGTGGAAAAGGGCGCGGAGACGATTCTCATCGTGGACGATGAAGAGGCCGTCACCTCGGTAAGCAAGGATATGCTGGAGGTCCTCGGATATTCCGTGCTGATTGCGAGGAGCGGGCATGAAGCCATTGACATTTACGAAAAGCACGGTGACGCCATTGACCTCGTTATCCTTGACGTCGTCATGCCCGACATGGGCGGCGAAGAAACACTGGCGCGACTCAGAGGCATCAAGCCATCGGTAGTGGTCGCGCTTTCGAGCGGCTACAGCCTTGACCGGCAGGTGACAAAGATCATGCAGCAGGGGTGCAAGAGCTTCATACAGAAGCCTTTCACCATTAACGTGCTGTCGCAGAAGCTGAGGGAGGCCCTGGACTCATAGAGGGGAGCGGCGGCGTCTGAGGCGCATCTTCGGCGTTGCCCTGCGCCCTGCGGGACTCCGACGTACGAAAAAGTACGCCTCCGTTCCTCGGGCTTGCGCGCCACCGAATCTGCATCCTCATACTTGCCGCTCAGAACCCATTCCCGTTCTGTGGATAGGAGCGGCGGCTATCGGCTTTGTAACACCCACCTGATGATCTCTTCTACCATGGCAGGGATCGTCGCCTTCGACGGCATGATCGCTGCCGTCAATCCCTTCTTTTCCACCGCGCTTTTTGTGACCGGACCGATCACTGCGATGGTCACGTCTTTGAGGAAGGCAGATCGCTCCTCTCCCAACATATCAAAGAGATTGTTGAAGGCGGCTCCGCTCGTGAAGGTGGCGAGGGAAATGCGGCCTTCGGACATGAACCGCTGCAGTCGTTTTCCGTGTTTGTCCGGTTTCACCGCGAGGTAGATTGTGGGCGTGTCGATTCGCCCTCCGAGTTGCCGCACCCTTTCCGGAAAGAGGTCTCGGCTGCCGGCCGCCCTCGGCAGCAGCAAGCTTAGCCCTGTCAGGTCGCCCTTCGTGCCGGAGCGCGTTAAAAACGCATCGGCCAGTCCCTCGGCGCTGAATTCGTCGGGGACCAGATCGACCCTCAGCCCGAGGCGCGCGATCGTCTGCGCGGTTTTGGACCCGATTGCGCAGATGTTCATGCCTTTCAAATCCCTGACGTCCAGGCCCTTCTGCAGGAGCCTTTCCATAAAGTATCTGAAGGCGTTTGCGCTCGTGATGATGAGCCAGTTATAGGTGTGAAGCTGCCCGATAGCGCGGTCGGCCTCGTCAAAGCTTTCGGGCGGTATGATCCGCACGGTGGGGAACTCGAAGACCTCCGCCCCAAGCTCCTCGAGCGGCTCGTAGTCGAGCGTGTATTCCCTGGTGATCAATACCCTATGGCCGAAAAGCGGTTTTTCCTCGTACCATTTCAGGGCGTCTCGCAGCATGACCGCCTTTCCCACCACCATAATTGCGGGGGGATGGATATTGCCGTTCCGGGCGGCCTGCGCGATCTCCTGAAGCGGCGCGACTACCGTCCGCTGCTCCGGTCTCGTGCCCCAGCGGATGAGGGCGGCCGGCGTCGCCGGGGGCAAGCCGTGCTCGATCAATTTGCGGCTGATGGCTTCTATGTTTTTTACCCCCATGAGAAAGACCAGCGTATCGCAGGCCTTGGCGAGGCCGGGCCAGTACGTGCCGCTTTCGAGCTTCGAAGCGGCCTCGCTTCCCGTGATGACCGCGAAGGAAGAGGCGTAGTGCCGGTGGGTCAAAGGGATGCCGGCATAGGCGGGGACTGCTACAGCCGAGCTGACGCCCGGTACCACCTCGAAGCGTATACCTTCCTGTGAGAGCAGTTCCGCTTCCTCGCCCCCCCTGCCGAAAACAAACGGGTCGCCTCCCTTCAATCTGCAGATAACCTTGCCAACCCTTGCCTGCTCGACGAGGACCCGGTTTATCTCGTCCTGCGACATTTCGTGATGTCCTCCCCTCTTTCCGGCGTAGACAAACTCGGCGTCGTCTCTTGCGTAATTGAGGATTTGGGGGTTGATGTGAAAATCGTAGGCGATCAGGTCTGCTTTTTGAAGGCACCGCAGCCCTTTCAGGGTGAGGAGCCCGACATCTCCCGGACCCGCTCCCACAAGATAGACTTTTCCTTCTTTCATAGAGGCTCCATGCCAAATGTATCATAAGAGGCCGCAGGTTGCAATTGCCGGGGCTGTTTCTCTTTAGGGCGTTTGGGTCCAACGCTAGGCGAATAGGTACTTGCCCGTCCTCTCCAGCATGGCCGCACCCTTTACCTCTGTTTCGAAGAGGGGGGTGATCGGACGTTGCGATGGGAAAATGGAATCCGCCTTCTCTCAGGTTGCGTTTTATTCCATTACTTCTTGCATGACAGAATCACCGTACCGGTCAATAACCGGCTGCCGGATCTGCATCAGATCATACACGCGCTTAACTGCTGTAGCAAACACGATACATACGAGAGCCATAATTATAATCGAGAGAATGGTGAGGAGATACTCTCCCTTGGGCAGATAATTCATCGTGATATTGAGGTACCCCGCATAAAGCGTGGTATAGGCCACGACGACGCCCGGGACGGCAGTGATCCATGAATACCTGGATTTCCCCATCCTGAGGAGCATGATCGTGCAGATAATCAAGGCGCTGGCGGCAAGGAGCTGGTTGCTCATGCCGAAGAGCGGCCAGATTGTCGTGATATCACCCGTGAAAACAAGGTAGCCCCAGGCGCCTGTAAAAAGAAAGCTGGTGACGATGATGCCAGGTATCCAGCGTTTTTCCATAAACTGCGGGATGATCTTACCTATCATTTCCTGCAGCAGAAATCTTCCCACTCTTGTGCCGGTGTCAACGGCTGTCAGGATAAACACGGCTTCAAACATGATGGCAAAGTGGTACCAGTAAGACATTAGTCCCTTCATGAAGGGAGCAGCGGAGAAAATGTAGGCCATACCCACGGCAAGAGATACGGCGCCGCCCGGACGCCCCTGAATTTTTTCTGCGACCTCTGACGCAAGCTGTGGAAGATGGACCGGAACCATTCCCAGTTTTTCGTAAACTAGAGGCGCCGCGTTGATAGCGAAATAGTCTGCCGGAACAAGAACACACGCTGCGATAAGCGCCATGATAGCCACAAACCCTTCAACGAGCATCGCACCGTAGCCGATAAACAACACATCCCGTTCGTTAGCGATCATCTTCGGCGTGGTTCCTGTACCAATGATAGCGTGGAATCCCGATAACGCGCCGCAGGCGATCGTGATCATGATAAACGGATATACAGCGCCAGGGACGATCGGACCACCGCCGTGGATATAGGGCGTCAGAGCAGCCATATTGAAATCAGGCCGCATGATTAATATACCGCCCGCCAGCATGCTGATGGTTCCTATTTTCAGAAATGTGGTAAGGTAGTCGCGCGGACAGAGCAACATCCAGACCGGAAGAACCGAGGCAACAAAGCCATAAACCGGTATAATAAGAGATATCTGCCGTTTCGAGAGGCGGAATATCGCAGACCAGGTTGGGCTTGCCGCGACATAAGGGCCGATAAGGATTGCCACAAAAAGAAGCACGACGCCGATCATAGTTGCCCCTTTTACGTCGTCGAGGCGTATCACGTGCAGGTAAATTCCCATGATGAAAGCAATCGGCATGGTGGCGAAGACAGTGAAAGTTGCCCAAGCGCTTTCAAACATGGCGTTGACGACTGCAATGGAAAGGCCGGCCAGAGCGAGAAGGAGAATAAAAAGAAAGGCGAAGGAAGCGACTAATCCCGCAAATTTGCCTATTTCGCTTTCGGCAATTTTCGAAAGGCTCTGCCCTTTATGTCTCACCGAAGCGAAAAGCACGATCATATCATGAACCGCGCCCGCCATTACCGCCCCGATGATGATCCAAAGCGCCCCCGGCAAATAACCGAACTGCGCAGCCAGCACCGGCCCTAGGAGCGGACCCGCCGCGGCAATTGCAGCAAAGTGATGGCCGAACAGCACATATTTATTGGTCTTCACATAATCGTGGCCGTCCGCCATCGTGACGGCGGGAGTTGCTCTGTTCGCTTGCAATTTGAGCACCGTGTTGGCGATGAACAGTCCGTAGTAGCGGTAGGCAAGCGCGAAAACGCATAATGAAACAAACATCAGAGTCAATGCACTCATGCCCTATTTCTCCTTAAACCTCAGCTACGAAAAGCACGTTCTTGCTTGTCGGCATGAATTCGACCCCGTCCATATATATCTTCGCGGGGGTGGCCCTTTTGCGGTCGGCTTTTATGATACGCGCATCTATATAACCCGCATACCGGCGATGACCGATAAAAAAGACGATGAAACCCAAGACAAGGACAAGTACTGCCTTCATATCTCATCTTTCCCAGGTGCGCTTCGTCGACGCTCGTTGACGGGAAAACCGCGCTCCTCAGCCAGCTCCTCGGCAAATGTGGCCCGTTCGCCACTACTACTTAGTATACAATATCATTATTACGAACTCCTTGAGACGTCAAGGAAAAAACTTCCTGGAGTTTCCCGGGTGTTCCAACCATCCGGGAGGAACGTTCGGACGCTATGCGAGCGGCTACCGGGCCAGACACCTCGTTATCTCTCCCACATACAATCTGTGGTAATCCTTCTGCGGGTAAAAGGCATCGATGGCGCGGTCCTTGAAATTTGCGGGGATGAGATCCTGAAAATAGAGCTTCCTGCATTGGAAGACAAGGCGCGCCTCCTCAAAATAGATGGGCCCGTCATCCACCACCGGAGTCAGCCCCGTCTCGGCAACCTTATCCGTGTTCCTGCCCGATTTTGTCCCGCACAACGTGAGGGCGTCCTTGTACTTGTCTTCGAAGAAACAGAGTGTATAAGCGTCCGATCGTTCGATGAAGATGTACGTGTAACGAACGGGTCGGATCACGCTGAAGCAGACGTTCTTTGCCCAGAGGACGCCGAGGCCTCCCCATGACGCGGTCATGGTGTTGAAGGATGCGGGCTCACCCGCCGTAACCAGCATTCCGTCCTTCCCTATCAGTGTGAAAGGATTGTCCTTTACCTCTTCCGGGTGTATCTCTTTCAGCATCTCAGTCATAGTCTCCCTCCTTTGAACTTTTATATTATCCCACAATTGTCATGGAGACGACACTTTTTAGAATAGAATCTTTTCCCCAAAAAATGACACGACCCACGCCTTTCGGCGCAACAGGCGGGCGGACAAAAGGGGACATTGAGAACTATTTTGTGATATAATGGCTGTTGCGCGTTTTGCGTCGACCATCCCATAAAGGCGTGAAAGACACGAGGGAACTTCCTGTCGGATGGCCCAAGGGGTACCGGAAGGTACGGAGGATGCATGCAATCGATTGTAAAGCCAGGCGGCGGCAACGAAGAAAAGCCCTTCCCGATCGTCATCATAGGCGCTTCCGCGGGTGGCCTGTCTCCCTTTGAGCGCTTCCTGTCGGTCCTGCCCTCGAAGTTCGGTTTTGCTCTCGTTTTTATGCAGCACCTCTCACCCAGGCACAAGAACCTTCTTCCCGAGTTACTCCGTTCCCGGGTTCCGGGCCTCAAGATCGAGGAGGTATCGGAGGGTCTCGCCATGCTTCCCGGCATACTCTACCTCTGCCCGCCGGCCAGAGAGGTCAGGATTGAAAAGGGCAGCTTCCGCGTAACCTCCAGGCCGAGACAGCACACGCATCTGCCCATCGATGAATTGCTCATCTCCCTTTCCGAGGACGCCCCGGAAAGGGCCATCGCCGTCATCCTCTCCGGAGCGGGAACAGACGGGGCTCGCGGAGTGCAGGCGGTAAAAACCCAGGGAGGAACCGTTTTTATCCAGGACCCGGCGACGGCCGAATATCCCGACATGCCTCTCGCGGCGATCAATACGGGGCAGACGGACGGGGTCTTTCCACCGGAAAGCATTGCCGCGGAGATACTCAGGTTTCATGACTCCGGCGTGACGGCTGCCCCCGACGACCGTTTCATAGGCCCCGTCCTCTTCGACTCCCTGTGTCAGATGATGAACGAGAGGACCGGGCATCATTTCGACCACTATAAACCAAGTGTGGTCGCCCGCCGGGTCAAAAGGCGCATGTACCTTCACGGGATCGCCACAGTCAACGAATACCTGAAAATACTCGCCTCCGGAGACCAGGAAGCGGCGCAGCTCGCCTCTGACCTCCTGATAGGGGTTACCTCGTTTTTCAGGGACAGGTTGGCCTGGAAGGCCCTCCACCTGGAGGTGACGAGGAAGCTCGTCGCCGAAGATTCCGCCACGCCCATCAGGGCTTGGACCGCCGCGTGTGCCACGGGCGAAGAGGCGTACTCCGTTGCCATGATGCTCCGGCATGAGCTTGACGTGGCGGGCAGCAAAAGGGAGATCCAGGTCTTCGCCACGGACGTGAACGACCGCGCTTTGGAGCGGGCCCGGGAGGGCGCGTATCCGGCAAGCATCTCAGCCGATCTTCCCCCGGACTACCTCCGGAGCTACTTCACTTCTTCCGAAGACGGTCTTTCCGCTATCGTCAACAAGGAGATTCGGCAGGCCGTGATATTCGCCAAACAGGACCTCCTTACCGACCCCCCATTTTCCCGGCTGGACCTGATAATATGCCGCAACCTGCTGATCTATCTGGAGGCCGAGGCACAGGAAAGGTGCGTATCCCTGTTCCACTATGCCCTTAGGCCGGGTGGCTATCTCTTTCTCGGCAATGCCGAGTCGCCCGGCAGGACCGACTTTTTTCTCAGCCTCGCCCATAAGAAATGCCGCATCTACCGGAAAGCCGAAGTGAAGCAGGCTGCGAGGATACCTCTGTCACTGCCCTTTGCGACAGACCGTGCCGCATCGAAGCAGAAACCGGCGCCCGAGTATCGACAGTCGATCGTCCACTTCATCCAGGCGGCCCTCCTCGATGAACATGCGCCCACTGCAGTCGCCATCAACCAGAACTATGACATCCTCTACCATAACGGCCCCACGAACCGCTACCTCCGTCAACCACGCGGGGCGCCTACACAAAACCTCCTGGAGGTTCTGCCGGAGAAACTGCGGAACAGGATCAGAGGGGGGCTCTACCGGGCGACGCAGGAGGCCGGGCCGGTCATCCTCCGCACGAGTATCACCGTGGATGAACGGCACAAGCAGGTCTTCATCCACATCTCGAAGCTGCAGGAGAACCTCTTCCTCATCACCTTCAGGGAGAAAGGAAACGTGCCCGGGGAAGCGGAAGCCGCCCTGGACGCCGCTGCCGTCGAAGAAACCGCCGTCCATCAGCTCGAACAAGAGCTCGCCGCGACGCGGGACGACCTCCAGAGTCACATCGAAGAACTGAAAAGCGTGAACGAGGAGCTGGAGTCCTCGAACGAGGAGCTTCAGGCGGCAAACGAAGAGCTGGAGACGTCGAGAGAGGAGCTTCAGTCCCTCAATGAAGAGCTGACAACCGTCAACTCCCAGCTTCAGACAAAGATAGAGGAGGAAGAAGAGACCAACGACGACCTGAACAACTTTCTCACGAGCACCAGCATCCCTACCATCTTCCTCGACCATTGGTTCAGGGTCAAACGATTTACCCCTGCCATGGCCCGGCTCATCACGCTTATCCCGGGTGATGTCGGGCGGCCCATCATGGATATGTCGAGGGAAAACCTCGGGCCCGATCTCATCGCCGACGCCCAGGCAGTCCTCGACAACCTGGCGCCCATAAAAAAGGAGCTGACCATCAACGACGCCTCGTACATGCGCACCATCCTTCCTTACAGGACGGGTGATAACCGCATCGAGGGCGTGGTGATCACCTATGTCGATATCACGGAGCGGATGCGGGCCGAGGAAACCGTGCGGCACAGCGAGAGCCGCTACCGGGAGCTGGTGCAAACCGCAAACAGTGCGATCATCCGCTGGAAGGCTGACGGCGCCATCACCTTTTTCAACGAGTACGCCCAGGTCTTTTTCGGCTACGGCGCGGAAGAGGTGGTGGGCAGGAATGTGACCATTCTCATACCGGAACGCGACCTTACCGGGGCCGACCTGAGGGGGCTGCTCCGGGAGATCGTGGAGCACCCGGAACGCTATGCGAACATGGTCAATGAAAACGTCTGCCGGGACGGCCACAGGGTCTGGATGGCCTGGACGAACAGGCCGATTTTCGATGAAAACGGCCGGGTCGCTGAGATTCTCGCGGTGGGAAGCGATGTGACCGAGCTGAAGCGGGCGGAAGAGCGCATACGCCACCTTGCCTCTTTCCCCGAGATCAACCCGAACCCGATCCTGGAGGTCGACGCTTCCGGTAACGTCATCTTCTCCAACCCTGGGACGCAAGCCACCCTCGAAAGGGCAGGGCTGGACGGAAAAGAGGCGACCGCCTTCTTACCCGGGGATATGGACGCCTTGTTGAACGGCTGGGACAGGCAGACCGACGTGATGGTGAGCCGGGAGGTCACGATCGGCACCGGTGTCTTCGAGGAGGCTATCCATCTGATCCCCGGGTTCAACGTGGCGCGCATCTACGCCCGCGACATCACCGAGCGCAAGCGTGTCGAGGACCGGGCTGCCGGCCTGGCGCGACTCTACGCGGTGCTGAGCCGGGTAAACGAGGCAATTGTGCGGACCCGCGACGAGCAGTCGTTGTTTACAGAGGTCTGCAGCATCATGGCCGAGGTAGGAGGTTTTCCCCTTGTCTGGATCGGGCAGGCACAAGGAGAAAGGGTGCTCCCGGTGGCCTTCTGCGGGCGGGAGGCTGACTATCTGAGAGAGATCAAGGTGGAGACCGAGGGCGTGTTGGGCCAGGGCCCGACGGGCACCTGCGTCCGGGAGAACCGGCCGGCAATCAACGATGACTTTGTGACCAATCCTGTCACTCTGCCCTGGCGGGAACAGGCCCGGCTTCACGGGTTTCACGCCTCAGCCGCGTTTCCCCTGCGCCGCCGGGGCAAGGCCGTCGGCGCATTCACGCTTTATGCTTATGAGCCGGACGCCTTTGACGCGGAACAGGTCGGTTTGCTCGAAGCATTGAGCGCCGATATTTCCTACGCCCTGGATGCGTTTGACCAGGAGCAGCTCCGCGTCGAAGCCCAAGGGGCGCTGCGCAAGGCCCACCACGAGTTGGAGACGCGCGTCAAGGAACGCACCGCGGAGCTGATGGAGGCGTACGAAAAGTTGGTGCAGGAGACTAAAGGACGGGAGCACATCGAAGCGCAGCTCAGGCAGGCGCAAAAAATGGAGGCCCTCGGCACGCTCACCGGCGGCATCGCCCATGACTTTAACAATATCCTTGCCGCCATCATAGGGTTCACGGAGATTGTCCGGGACCACATCGCCGAGGAGGACCGCGACAGGCGCCACCTCGACCGGGTACTGGAGGCGGGCTTGCGCGGTCGGGAATTGATCAAGCGCATGCTCGCCTTCAGCAGGAAGACGGAGCAGGAGAAAAAACCGGTTCTCCTGAGCGGCATAGTGACGGAGACGGTGAAATTTGTCAGATCGTCCACGCCCGCGACCATAAGCATCAGGACGGGTGCCAAGGACGGGCCGGGAATGGTCTTCGCCGACCCCGTGCAGATCCAGCAGGTGGTGCTCAACCTCTGTACCAATGCCGTCCAGGCCATGCGGGAGAAGGGCGGGGTCCTTGACGTGGAAGTGAGCGACCGGACGGTCGATGAACCGGAGGGAGTCCGCCGGGGGATGAAGCCGGGACCGTACGTAAAGCTCGCGGTTCGTGATACCGGGGCGGGCATATCCCCGAGCATCATGAACAAGATATTCGATCCCTTTTTCACGACAAAGCAGGTGGGAGAGGGGACCGGCCTCGGTCTCTCGGTCGTTCACGGCATTGTGCACCAGCACGAAGGGTACATCTTCGCTGAGAGCGAGGCAGGGCTGGGCTCGACGTTCACCGTGTATCTCCCCATGGTGCAGGCAGAGTTGTCCGGAGAGGACCTTACCGAGCAGCAGGTACCCTCGGGGACCGAGCGGGTCCTTTTCGTGGACGACGAGGAATTGCTCGCTGAAATGGGCCGGGATATGCTGGAGGACCTCGGGTATCAGATGACCGTCACGACGAGCAGCTCGGAGGCCCTGGCGCTCTTCAGGACCGATCCCGGCAGATTCGATCTCGTCATCACCGATGTGACCATGCCTGAGATTACCGGCGTTGAGCTTGCCCGGGAAATGCGTGCTGTAAGGGCCGACATACCTATAATCATGTGCACCGGGTTCAGCCATCTGGTCGATGCCGATGCGGCAAAGACGGCCGGCGTCATGGCCTTTACGATGAAACCGCTCACGAAGCAGGAGATAGCAAAGACCATCAGGACCGTGCTCGACGGACAGCCCGCCGCATAGGGCTCATGCCGAGTCGGCCTCGAAGCCCCATCTTTGTTGGCGCATCAAAGCTCTCCTCGATGGGCCCTTGAATGCAACTCGGCATCAAGCTATCTTTCACTCCCGTACTTCCACACAAGCCTCCGCTTTTATTGGGTTATCCCGGCCGTTTGCACAATTACTGTTGAAAACGAGTGGAATTCTTGTTGACCGGCAGAGGTAAGTACCTGATATACCTCATATATCAGCATTGTGCTCACGCACTGAGCAGGTGGAAAACTCCCGTAAAATCAATATGTATAGAGATATTCAGATATATTGGTATGGGGTATCTCGCCGGAAAACAGGAGCGAAAAACAACCCGTCTTTCCCATGACTTAGCAGAGCTGCCTTTTGCCTGCTTCCGATTCCCGCGCCGATACTGCCAATATCACCCGGCCATCGCTCCCTTAAGGTTTGGCCGTTTTATCGACGGAAAAGACGGCAAGCTCGCCGCGCCTATCGTCGAGCGCACCATATCATCCTTTGGCCGGAGACGGAAGTTTGTCTATCAACATAATAAGTCCCAAGTCGGCTGGATTGCCTTGTTGACGTACGTCGGGCCATTTTCATTGCCGGTCACTCTCCAGGTTGTTCACGATCCTGTCGGCTTCCTTGAGAATTCTCAGTTCGACATAATCATACCGCGAAGAAGAATGATGATTGCCTATGATCTCGCAGACCTTAGCAATTTTCTCACTGGGGAAATCGATGCTTTTGAGTAACTCTTCGGCAACGGGAGGTCCAAATTCTTCTTGTGTTTTTCCGTTGTTGTATCCGAGTGCTTCTTCAGACCGCTTAATGCCGATATCATGCAAAAGAGCAGAGGCAACGAGAACATCATGGTCGCAGCTCTCCGTATCCTCCATGATCTCTTCAGCATACTTCAGGACCTCCAATGCATGCGTTATCCTTCGGAAATCATTCCCGAAGTAATCGACCAGCAGCTTTGCTACCCTCCCTTTGCAATAATCCACGCGTTCATCTCCTTTCCCGACTGATGGATGTCTATGCGACCGCCCGTTTCCGGAGTATGGCGCCTCTCCGGCTTATGAGGATCTCTTCGAGGGGAATAGCCTTATTGGACAGAGACACGGCCTTTCTCACGAGCATGGGGAGTTTCGAGCAGCAGGGCACCTCCATGTCGACGACGGTGATGCTCTTGATGCCGGCGGTCCTGAAGATCTCCGTGAACTTCTCCACGTATTCCTCTACGTCATCGAACTTGGGACAACCGAGCATGACCACCTTCCCGGGAAGAAGGTTCCGGTGGAACCCTGCGTAAGCGAGAGGCGTGCAGTCTGCCGCTATGAGGAGGTCAGCATTCCATAAGAAAGGCGCCGAGGGAGGTATGAGCCTGATCTGGACGGGCCAGTGGGTGAGGGCCGAGGGAACGTCCGCAGCCGGATCGAACTCGTCCGATTCTCTTTCCGTTATGGTGAGCGCCCCTTCGGGGCATTCGCCGAGACAGGCGCCGAGGCCGTCGCAATACGTTTCCGCGATAAGTTTCGCCTTTCCGTCGATTATCCGTATGGCGCCTTCCGCGCAGGCGGTCGCGCATTCCCCGCAGCCCGAGCAGCGCCCTTCATCTATCTCTATGATCTTTCTTCGTATCTTCACCTGTCTGTCAACTCCTCTTCCGGAGGGGCGGGTGAGCCACGCGCCCGCCCCTCGAGTCTTCTATCCCAGAATCGCCTTCAAATCCTCGTCCGGCGTCGAGACCGGCATGACGTTGAAGTTCTTCACGAGCACGTCGAGCACGGCGGGCGTGATGAACGCCGGAAGGGACGGCCCGAGCCTGATGTTCTTGATGCCCAGGGCGAAGAGGGAGAGCAATATGGCCACCGCCTTCTGCTCGTACCACGAGAGCACCATGGAAAGGGGCAGATCGTTCACGCCCACGTTGAATGCACCGGCCAGGGCCTTCGCGATGGCCACCGCCGAATAGGCGTCGTTGCACTGGCCCACGTCGAGGAGGCGCGGGATGCCGCCGATATCGCCGAGGTCCTTGTCGAAGAAGCGAAATTTTCCACAGGCGAGGGTGAGGACGACACAGTCCTTCGGCACCTTCTCGACGAACTCGGTATAGTAGTTCCTGCCCGGCTTTGCCCCGTCGCAGCCCGCGACGAGGAAGAAGTGGCGGATGTTCTTGTTCTTGACCGCCTCGATGACCGCTCCCGCGACGCCCATCACCGCATTCCTCGCAAACCCCACCATGACCGATTTGCCATTCCGGTCTTCCGTGAAGCCGGGCATGGAAAGGGCCTTTGCGATCACCGGAGAGAAGTCGAGGTCTATGATATGGGGCACCTCGGGCCAGCCGACGAGACCCGTGGTGAAAATGTTGTCTTTGTAAACCGGAGGCACCCTCATGAGGCAGTTGGTTGTCATGAGGATCGCACCGGGGAAGTCGGCGAACTCCTTCTGCTGGTTCTGCCACGCAGTTCCATAGTGGCCATAGAAATGCGGGTATTTCTTCAGCTCCGGATACCCGTGGGTGGGAAGCATCTCGCCATGGGTATAGACATCGATGCCCTTTCCCTCCGTCTGTTTCAGGAGCTCTTCGAGGTCCTTCAGGTCATGGCCGGAAATGAGGATGGCCTTGCCTTTCTTTGCGCCGAGAGGCACCCTGGTGGGAACGGGATGGCCGTAGGTTCCCGTATTCGCCGCGTCGAGCAGCTCCATGGCCCGGATGTTCGTCTCGCCTGTCTTCATGGCGAGTCCCACCCAATCGCCCATGGGGATGTCCGTCCTGTCGATTGCCGCGAGGGCCTCGAAGATGAACCTGTAGACGTCGTCGTCCGTCCGGCCGAGGATCCCCGCATGGTCCGCGTAAGCCGCGACCCCTTTAACGCCGAAGAGCACGATGTGCTTGAGTGAACGGATATCCGCGTTCTCGTCCATTGCCTGAAGGGGACCCAGTTTTTCGCCTTGGGCAACAAGGGCCTCGATAGAGCCCTCCGGTACGAAGGTCGCCGGTCCTGTGGAGATATTCCCCTTCCCCCCTGCCGCGCTCACCTTCCCCTTCAGGTCGTCGCGGAGGGTCACGGTCTTCTTCACGAGTTCCGCGATCCTCCCGGCGTCGAAGTTTACGTTCGTGAGCGTCGAGAAAAGGGCCTTGCAGACGAAGGCATTGACCGGAGGCTCATTGATGCCCTTTTCCCGTCCCTCCAGGGCCACCTGCGAGAGCCCCTTGAGGGCATAGACGAGCAGATCCTGAAGGGCCGCCACGTCGGGCTGCTTGCCGCAGACGCCTATCTTCGTGCATCCTTTTCCACCCGCAGTCTGTTCACACTGGTAACAAAACATACTATTCTCCTTTTTTGGGGATATTGGTTTTGATGGTTTCACGCACGGCCATCTCCTTTCGCGTTGCTTGATAGAAATAATATAAGCCCCAAGTGGGCTGAGCCGCCTTGACCTAAGTCAAGAGAGTGGGGATTGAAAAGTTATGGGCGGTGAAGCCTTTTACGGCACAGCAATTGTTCTGATCATGGAGATCGGGGACCTGGCTGCCGTTTATCAACGGGCGCCGAAACAAGGTAGCCGCAGAATCGCCGATCGGACAGTCGGATGATATTGTGAGCCGTCGAGGGCGACAAGGTAACGGCCGCCCGGCACCTGCTACTGCATGGTAATCAGTTGCTTGCCGGCAGATAGATGTGGAAGGCGGTTCCTGCACCAGGTTCGCTGTATGCCATGATGTACCCCCCATGCTGTTTCACAATACCATATACAATGGAGAGGCCGAGGCCGGTTCCCTTGCCCACGTCCTTCATAGTGAAGAAAGGATCGAAAGCCTTCTGAAGCGTTATTTCATCCATGCCGATCCCGGTATCGGTCACGGAGATGAGGGCATACGTTCCGGACTTGCCGTACCCGTGAGTGCTCTCGAACGCGTCGTCGATCTCCGCCCGTTTCGTCTCTATCCGCAGCTGCCCTCCTTGGGGCATGGCATCACGCGCATTGGTCGTCAGGTGCATAAACACCTGGTCGATCAGCGTCATGTCCGCCATAACCGTGCTATCTTCACCGATGGCGATCTCGAGTGCTATGTTTTCAGGCAGGAGCCTCCGCAGGAGCTTCTCCACATCCCTCACGAGGAAGCTCACTTTATGGGGTTTCAGCTCAATCATCTGCTTTTTGCTGAACGCAAGCAGGCTCTGGGTGAGGTTGGCCGCCTTTCCGACAGACGTGAAGACCTGATCCACGTAGCTCCTGAGAGGATCAGCCGGACTTATTTTCATCTGAAGGAGGTTGGCAGAGCCCATGACTGCAGTGAGGATGTTGTTGAAGTGATGGGCTATGCCGCCCGCCAAAATGCCGGTCGCCTCCATCTTCTGCGCCTGGAGGATCTGGGATCGTGCTACCGATTTTTCTTTCCTTGGTTCCCGTTCCTGGCCCGCCATGAGGTTTTTCGGCAGGAACATGCCCTGGATCGCGGCCCGCAGGTCGAGGAACTCCTCGCCCTGGCATGTACTCTCTATTCCTCGCTTCAAGACTTCAAGGGCGTCGATGGCGTCGTAGCCATAGCCGAATATGGAGATGCCCGCGGCGTGCGCCATGAAGCCGGAATCGACAGGCTCGACTACGACGGCAAGCGGCATCTTGAGTTGCCTGCCGAGGAGGCGACGAATCTCGATGCAGGGCGGCGTAGATTCTTCGACCTTACGCCGTCTCGCCATGTCTGCTTCCGTTATTAAGCCTTCCCGTCATTGCCGCAAGAGCCAATCTCATCATTTCCTTTCTCTGCCGGCCCGCTCCCCTGAAAATAAAAAGCCGCCCTTTATCCGGCGGCTTGGCTATCTACTGGAGAAGACTCAATAAAACTATCCGAGATCCATCGCTCTCCGTTCCTATGGTCGCCCGCAGGCCGGCTTTTCCAGATCGCTTCATTAAGTTATACTATGACTCACACAGTGTCAAGAAAAATCGTACAGGTTCCGGAAAATTAGATTCCGGCTCATGGTTTATCTTTTCCGGCTCACTACATCGTTGAGGTGAGAGTCGGGCGGAATCTCAACGCTATACCCCCTCTTGTCCCTTTTTTCTGATTTTCCCACATCTTTGGGAAGACATCGTCACGGCAGCGAAACAGCCGGATGAAAAGGGCAAGGCGCTCTTCGGAAGTTGTCAGCGGCTTTTCCGAAGCCGAAACCCCGAAAAAGTTCGGCGGCCCGCTCGTCGTAGACAAGGACTCCAGCTCTTGCAAGAGAGAGTGCCTTTCCTGCTCAAGCGCCGCCAGGCGGGCTCTGATCTGTTCGATGCGGGAGCTCATAGTGTCCGGGCGCTGCTGCTGTCACTAAATCAGGTTGATCTGAATCCGTTTGCCTAACGCTTTTGCAACCCGCTTAAGCGTAGAGATCTTGATGTCCACGGCGTGATTCTCAATCCTCGATATCGCCGTCTTCTGCGTGTGGACACGACTCGCCAGCTCTTCCTGCGTCAAACCGGCAGCCTCGCGGGCCTGCCGAAGGACTTCCCCGATTTTGAACTGTTCGTAGCCCTCCTCGTAACCCTCGGCGAACCCCTTGTCTCTCTTCTTTCTCTTGCTCACATAGCTGTCTAAGTCGCTCATGACCTGGACCTCCTCGCAAAGTCTTTCTTATACGTTTCCGCCCGCTCTATTTCGTTCTCTGGCGTTTTTGACCTCTCGTGTGCTCATTACGATAAGTTAACATCTCCGTTAACTTAATTCAAGGGGAAACCTAACGTATTCCTCAAAATAACCGGCGAGCCCTCAAGAATACTGTAAGCCATAGCCCCGGAGGTCCGATATAATGACAGAGTAATTCGGGTCAAAAAATACGGATATTAGAAAACGGTTAGAGACGAAAACATCTGCTCAAGTCCGAGTAACTGCGTGATTTTATTGGGGGCATTCCGAATAAAAAATACGGATATTACAAAAATATTAGAGGCATTTTAGAGGCGACCAATCTGCTTAAGTCTGTCTAACTACTTAAAATCATTGGTGGGCCGCGTAGGATTCGAACCTACGACCTCCTGATTAAGAGTCAGCTGCTCTACCGGACTGAGCTAGCGGCCCACGATTTTGAGACTAAGGTTATAGCATAATGTCTCCCAAAGCTCAAACGTTTTGCGGCATAGTGAGGCGCCGTGCAGCCCGGTGCGTGTCCTGAGCACGCGTAAGGACCAGAAGCCCGTTGCCCGCACCAGGTGTACGGAAAACACGCACCGGACAAAAAGCAATTGACTATTCAGGCGCTCCCGTGTTACATATGGGGGTGCTCGCTATGGTCCGGAACGATAAAAAGGAGATACTCGCCTCCTTTCTGACTTATGGTACCCTCGGTATAGAGATGGGGGTATCGCTGGCAATCGGCCTTGCTATAGGCTATTACCTTGACCGTTATTTCGGCACTTCACCGGTTTTAACGCTTATATTTATGGTTTTCGGCCTGGTTGCCGGAATGAGGCGACTGTACGCGCTCTGGAAAAAGATGGAAGAGGACGATGAAAGAGACGACGGCAAGTGACATAGAGCGCATAAATGTGGGCATCCTTGTGCTCGGGTCAATTGCCTCAGGCCTGATCATGCGTGATTTCACCTATGTGTTCAGCTTTGGCGTGGCGAGCGCGATGATAACCCTCAACTTTCGACTCCTTAAGAAGATCATGGAAGGTTTTTTCTCCGACGCCGGCCCCAGCAAGAAAAAGCTTCTCGTCAAGCTGCCCTTGAAATTTTTCGGTCTTACGGGGCTCGTGACAGTGATCGTGGTCTGGGGGAACGTCAATATTCTATTCTTCGTCATCGGGCTGTCGACGGTCTTTCTCTCCGTGGTCATAAGCCAGGTGATCGTCGTTTTTACGCCTTGTGCAAGGAGGAAACAAGATGGGGCATGAACAGTTCACGTGGGCTTCCCTGATACCGGGGCTCAGCTCACTCCCTCCCCATGTCTCGAACGGCATTATCGTCTCTGTCATACTTCTCGTGATCGTTATCCTCGGTTACGCGCAGTCTAAGAGGAAGGAGGATGATATCCTGCCTGACGACAGGCTGACGTTCAGGAATGTCCTGGAGCTTATGGTGGAGGCGATCTCCGACCTGGTGGAGCAAACGATGGGGCCTAGGGGCAAGGAGTTTATGCTCATCATCGGGACCCTGGGTCTTTTCATCCTTTTTAACAATCTCTCCGGCCTGGTGCCGGGTTTTCTCCCTGCCACGGATAACGTGAACACGACTTTTGCCTGTTCTCTCACCGTTTTCGTGATGACCCACTTTTACGGCATACGGGAGCACGGCCTGAACTACGTGAAGCAGTTTATGGGACCTATCTGGTGGCTCGCGCCGATCATGATCCCCATCGAGGTGATCGGTCATCTTTCAAGACCCCTTTCACTGGGGCTGAGACTTTTTGGCAACATCATGGGAGACCACCTCGTCACCGGCATATTCTTCATGCTTATCCCATTGTTCGTGCCCTTGATCGGCATGCTTCTCGGCACGTTCGTCGCCCTTGTGCAGGCGTTTGTCTTTATGCTTTTGTCGATGGCTTATTTTTCGGGGGCTGTAGCTCACGAAGAACATTAATATACTATGATTAAGGGGGTGAAACGTATTATGAGGAAAACATGGGTGGTTTTTATGCTTCTAGGCATCGCGCTGAGCCTTTCCAGCGGTGTCGCAATGGCGGCCGAGCCGACGGCAGGACTCGATTCGCAGGTCAAATCGATGATCGCGATTGCCGCGGGCATCGGCCTCGGCATTGCTGCTTTGGGTGGAGCCCTCGGTCAGGGCAGGGCAATAGCCTCCGCGTTGGACGGCATCGGCAGGAACCCAGGGGCTGCGGGAAAAATTATTACCCCGATGATCATCGGTCTTGCCATGATCGAATCGCTGGTAATATATTCGCTCGTTGTTTCGTTGCTTCTCTTCTTTAAGCTCTAAATTCGTTATCTCAAGGTGGGGGCAGATGAGAATCTGCCCCAAATTCCATGCATAGCCCGAACGGGAAGAAAACGAATGGAGCGCTCCGCCGCCTTTACGGGCTGGTAAAGGCGTTCCTCAAGGACTTCTACGCAGAATCGAAGCGGGGGACCCTCCAGCACAAGAAGGGCATCGCGATTTTTCTCTCCTTTGTTTTTCTCTCCTTTGTCGTTATCGTCGTTGGCCTGTTCAAAGTCTCCGAGACGCCCTTCTTCTGCGGCCTGTGCCATAACATGAAAACCTACGTCGAGTCCTGGAAGGCTTCGAGCCACAGGAACGTCGACTGCATCAAGTGCCACTACAGGCCCGGCTTTGTCAACCACCTGAAGGGGAAGTGGCAGGACGGCCAATTATCCCTGGCCTACTTCATCACGGGCAAGAGCCCTACGAGACCCCATGCGGAGATAGATGACGCGAGCTGCCTGCAGAGCGGCTGCCACAAGAGGGCCGATTTGAAGGACGGTATGGTCTTCAAGAACGTGCTCTTCAGCCACCCCCGGCACATTGAGCAGATGAGGCGACAGATGCAGCTCCGCTGCACGACCTGCCACTCTCAGATCGTACAGGGCACCCATATGACGGTCACGGACGTGGAGTGCTTCATCTGCCATTTTTATAAAAGCGGGGAGAGCACCAGTCTCCCCACGGGCTGCAAAACCTGCCATTTCGAGGCGCGGGGCGATATCACGGTCGACAACGCGTTCGTCTTCAACCACAAGAGATATATCGACAGGGGCATACAGTGCAGCCGGTGCCACACGAACGTCATCTCCGGCGACGGGCACATACCCGATTTTGCCTGCCTGCAGTGCCACAACAAGAGGGAGATACTGGAGGCCAGGTATACCGCCGAATTTCTCCATCGGAAGCACGTGACGGACCATAAGGTCGAATGCTTCACCTGCCATTCGCCCATCAAACATCAGATCACGGGCCTCCACTATAAGGGACAGCCGTCAGAGACCTGCTCCGGGTGCCATGGAGCGGGCGAGCACCTGTTCGAGGTGTCGATGTACCTGGGCAAAGGGGCGAGGCTTGTGGGGATGAGGCCGAACCGGATGGCGATTATCAACATGGACTGCGACGTATGCCACCGGAAAGGGTCCGAAAGTGGGCCGGGCGCGACGTGCAGGGACTGCCACGGCGACCTCACCGACGGGATGGCCGCGAGGTGGAAAAAGATAGTGAAGGAGCGTCAGGAGGAGCTGCGGGTGAGGATCGCGGAGGCGTCGGAGGTTGCGGAAAAGCGGCCCGACCGCGGCATCGCGCGAGCGATCGGCGATGCGGAATATAATTACGCCTTCATCAAAAGAGCCGACGGCGTGCACAACATCGTCTACACCGTGGAAGTGATCGAGGCGGCGAAGAAGGCGCTCCAGGCCGCCTTGGTGGGGAAGGGGCAAAATGCGCCGGGCCTGGGCGGCGGCACGGGAGAGGTGTCCTGCCTTGCCCTCTGTCACGGTGGGATTGCGGACAAATTGGTGTCCTTCGGCAGCGTGAGCTTCCCCCACGCGGTACATATGGAAGGGGAGGACGGATGCGCGCGGTGCCACAGCCCGTATGCGCAGCACGGGCAGACGCGTCTTGCGGGCTGCAGCGACTGCCACCACGGCACGGGCATGGGCAGGGTGCGGTGCAGCGACTGCCACCGTGCCGAGGAAGCCATGTTCCAGGGCAAGGGCGTGAAAGGCATTGCCGACACGCCGGACGCCATGTGGGGAAAAGTCACGTGCGTCCAGTGCCATGCCGGCGTGAGGCGGGGCAAGGCGGAGACTACGCCGACTCTGAAGGCCGGTTGCGCCGGCTGCCATGAAAAGGAGTACGGAAGCCTTGTTGACGGTTGGATGGCCCGGGACAAGAAGCTCCGGGAGACCTACGCCGCCTCGGCGGCGGCCCTTGAGAAGGGGTTGTCAGACCTCGAAAAGCGGCAGGGTAGACACTCTGTTCCCCTCCGCGCGCGTTATGACGAAATCAGCCACGACATGCAGTTCCTCGCGAAGGGAGGATGGTATCACAATCCGCAGTACGGGGAGGCCATAGCGGCGAAGATCACCGGCGAGAGCAGCTCTCTCCTCTCCATGATGAAGGCAGGCGTTGCCGGTCGGGCCATGATCATAAAGAAGTGACTTATACTTTAAAGCTCTGGACCACACCTTTGAGGTCCTTCGCCAGAGTGGACAGGCCGGCCGCCGCCCCTGAAATCTCCTCCGAAGAAGAAAAAGTCTCTTTCGTCACTACCGAAATCTGGTTTATGTCCCTGGTGATCGCATTTGTCGTCGCGCTCATCTCCTCGATGGCGGTTGCTATCTGGTGCACGCCGCCGTAAAGACGGTCGATGCTCGTGATGATCTCCCCCAGAGCCGTCTGCGCCCGGGAAGAGTACTCCACTCCCGTGACAACCCTGTCTTTTGCCTGGTCCATCGATTGCACGGTCTTCTCCACACCCAGCCTGATCGTGCTTATCATGTTCCCTATCTCCGTCGTAGAGGCAGACGTCCTTTCCGCGAGCTTTTTCACTTCATCTGCAACGACAGCAAACCCTCTCCCATGCTCTCCGGCCCGGGCGGCCTCGATTGCCGCATTAAGGGCGAGCAGGTTGGTCTGGTCGGCTATCTCATTGATTGCCGTGACGATATTTCCGATCTTTTCGGATTGCTTCCCCAGCTCTTTCACAAACCCCGACGCAGTCTCGACGGTTTCGGCGATGACGTTTACCTCCCTGATTGCCTTGTCCACCACCTCCTGCCCTCCTTTGGCAACTTCAACGGCCTGGCCGGCGGACGCGGCGACGCCGCTCGAGCTTCTCGCGATATCTTCCGAGGCCTGGTTCATCTGGACGGAGCCCGCCGCGACCTGAGTGGCCCTCTCAACCTGTTCCATGGCCCCTTTTGACAGGCTCTCCGCGGACACGCTCAGTTGTGCGCTGGCTGACGCTACATTCGTGGCCGACAGCGTCACTTCCCCCAGTGTCCGGCCCAGGTTGGAATTCATTGCGTCCATCGATTTCGCAAATATGCCCATCTCGTCCTTCCTCGCCAGCGCATGGGGGGAAACGGGTATAGAAAAATCCCCTTTCGCCATCAAGTCTATATGGGCGGAAGAACGCTCGATCGGTATAGTGATGCTGCGGGTAATGGTCCGCGACAGCCACGCGCCCACGAGCAGGGTCAATACGCCAATACCCAGAAAAATGGTGCGTCCCGTGGAAATGTTTCCCTTCGCCTCATCGAACCTGACCAGCGTCCCCTTCTCGTTGTACGCCACAATATTATCGGCGGCTTCCATATAGCTCCCGGCTATCTTTGTCCCTTCTGCGAATTTCTCCGCCGCCTGTGCGCTGCTGCCCGCCATGCCGAGTTCGATGACGGCGTCATTCGTTTCTCTGCCTTTTGCGACGCTTTCCTTGAAGCTCGCAATGAGCTGTTTTCCTTCCTCGCTGTCTTCGAGTCTCTCTATCTCATCCGCGGCCTTTTGGTATTTTTCCCGCGCCCCGGCGATCGTCTTTTTGGCGTCTTCTTTCACTCGGGCGTCCTGACCGGTGATGATCTCCGCGATAGGACGCGTCAGATCGCTCAAAGCAATCTTCATTTCGTAGGCGTTCTTGAGCTTGGCGTTATTGACTTTGACCAGGTGATCGATAGTAGTGCCGATCCTGTCGAGATAGATTTGCCCGGCGATGACAATCAACGCCATGCATGCGATTGTAATGCCGAAACCCATAGCCAGCCTGCGACCGATTGGTACATCCGTAAACAGCTTACTAGTCATTTCCGATAACCTCCGTGATGGAATTAAGCCTTTCCCGTGAAGAAATGCCGGCCAACACCTCGGCTTACTTTTTTGTTTTCGGCTTTTCACCCCGATGCCTTAAGTGAAACACGCCGTTTTTTTGTCGTATGGACGCGCGCTTTTTGGATAGTAAGCGAAAGGGCAGCGGCGCGAAGGGGTAAAACATTAAAATATTTTAAACAACAATCTTGACAAACCGCCCGCCATCAGGTAAAGTTATTTCCGCATGTATCACTCGCTTATGTCGACCGTATCAGGAACTTTTAAAGATAAGAAGGCGACGGTCCCAGGCCGACGTTTCACTCATATGCCGACAAAATTTCATGAGGAGGCACCGTGAAGAAAGTCTTGATAGTCGTTTTTGCGTTGCTTTTGGCCGTGCCTGCCATGAGCTTCGCAGGAGACGCGACGAGCAGGTGGGATTTGACCATCGGCGGGTATGTGAAGGTCGATGCAGGCTACGATACCCAGGCGCCCACCAATAATGTGGAAGGCCTCGATCAATATTACGCGCAGCGTAACAACTACCGCGGCGCCGAGAATTCGGCGAACGCGTCAGGCGCCTTCGCCATGGCTGCCGGCCAGACGGCCCTCAACTTCCTGGTCCACGGCCCTGATGCGTGGGGCGCGAAGACGTCCGCTTTTATTCAGGGCAACTTTACCGGCCAAACGACGAACAACGGTAGTGCCGGCACGCGG
>JBEKHB010000017.1:0-68327 GCA_050012495.1 Syntrophorhabdales bacterium
ATCCAGTAATCTCAGCAAGGTACGAACAGCCTGGACCCCGGTTTTCACCGGGGTGACGACTAAAATGGATTTTTCACAGCTTCCGACAGGCGGGCCGCATCCGCGTGTTCTCGCCAGATTGCTGGCCCGCTTCACCGGTCGTGGCCGTTTATTCAACATTTATAATTTATAATTCAACATTGTCTTTTGCCGCCCGTCGTGGCCGTTTATTCAACATTTATAATTTATAATTCAACATTGTCTTTTGCCGCCCGTCGTGGTCGTTTATTCAACATTTATAATTTATAATTCAACATTGTCTTTTGCCGCCCGTCGTGGTCGTTTATTCAACATTTATAATTTATAATTCAACATTCTCTTTACCCATACCCCCCCCCTGAAACCGTAAACTTTCGTACACAATCGTAAACCCCCCTCCCGGAGGGCTTGCGAGAGAAGGGAATCAGGAAAGGGGTGGTGAGACGCTGAGTGAACAATCCGTGCTGAAAAGAGTAAAAGGAGGGTAAAAAGCAGTAAAAATGCTAAAAAACGACCGTTTTTGCGCTTGTTTGTGCACCCTTCCCTTCCTGCCGGTCGGGCGCCTATTGAATTATCACTTTCTCTCCCCTCGCGGCGGTCTTAACCCCTCTCCCTACCTCTCTTTCAGTAGAGTAGACTACGGGCGCCGTATGGTCTCTCAACCATCGGTCTCCCGTAGCCCCTCCCCGGTTACGTAACTTCTCCTTGGCCGGTTCGCGCACTCTTCTTCAGTAACTGCTTTATTCTTGTGCGCCTTTGTGAGGTTCTCCAACTGACTTCCCAGGGTCGGGGTAAACGGGGGGTTTATGGCTTTTGCATCCCACGCCGCTGCATGCCGCAAGGCTCAGCCCGAGCACCAGTATCAGACCGAGCGCGCATTGTCTCAAAAAGGTCATCTGTTACTCCTCCCACAAATAATCAATTTCTGTTCATTATAATAGAATAAAACGTGGCCTTATTTACCAAGCTTTTCCATCAAGCCCTGGAATCCGTCACGCTCGGACTCGGCCTTCGCGAGTTCCTTGCGGTACTTGCTCGCGTCGACGGGTATCGTGGTCCCGCAGTCGCATGCGAACTCGTCGTGATCCTGGATCCATTCGATGCTTTTCTTCGTTTTACGGCCGCAGCTCTCGCATTGAAGCTCGATCTCGGCATCGTCGATAGTGTCGGTCATGTGCACCTCCATGAGGAAAGATAATTGAGACATACCCTCGCCCCGCCCCGGTCTGTCTATCTCACTATTACCACTTCGAAGAGAGCGTTGCAACAATAAAAACAAAACCGTGCAGTAACGAAGAAGTGCCCGGCAGCGCCCGGCCGGGTCTAGAACAGGGCGCCGAGGATCGCACAACCGTTTATGAAATATATCATCCTCACGTATTTGCCGTACTGATCGAGCATAACCCAGTTGTCCGTCATCCTCACACGCGCCATCAATTTGAAGAGCAGGGGAATGCCAAAAAGAGAGAACATGGCTATCCGGGAGAGAAAACCGAAAAGGAGCAGAATCATAATCGATGCATAAATCAGGACGAAGAACAGGATGAGTCCCAGGTAAGCCCCTCTCTTCCCCAGCTTCAGGGCCAGCGTATGCTTGCCTGCCTCCACGTCGGTCAACATGTCCGGCAGACTCTGATAGTAGAGAATCGATGCAACCATAAGGCCTATCGGGATCGATACGTAAAGAGGCATCCACGCGGGGTGCCCCGCAATAACCCAATACGTGCCTACTACCATCAGCGGACCCATGTTAATCCCGACAAACACCTCGCCAAGGCCGCGATACCCGTAACGGATCGGGGGCGCCACATAGAAAAGACTGCTGAAAAAGGCAAAAAGCACGAGCGGCAGAATGATGAAGAGATGGAGGGTGACCATCAGATAAAAAGCGATAAGGCAAGCAAGCCCATAAAGCCCCGTAATCGCTCTCAACAGGCTTCCGGGAGTCAGCTTTCCTTCCTGAATAACCCGTGACCCGCCGATCGATTCTCCTGCATCGGTCCCTTCCAGATAGTCGAAATAATCGTTCGCAAGATTCGTGGCAAGGTGCACCATGAATGAGGCGAGCACGACCAGGAAGAACCTGCCCGGATGGGGACCGGCATTTCTTGCAAGGACCCATCCGACGAAGAGAGGTATGAGGGTCGCGATGAAAAAGGGAGGCCTGCTTGCTTGTATCCAGGCGCTCATTCGACTGACCTTCATGGTCCGCAAAGCATCTGCACACTTTCCCATCTAAATGGCCGGTTATCGGCCTCCGCATCTCATGACCTGCCCCCTGCCCTCTTTCTCAGGGTATCGAGGAGCCCCTGCGGAGACTGATTGATGAGGATCTCTCTGAACTGGCTGCGGTAGTTGCCGATGAGGCTGACCCCTTCGATGACGACATCGTAGACCTTCCATTGACTGCTTTCATTCATCGCCCGATAATAGATAGGTGTCCGGCCGCTCTGGGTAATCACTTCGCTCCGAACTTCGACCGTATTCCGACTAAGGGGGACCGTGTTGGTAAACTCCACTTTTTCGTTCGTATATGCGGTGATCCGATCGACGTAGGTGTCCAGGAGGAGCGCTTTATAAAGATTAACGAACTCCTTGCGCCGGTCCAGGCTGAACCGGTTCCAGTCAAGGCCGAGGGTTCGTTTCGAGAGTTCCACAAAATCGAAGAGCTTCTCGGCCTCGGCCATGATCTCCGCCTTCTTTTCCTTTTCTCCTTTTTCTCCCTTCAACGCCGGATTGCGCAGCACCTTAAGGACGTTGTTCACGTGTGCCTGCACCGTCGCCTGGGCATCCTGCTGCTCTGGCCGGGCAGCCATGGGAAATAGAAGGATCAACACAATCACCGCCAGAGGCATCCTTCTCATTTTTTTCTCCCTGTTTCGTCGCCTGATGAGGTTTTCGTTTTCACCTGTCCGAAGATGTACTGTCCTATGAGTCCCTCGATGTCAAGCAACGGAACCGTGTTCGTGATCGTGTCTCCCGATTTCATGGGTTCTTCAGCACCCCCGGGATCGATCTTCAGGTAATTGTCCCCAAGGAGTCCCATCGTCTTTATCGCAGCCGTCGCGTCCCGGTAGGTCTTGACGTCCTTGCGGAGCGACACTGCCACCAGGGCCGCCTGCCGCTCGTTGTCTATGCCGAGATAGGTGACCTTGCCCGCCTCAATGCCGAACACCTGGACCGGACTGCCCACCCTTAAGCCGCCGGCAGAGGTGAAGCGGGCATACAGCGTGTAGGTGTTTTGGTGAAAAAAGGATACCTTGCCGAGTCTGACCGACATATATCCGATACAGATGAGACCAGCCACGACAAAGATGCCGACCATCGTTTCCATCGAATATTTTTTCATTGTCCGATCCCTCTGCCGTCGAATGTAAGGGTGGCCACTACTCGCTGGCTGGCCCCGGTCTTACCGGCTATCTGGTCAATATCGTCCTTGAAGGAGACCTCCGAGGCGCCCCCTTTTATGCGGACCTCAAAGGGATGACCGGTTCCGCGTTTCAGCTCCTCCACGTTTTCGAGGGCGATCACGGCCTGCTCCTTCAGCTCCCCCGCGTAGTTATCCATGAGCTGCTCTGCCTCACGGATTTTCGTATGGGGCAGTATGGTGAGGATCTCCCCCAAAACACGCCGGGCGGAGAACCCCCCGAGAGGTCTGAAGTGGTGGGCCGTATGCTCCCCGATGGTCTTCATTACCTCTGCACGGGCCTCAGGCCTGAGGGTCTCTTCGGGGAGATCGAATTCAACGGTAAAGAGTATTGCCGATGTTTCGGGCGCCAGAGCCTCATCAGAAAATACCGAAGCATAGCACGACCGGAAGCCCTCTTTGGAGAGAAGGCCCGTCATTTCGTCCTGCAGACCTTCAAGACTGTTCAGGAATTCCACGAGCATGGGATGCCTCAAGCGTGTCACCTCCTCGTAGGTGCCCTCGAACCCGACCGTGCCCTCCCAGAGAAGAACCACGCGGTCGGAAATGAAAAATACGTCCGGAATATCGTGGCTGATCAGGACTGCCGTGAAGCCGAATCTCCTCCTGTACTGCGCAATCATACTCAGAATCACGTTCTTTCGGATGGGGTCCTGGCCGGTGGTCGGCTCATCGAAAAGCACAATTCCCGGATCGGTCACGAGGGCGCGGGCGAGGGCCGCCCTTTTCTGCATGCCTCCAGACAGCTCCGCAGGGTACTTGTCTTTGTCATCGGTAAGCTCTGTCTGTTCTATCCGGCTCATTACCTTTGCCTCTATTTCTTCTTTACTTAATGAGGTCGTCTGAACGAGCGGGAGCGCAACGTTCTCGAAAAGCGTCATGGAATCGAAGAGCGCATTGTGCTGAAAGAGATAGCTGATATGGCGCTTATATTCCCTCCATCCCCCTCTTGTCATCTCGGCGAGCGGCTTGCCGACAAAGAGTATGACCCCTTCGTCAGGCTGCAGCAGGCCGATGATATGCTTCAGCAGCACGGTCTTGCCGGTGCCGCTCTTACCGATAATCGTGGTAATCTCGTTTTCATATATCTTCAGGTTGACCCGGTCAAGCACCGTTTTTTCGCCAAACCGCTTCGTCACGTTCCGGAACTCGATGAGGGGATTTTTCGCCATTCCTTTCACGTCAAGAAGGAAGTCACGACATAATCCGATACGAGGATCATCGTGCATGAAAGGACGACGGCGGCCCTGGTTGCAAGACCCACGTTCTTTGCCCCCGAGCTTTCGGTCCGCATATGGCAAAAGTAGCCCTCGAAGCAGCAGATCATCGAAACGGTAACGCCGAACACAATCGCTTTGATAAATCCCCCCCGCACATCTTCAAACGTCACCGATGACTGCACGCGATAGAAGTAAGCGCCTGCATCCGCGCCTAAGAGGAGAACACCCGTCAGGTACCCGCCGATAATTCCGACAAGGTCAAAAAAAGCGGTGAGAATGGGCATGCCGATGACCGATGCGGCCAGCCGTGGACTGACGAGATACCGGACCGGGTCTATGCCCATGGTGTCGAGGGCGTCGATCTGTTCCGATATACGAAGAATCCCTATCTCTGCCGCCATACCGGAGCCGGCCCGGGCAGCCACCATGACTGCCGTCAGGACGGGCCCGAGCTCGCGGACCAGCGAAAGCGCTACGGCAGTGCCGAGAACATTTGCGGAGCCAAACTGCACCAGCGTATAAAACAACTGGAGTCCCAGCACCATTCCCGTAAACAGGCCGACCAGGATCACGATGCCGGTCGATGTAGCGCTCACGTAGTAGAGCTGCCATGCCATCTCAGTTAATTGCTTTCTGGAGAAAATGCCGCCCAGTGAGATCACGAAGAAGATGAAGATCGCGCCGAAGTCGCCCAACATCACCAGGACTCGCCTGCCGACAGCGGCAAAAAACCTCAAAACCAGGCTTCGCCGTTCTCCCAGGCCGATGCCCGGCCTCCCGATTCCCAATTCTCCCTTGACCATATAGAAGTAATTTATGAACTTTTTGCGAAAATGCAATCCTCTATGCCGGGAAGGGTGCGTTTTCAAGATTATTAAAAGGAGTGGTCCGTTGAGACCTGTGTCGGCGCACTGCAATTATGGCTGGACTACTCAGTGAGAATGGCGTAGATTCCTTATCGGGGTTCATGGACTATATAAAGGTTACGGCCGCCATCATCGAGAAAGGCGGATACATCCTGATAGGCAGGAGAAAGGCAGGCCCCTTCGCCGATATGTGGGAGTTCCCCGGCGGGAAGGTGGAAGCCGCTGAAACCCCTGAGGAATGTCTGAAAAGGGAGCTCCGTGAAGAGCTCGATGTCGAGGCTGCGATCGGAGACTTTTTCTTGTCGAGTAAGCACGCGTACGGCCATGCCGCGATAGAGCTGCTGGCCTATAAGGCAAAGATCATCGGAGGCGAGCTTTGCCTGCACGACCACAAAGAAATAAGATGGGTGCCCGCGGAGGACCTTCACTCATATGCGTTTCCCGCGGCGGACCGGCCTATAATCGAAAAACTGATCGCCGCCTGTTCCCTGGAAGACAAGACGCTCCATCACGCACCCTTCTCTTCTTCGGATATGATTCGCTCAAACTCTTCAATGAATCCCATCTGGCCGGCCTGAATCTTTTCCTTTGCCTCCTCCAGGCTCAGCCATTCGGCCCTGTCCACTTCGGGAAACTCCTGCTCTTTGCCCGAATGGGGAGGCCATTCCATTGCGAAGGTGATGCTTCTCAAGGCACCTGGGTCACAATCGCCCTCAAATGCCCACGCATAAACGGTCTTGCGACTCTTCAGGGAGACCGGATTCAACGGACGAAAGTCACCTTCGGGGCGGAACCCGGTCTCCTCCTCGAACTCTCGCCTGGCAGCGGCAAGGGCGTCTTCACCCTGCTCGATCTCACCTTTCGGGATTGTCCATGCACCCGTGTCTTTCTTCGCCCAGTAGGGGCCGCCCGGATGCACGAGCAACACCTGGGCTGCGCCCTGCCGGCGCCGGTACATGAGCAACCCCGCACTCTGCTTCGGCATAAGGAAATACCTGTGGAAACCACGCGTCCATCGTGCCCGGCAATCATCGCGCGCTGACGGCCGTTCCAAGCCCTGTAGTGTGCCTGCATTTTAAATGTAAGGGGGAACAACCGGGATGTCACGACTTTCTCCTGCCATGGTGGGGCCGGCTAAGGGAAGAGAAGGGGTGTTAGTCGCGCTTATTTATCGGGTTGACGCCGGGCGGACGGAAACCTTGATCGTAGCCGTTTTCACCGGGAAATGCGTTTTCTCCCACGGACGGACATATTCCATCGTAATTTCCGTGCTTCCCCTGCCCGCCGCAAGGAACGTCCATATCTCCTCGCCGCCGCCGGGCAAAGCCCCTTCAAATGGTATATACTCGCATCTTACGGGCTTGACAATATGTTCTTCAAGAGGGCCCACCGGCCGCCATTGGCAGCCGGTGGTCCTGTTCGAGTTGAGCCTTACGGTAAATTCCTTTCCTTCCTCCGCCATTACCACGAAGCTGATCTGCTCGCTCTCCTTCCGCGCCTCATTCTTCGGGGGCTTTTTTGGCGGCAGTTCAACCCGCAGGAAACGGATTCCGACCAGCTTCCCCCCTTTATCGAAATCAAACGAGAAGAAAGCCGAACCCAGGACCTCGCAGGCATGGCAGAAATTGCGGAGGGTATATGGTACGACAAAAGCCTGACCTCCGCCCGGCAAGGCCTCGACGAGAAGCATTTGTCTGGACGACCTGTCCCCCGGCCACAGGGTCACCCTCGGGTAGCCTTTCCTGATGGCCGCATAGGTCCTGTCCTGTTCCATCGCCTCCTTCGGCAGCAGCGCGATATCGTCCACGTCAACGATGGGAGGCTCCCCGTTCACCAGCAGAATCCCATGGGGCTCGTTGGCCCTGAAGGGATAAACGATATAGGCGATATCGATCCGTCCCGTCTCCCGGAATCTGCGCACGAATGCTCCACCGCCGAACGACCTCGTAAATGCGGCCGCTTCCGGCGACGCCCCGAAGCCTTGCATGGCGTACGCAAAACACTCTTCCAGTTCCCTGCCGCCTGTGTCGGCACATCGCTGCTTTGCCGCCAGCACTGTCTGTTTATCGGTATTCCAGACTGCATCAGCCGTCACCACCGCTGCGGTTCTCTTCTCGCCCGTCATATCGGCCGGCATAGCCGCACGGAAGAAGCCGAGAACGCATAGAATCACCGAAACGGTTATGACAACACGCATAGTCCCTCCATGAAATGAAAAAGAACGCCTCCTCGACATCCGCAAAGGGTCGACGGCGTCCACAACACTAATTTTTGACACAAAACAACGTCTTTATCAAGGAAAACTTGATCCACCCACAGGTTTTAGCCCCTCAAATATCTTATCCCCATCCAGACGGTCATGAGGAGAAAGAGCAGCAACAGATAGGTTTCGGGGAGTATATTGGCTACGGTCCCGCCCAGATACCCGCCGATTATTGCCCCGGCGACAAGACCGCCTGCAACGTGCATGTGCACGTTACCCAGCGTGTAGTGCGTGAGGGCGCCGGTTAACCCGATGGGAACCATGGCGAGAAGAGAAGTACCCTGGGCCATGTGCTGGCTCATGCCGACGAGCATCACCATGGGAGGGACCATGATGACCCCGCCGCCCACCCCCATCATGCCGGAAATGAAACCGGTAAACACCCCGGTAAAGAGGAGAGCTGCCATTTTGGGCCGGAAAGCAAGCGCAAAAGTTATGTGCAGGAGATATCCTTTCACGAGCATGATGACGGCGACAAATATCAGGAAAGCGCCGAAACCCCTTTTCAGCTTCTTTTCCGACAAGGAATGGGCGTAGAGGGCGCCGAAGCGGGCGGTTACAATCGCACTCGCCGCAAGCACGAGGGAGACCCTCCAGTCAACTGCGCCGTGGAAGAAGTAGACGGCCGCCCCCACTCCGCCGGTAAACACAATTGCAACAAGACTCGTGCCATGAGCCTTATGTTGACTCATTCCCGCTGCCGCGGTCATGAGCGGTATCATCACGATGCCGCCCCCAACACCCACAAGACCCCCGAATAAACCGCCGAGAAGGCCTGCGGCAAAACCGATGGTCTGGAAACGGGTCGATTTTTTGATAGCCATAGGCACGCAATTATATGACGAGCGAGCGTTGTTAGTCCACCATGTTTCTCCGTCATGAATGGCTGCGCCGCGCCTCGCCGTCATTGGGGGGCCATCTTATCCGGCGCCTGCTCCTTCATAAACTCTTCTTTTTCGCTATTCCAGTAATAGCGCACCATCCCCTTCCCGCTTCGTCTGGCGTTCTTTACCACGGTGTAAGGTGAAAGAATGCCGATGATGTTGCCCTTCATGTCTTTCTTAAAGATGATGCTTGCGCCGTAGACGGTCCTCTCCTTATTCGCGCCGTTCGTACCGGCGTACTCTTCGCGCCCTTTCAAAACCGACCCTGCCGGCTTTATCCCGTTGTCTTGCATCAGATAAAAATTGACTCTCTCTTCCTTCGTTGCCGCTGACAGGGTGCAGCACGGATTTTCACTCGTCTTGAGAACGCTGAGGCCGACCACGCATTTCCCGCCTATATGGATCTCCTTTTCCGGCAGTATCCTGGTCAAGGCCTGACAGTTCTCGCAATCCCCGTCGTCGGGCATCATCGAGAGGCGGGACGCGTTGCGGTCAACGATAAGTGCAGCGAGCCGCTCGTCCCGGAAATGATTGACGTATTCTTTTGCTCTTGAAAAACATGCATACGCGAGGAGCGCCCGGACGGACCTTTCCTGATCCCCCCCCTCCACGTGCAGCACCTTCACCGACAACGCTTCTGTCCCGTCGGCTGCGGCCCCCCAGTGAGCTACCATGTCGGTGCACCCATTTTTATAGGCTTCAGGCAAGGCCTCGAGCAGTATCCGCTTCACCTCACCGCCGGGCGACCGTTGTATATCCTCCTGCTGAAAGCGCGCAAAAAAATCCTTCAGCATCCGGTGATCCCGACCTTCGATCACCGTGTGCCCCTCAAGCTCGGGTAGATTCAGCCGACAGAACGCCGGGCTCGGAAAAACAACAGAGAGCGTGACGATGACGGCGGATAGAAGGAATGTGGGAAAATTATGTCTGGGCATGGCTGTATGTACTCTCCTTCTCCTGTTACTGTTTTGCTGCGTTTATTTTATGTGACTTTCCTGCAATAATGCCACAATAAAAATCGGCCGGACCGGAAGCGGGCGGGGCCGCGTGAGCTCGTGAGCTGCCGGAGGCAGCCGATAAGGCGTGAGGTGAGTGGCAGTCCCGCCCGGTTTAAGGGCGAGACTGCCAGGAGGCGGGTTGGGTGAGGTGAGGTTAAAGGATGGTGTGATGGAACAAAGATGCCATGATCAATCCTTACGTCCTTTGTTGCTGGCTATATTATCGGAAGGTTTCCGAAAGGCTTAAAGCTTTTTGCAAAAATAATTATCCCCCTGTCGAATTCTATCCTTTCGGTTATAGTTTCAGGAATTCCCTGACCTTTTTCACCACAGACCGCCTGATCTCAACCCTGAGGTAGAGGTCGCCTTCCGCACCCCCCCTTCCTCCCATCCCTCTCAACCGGACCACTTGGCCCTTTTTTATGCCGGGAGGAATAGTAATCTTCAACTGCCTCGACCTTCTTTCATCGAGGTAGACGATCTTTCCGCCCTGCATTGCCTCATACTCGTCCAGCGTGAGAGTGCCGTAGATGTCTTTCCCGCCGGGCCCGATGTTTCCCAGCACCTTCCCGAGCGCATACCGGCCGAGCCGGCTCACCATCCTCGCGATGATACCCGACTGCCCGGAACTCTCCGGCCGGGACGCCCGACCGCGGCCGCGAAAACCGGGACCAAACACAATAACCCTGCCGAACATGCCGGGGCCGCGAAACTCTGTTGTCCGATACCGGCCGGGGAGGTCGCGAAAGACCTCCTCGAAGCCCCTGAACCCGAATGTCTTCGCCATCTCCTCGAAGATTTGACTGATGTCGGAGCCCCTGAAGATATCCTGCTCCGAATAACTCTGCCTGAACCGGTCGTGCGCCCCAATGCCGTACTGCTGCTGCATCAGGTCGTATCTGTTCCGCTTTTCCGGGTCTGAAAGGACGGCATACGCCTCGTTTATCTCCTTCATCTTTTCGACGGCCGCCGCCTCACCCCTGTTCCTATCCGGATGATACTGAAAAGCGAGCCTGCGATAAGCCTCCTTGATTTCCTGCTGACCGGCGGTCTTCTCAACACCCAGTATCTGGTAGTAATCCTTTTGACTTGCCATGCTTTCCTTATTTAAAGATAGGTCGTATAGGACTTATAAGACCTATTATTCCTGAAAGGCACGTCCCTTTCTCTCTTTGTAAACCACATGTTCAAGAATAAACGCCACCAGTACGCCGATGACAAACCCGTTTCCGATCACGGGGCGAAGGACGGGGGGGAAGGTCCCCAGGATACGCGCAGGCAGCATACTTACGGCGGTCCCCATAAGCACGGGGAGGCCCACAACTATCCCGCTCTCGAGACGAAAACCCTTCTCCTCCTGACCGATAGTTGCGAACCCGGCCGCTATCTGGAATGTGAGGAGATACGTAAGGACGCAGCCCATGACGACGGGAGGCACACTTTCCACAAGACCCAAAACTGCCGGTGAAAAAGCAAGGAGGACCAGCAGAACCCCCGTAAGCACGAGAGTGAACCTGGAGGCACAGCCTGTCGACAGTATCACGCCGGGGCTCAAGGAAAAATTGACCGGGCCGATAACGCCAAAGAACCCTGAAGCCACATTGGCAAGGCCCGTAAGACTGATGCCCCGGTTCACCCTCTGCCGCATGTCGGGGAGTTTCAGAAGGACGGATACGGATTCGATCGAGCCGAGATCGTTTATGGAAAGCCCCAGGAAACAGAAGAGAAAAGAGACGATCACGCCCGGCGCGACAGAAAAACTCGTCGTAAAATCATAGAAGAAACCTGACAAAACCGGCAGGCCGCGAGGCGTGGCATGGAGGCTGGAAGAAGGAAAAATGATCACCCAGGCACACGTGCCTGCGATCATGGCAAAGAAGATTATGGCCGATTTCCATACCGGAGGCAGGTACCGCTGGCTGACAAACATACACAGTATGAGCAGGAAGGCAAAGGACATGCTCTGATGCGGCAGAACGGGTCCAGGGGGGATAAGCAGACCAAGGACGGTAGGCATCAGCGTAAACGCGATCAGCAGGAGCACTACCGCCACGACCCGAAAGGTGAACAGCTTCTGAAGACGCCCGAAAAGACCGGTGACAGCGGTCAGGAAGAGGAGACCGCCCCCTATCATGATCGAGGCGTACATTGTTGCGGGATCGAAGCCGGCACTCGCTATCATCCCCACGAGAAGCACGGTCGAAGGGCCGATAATCAACGGGAGGCGATGGCCCAAGAGCACCTGTGAAACAAGGACGATCCCGATGACGAACGCCAGCTTCTGCAGGTAGCTGATCTGGGCGGACGGGTCCGTAACGTGGAGGCCGCCGACGACCTTCCCGATGACAATGATCCCGGGTACGGATATGGCGAGCCACTGAAGACCGAAGAGGACGAATTCGCCAAATGGCGGCGTGTCGTCGAGCTTATACCTTAAATCCATCGAGTCAGTTCTCCCGCTATTGTACCATGGAACCTGCCGTGGGCACAAACCGCAAAAGCAGCACCGCCCTTGATTCTGCCGGTTATTCGATATATATGCTGTTTCTTAAGCGCTGGTACAAGCCCGAAGGAAACAGGAATACCTGCGGGCCAAAGCGTTTGACGGCGACTCATGTCCATCATAGAGGTATTGTGAATGCTCTGGAACGATAGGCCTTTTTCGGGTATACTTACTCGGTTGAATAATGGCTAGACACGATCGTTTCCTAAAGGCATGCAGACGGGAGCCCGTGGACTGCACCCCTATCTGGCTCATGAGGCAGGCGGGGAGGTACATGGAAGCGTACAGGCAGATTCGTGCAAGGCACAGCTTCCTGGAGATGTGCAAGACGCCTGAGCTTGCCGTCGAGATTACCCTTCAGCCGATCAGGCGCTTTGACCTCGATGCTGCCATCATTTTCTCCGACATCCTTCTGCCCCTTGAGAAAATGGGCGCCGCCCTCATATTCAGCGACGCGGGCGGGCCCGTCATCGAAAAGCCCGTGCGCTCAAGGGAAGACGTGGACAGGCTGAAGGCCCTCGATATCGAAGAGGATCTCCCGTACGTGTTGAAGGCCATCGAACAGGCCAAAACCGAGCTCGACAACGTGGTCCCGCTCATCGGTTTTTCCGGCGCCCCTTTCACGCTTGCGAGTTATCTCGTAGAGGGGGGCGGGTCGAAACACTTTCAATCTACCAAGACGCTCATGCACACAGGGACCCCCGTCTTTCATCTTCTCATGGACAAGCTGACGGACATGGCCGTTCAATATCTAGACGCCCAGATAAGACATGGGGCCCAGGCTGTACAGGTGTTCGACAGTTGGATCGGGATCCTTTCGACCCAGGATTACCGGGAGTACGTATTGCCCCACATGAAGAGGCTCTTTGCCTCCCTTGACCGGTCTGTCCCCAGCATACATTTCGGCGTCGACACTTTTCACCTCCTCCCCCTGATGCACGAGGCGGGCGGCGACGTGGTCGGCCTGGACTGGCGGGTCCCGATCGATGAGGCATGGGACCATCTCGGCAAGAACTGCGCAATCCAGGGCAACCTCGACCCTACCGCCCTTTTCGTATCCCACGACCATATCGAGAGGCAGGTGCAGGATATTATCGGCCGCGTCAGAGGCGTCAACGGACACATCTTCAATCTGGGACATGGAATCTTGCCCGGCACGCCCGTTGAAAACGTGGAGTTCCTCGTGGACTGCGTACATGCCCAAGGAAGGGGTCCGGCCTGAAGCACGGGGGAATGGTCGGGACGCAGCACCTTCTGTCGAGATTTTATGACCGGCCCCCGCATAAGGAGATCACGGATGAAGAAAGCCCTTCTCGCGATGGTCGTCGTCCTGGTGGCGGTGGGGGTGGCAACGGCGCAGACGGGCCTCAAGAAGAAGAGGCCCTTGCCCTATGAGTTCGGCCGGGTCGTCCTCAACAACTACTCTGAAAAGGCGGGTCTCTCTCCTGTGGTTTTCGACCACTGGCTCCACCGGTCGAAGTTCACCTGCAGAGTCTGCCACGTAGACATCGGCTTTGCCATGAAAGCCGGTCTCACAAGTATTAAGGCGTCGAACAACATTGCCGGGTATTACTGTGGAGCCTGCCATAACGGGAAGATGCTTTCGGAGGGACAAGTCGTATTTGCCTCCTGTGTGAAAAAGTCTTCTCACAGCGACCTCGACGGATGTAACCGCTGCCACTCCTTCGGGAAAGAAGTCAGAAAAAAATATGATTTTGCCGAGTTCACCCAACGGTTTCCAAAAGAGCGATTTGGGAACGGAATAGATTGGGAAAAGACGGAGACCGAAGGCTATGTCAGGCCTGTCGATTTTCTGCAAGGGGTGTCGATACAAAGGAAGTCTCTTCCGCTGGAGAAGGACTTTGTCCTGGATGCCAAACTCGAGAACATGCCGACTATCATCTTTTCTCATAAGAAACATACCGTATGGAACGGGTGCGAGCTATGCCATCCGGAGATATTCCTGGGGGTGAAGAAAGGGACGACCAAGTACTCGATGGAGGAGATATTCGAAGGCAAGTATTGCGGGGTGTGCCACAGGAATGTGGCCTTTCCCTTGCTCGATTGCCAGCGATGTCATACGAGGCCCGTTCAATGGCGGGGGTAAGGGTGACCGGGGAAAAGGAAAGGATGCCAAATCGATGAGAAGGGTCCCGCGGGCGTTAGTCGGGATCTCTTCGGTCCTGGTTCTTGCAGGCGCCGCGTCTGCGAGAAGCCTGCCAACACCAGCCGATTACGGGATGGTAATCATGGACAATTTCTCTCCTCAGGCGGGACTCGCCCCGGTGAGGTTCGATCACTGGCTCCACCGGTCGAAGTTCACCTGCAGGGTCTGCCACGTGGACATCGGCTTCGCCATGGAGGCAAAGGGTACGAAAATCAGGGCCGATACGAACATGAAGGGATTCTACTGCGGATCGTGCCATAACGGACGGGTTACCGACGGCGGAGAGAAGGTCTTCCCGGCCTGCTCGACCGACCCGACTTCTAAAAAAAACAAGGAATGCCTGCGCTGCCACTCTGTCGGCAGTGAGATTCGAGGGAAGCATGACTATGTCTCCTTTACCAAGAACCTTCCGAAGCAAGGCGCGGGAACGCTCGTCGACTGGGAGAAGGCCGAGGCGCTGGGACTCATTAAGCCCGCCGATTCCGTTCCCGGTCTATCCGTAAGGCGCCCGCCCATGAGCGCTCAGGATGATTTTTCCATCACATCGAGGGGCTGGATGCCGGACATCGTCTTTTCTCACAAGAAGCACGCCCTATGGAACGGCTGCGAGGTTTGTCACCCGGACATCTTCCCGAGTGTCAAAAAGGGCGCCGTAAGATACTCGATGTTCCAGGTATTCGAGGGGGAATACTGCGGTCTGTGCCACGGTCGTGTCGCTTTTCCGCTCTATGATTGCGAGAAATGCCATGTCGACAGGGTGCGCCGATAGGCCAAGAATGACGAGCGGAACGGGGAAGGACACCATTTTCTTGACTTACCGTCCCTGCCGTATGATACTACAAACTTACAACTTCAACTTACAGGGAGATAAGCCTATGAAAGACAGATTCATTCCTTACGCATTGTTGTTTTGTCTATCGCTGCTCTTTCTTGTTTCACCCGCCGTCTATGCCGCCGACCATCCGACGGGACCGGTGACGATCAAGCTGGACGGGGCAAAAATGGCGCCGGTCACGTTCGCCCATGCCACCCACGTGGATAAGCTGAAGATCGACTGCGCGAAGTGCCACCACAAGGATGCCCAGAGCCCTAAGGCCTGTACCACCTGCCATGGAAGCGCTGCAAAAGACGGCACACCTGCGGCAAAGGACGCCTTCCATACCCGGTGCCAGACGTGCCACAAAGAAATGGCGGCCAAGGGGACGGCGGCACCTACGAAGTGTCTTGAGTGCCACAAGAAGTAATGAGTGCCACAAGAAGTAATGCGGCGGAGGGGGAAACCCCTCCCCGGTCCTCCGGAGTAGGCGCTACCTACAAATTCCTGTCTTCCGTGCGGCTCGCCATCCTTGTGCTTTCCTTCACCGCCGTGGCGTGCGTCATCGGCACGCTCCTGCCGCAGCAGGCGCCCGCGCGGGAATACCTGTCCAGGTACTCGGAGAGTACGTACGCCATTTTCAGGTTCCTCGGCCTCACGGACGTATTCCACTCTTCCTGGTTCCTTTTTCTCACAGGGCTCTTTGTAGTAAACCTGTTCCTCTGCAGCATCGAGAGGTTTAGCCGTTTGCTCAAGAACCCCAGGGAGGACAGGATCCCGAATGAAAAGGCGCTCAGGGCATGGCCCAACAGTTTTATCCTTAAGGAAAGAAGAGTCGAGGAGATGGTAAGCCTGTTCAAGGGATACAGGCAAGCTGCCCATGACGATAGGGGTAAAATTATCGACAGGGGATCCATCTCTCGTTATGGCGTCTATGTAATCCACGGGAGCATCATCATCATCCTCATCGGCAGTCTTTTGGGAGTCATGTTTGGCTACCGAGGCTTTGTGACCCTGGGCAAAGGAGAGACGAAAGACACGATCATCGCAAGGGACGCCAAGGGGACCCCCATACCCTTAGGATTCGGGATCAGGCTTGAAGACTTTCAGGTGAGCTTCTATCCGGACGGAGCGCCGAAGGATTATATGAGCAGGATCGATATAGTGGACCGGGGGAAGGACGTCGAGAAGGCCGACGTGCGGGTCAACCATCCTCTCTCTTACAAGGGCGCGAGCATTTATCAGGCGACTTACGGGAGTGATCCCGTATTTCTTTTTAACGTAGGCGGAAAAGAAGTGAGGCTCTCCCAGGGCGGTACGTACAGAGACGGGGCCCTCGTGATGATGGCGACCAAGTTTGAGCCCTCCATCCACAACTGGGGCCCGGGGGTCCAGATCGCCTATCTGGAGGGAAACGAGACGCGGACGGTCTGGTTCGTGAAGGCAGTTCCTGCCCTGAGGGAGAAAGAGGTCGGGGGGGTCACCGTGAGGCTCGATGATATCGCCAAGGAGTTCTATACAGGGCTAGAGGTCTCTCACGACCCCGGCATATGGGTCGTCTGGACAGGATTTGCCCTGATCCTCTTTGGCCTCTATATCAATTTCTTCGTATACTACAGACGGATCTACCTGCTCCAGACATCCGAGGGCGTGCTCGTGGCGGGAACGTCTCCAAGAAACAAGGAGGTTTTCAGGGAGGAATTCGAGAAGTGGAGGGAAAAGGCGAATGGCATTAAATAACAAGATACTCGGGGTTGTGACGCTCTTCTATCTCTGTCTCTTTCTCATCCATCTCCTCTACTTTGCGACAAAAAAGGAAAGCTTTCTCAAGGCCGCCTGGATATTCCTCTATGTCACGTTCGGTCTCCATACCGTCGGGATTATCACACGGTGGATCGAATCGTACTCACCCTGGATCTGGAATGGAGTGTTATCCCTACCCTACCCGCAAGGCCCAGGCCATGCCCCTTTATCCAACTTCTACGAATCCCTCATTTTTTATGCGTGGTGTATCTCACTCACAGTGATATTGCTGAAGAAGAAGCTGAGTGTGCCCATCATCACCGGTTTCGCCTCGCTCATTGCCCTCTTTTGCATGGGTTACGCTTCCCTGTCACCCGCGGTGGACAGAAAGATTGAACCCCTCATCCCCGCCCTCCAGAGTAACTGGCTCCACGTCCACGTCTTCGCCTGTTTCATCGCGTATGCCGCCTTCGCCATCTCCTTTCTGTGCGGCCTCTTCTACCTGTTCAGGTTGAAGGGCATGCCGGCCGGGGAGAAGCTGGAGGAGATGAATTATCAGAGCATCATGGTGGGATTCCCCATGCTCACCGCAGGCATCCTCACGGGGGCGGTCTGGGCGAACTACGCCTGGGGAGCCTACTGGAGCTGGGACCCAAAGGAAACCTGGTCTCTCATCACCTGGATCGTCTATGCCCTCTTCCTCCATGCGCGCTTCACCAGGGGATGGAAGGGGCGCAGGCTAGCCTTGCTCTCCATCGTCGGTTTTCTCAGCGTAATCTTTACCTATATCGGCGTAAATTTCGTCCTCTCCGGGCTCCACAGTTACGGCTCTTCCTAGCCTTCGGGGATTCGGATGAACCCACATTCTCGTCGGCGAGAGCCGGCATAATCGGCCCTATAAGGCCATACCCTTGTGGCACTCGTTGCATGCCGCCTTGTTCAGACTCCCCAGCCGGTGCTGCTTGGGCTCGTGGCATTTCGTGCATTCCGTGCCCATTTCCACATGCATCGCGTGGTCGAACTTGGCGTTGAGCCCCTTGAGGGAAATCTCCTTTTCCGGCCGATACGTGGCATGGCAGAACAGGCAGTATCCGTCCGGCTTCGCCACAAACTCAGGAATACTCACCTTCTCCGCCACCCCCAGCTTCTTGTATCCCCCCAGGACGCCGGCAACGATAGTCCGCCCGATTTCAAAGGCATAACGGATATTGTGCTCACCCCTCCCCTCTTTCAGGAACTGAAGATCATGCCCCATTGCGTCGTAGGCATTGAGGAGGCTTGCCGGGGCTTTACGCTGCTCCAGCACCTTTCCGTACCGGTCCATCAGGCTTGAAAGCCCTTCCGTGAAGGCGCCCATACCCTTCTTCCAGTCTTCGGCCATCCGCTCATACCCCGGTTTGTGGCAGAGAACGCACGATTTTTTCTTCGCCTCCCAGGTTCTGGAGAGCACCTGCTTCCCCCCTATGCTTTTCTCGAGGGTATGGCAAGCGGTGCAGCCGACCCTGGAGCCGTACATGGGCGACGGCGCGTCCTGAACCCCTAAAGAGCCTATGCCCATATACATATCCCTTGCGGGGGCATGGGAAGAGGCATGGCACTGGTTGCACGAGAGATCGATGGTCCCCGAGAAATGGACGGTCTCCTTGCCGTGCGCTATCCTGGCATGGCAACTGAAGCAGTTGACATAGTTTTGCGATATGTGGATCTCGTGAACTCTGGCCGTGTCCCTGCCTTCTGCCTGCCTCTCCACGTGGCACACACCGCACCGCTCCTCGAGAGGCTCCCCCTGCCCGGTCACGGTCCGGCTGTGGCATTCGACGCAGCGGGCGCCTGTCTTGAGGAACGATTCGTGCGAGAAATCGACTTCACCTATTTTCACCGGCTTTCTCCGCTCCCCATGACAGACGATGCAATTCTGGTTGTACTGAGGCGGCGCGGTATAAAAATGGCATAAAGCGCACACGTCTTCATCGACATCCATGTGACTTTTTGTCTGCACCAGGGAATAGTGGCAGCTTGTGCAGTGAAGTATCTTACCCCTCTTCGCCTTTTGCACGTGCTCGAGATGATTGAAAGGGGTGCCCCTGAAATTGACGACTTTCACGGATTCGGGGGCATGGCACACGTTGCACTCTTTGTCCTCGACCCTCGACTTGAGGGGAAGGCTGTAACTGCCGGCGAAGTAGCGAAGGGATGATTGGACGATCGTCGAAGGGCGGTAGGGGTGGCAGTCGATGCACGCGATCTTGTTGTGGCTCGAAGCCTTCCAATTGTCGTAGTAGGGCTTCATGATGTGGCACACGAGGCAGGCCTCGGGCTTGTAGGTAAGGCTGTAGGCAAGGAGATTGACGCCGACGTAGCCGGCCACGGCGACGATCCCGATGGAGAGGAGCAGGCCCCTGCGGCGCCTTACGAGATTACGTACGCCCACGCTCTTTTTCTCGCGCCTTCAACTGCTTCTCGAATTCGAGAGGATGTTCTTCCATGAGTTCTTCCCTTGTGATAAGCCCGTTCCAGATCACCAGCGACCCGGGGAATTTGTGGGGATTCAGATGGGCGTTATACATGTGCCAGATCACGATGGCAAGGGTCGCGAGGAGGGCCTCGTCCCTGTGCATCTCTTGTGCGATATCCAGGACAAATTTCGGGAAAAAACGGAGGGTTATGTCCTGGAACCACAAAAGAAGGCCCGAACCGACCATGACAACGACGCCCCAGTACACGGCCCAGTAATCGAACTTCTCGATGTAGCTGAACCGGTCGAACATGGCCTTTTCATTGCTCAAACGCAGAAAATACTTGATGTTCTGGATCACATCGATCGCATCTTTGGGCCCCGGCAGCAAGGCGAGAAAATCCCTCCGCCCTTCTCTCGTAAAGGCGAGCCAGACCACGTGCCAAAGGCAGACGATCATGAGGCCGGCCGCCCCGACCCGGTGAAGGAATGTCGAGTTATGGATGCCGCCGAAGAGAAAGATAACGAACTTGAAAATCGCAGAATCGTGGAATCGTACAGGCAGGCCCGAAAGGATAAGGAGGACCATGCTTACGGCAAGGACAAAATGCTGGGCTCTGACGTTGCCGCAGAACCTATAAAACATTTCGCCCCCCTCGATGGCCTCCTTAAGATCCTTCTTTTTTTCCAACACCAGCTCTTCGCGGAGTTCCCTCTTTAGCTCCTGGAACCGGAGGTTGATCCTCTCCCCTATCTCTCGACGAATGACCTCTCGAATGCGGGTGGAGTCTTGCGGCGTCAAGGGGACCGGGATTGCTTCCCGAAGTTCCTCCTCGAGCTCCCTCTGGAGCCTCTCCAGGGCTTCAATTCGCCATTGTCTCGTTTCTTCCTTCATCGTTCGCTACATCAAATCCTTTTCTTTTTTTTCTCTTGAAGCTTCCTCGCAAAATCGAGAAAGATGTGGACAAAGAGTACGAGGAGCACCGTAATGGTAAGCCACTTGAATCCGAAAGCAACGTAGAAGATGACGCCCGAGTCCCTGCTCTTCGGGTTCACGTGCACATTGCCTTTCGCAAAATTCGAGGTGGCTCCCGGATGGCACTTCAGCCGGCCGCACGTGCGCGGGAGATTGGCCGGGTTGATCGACGAGGTTACGTCATCCCTCGGCTTGATCTCGTGGTATCCGTGACAGCTCACGCAGTGGGCAATATTCTTCTCTCCGAATTTGGTCGCCACGCCATGGAAGCTTGCATAGTAGGTCTCCACCTCTTCCGTCTTCTTGCCGTACCGTTTCATGACGCTGAAATCACCATGACATTTGACGCACATGGCGACGACATTGGTGGCGTACACCGTGGAGAACGGATCGATCGTTCTTCTGATACCGTGTTCCGTGTGGCAATCCGTGCAGATAGGGGGGTTGATGTCCCCCTTACCGCTGAACCGTCCGTGGACGCTTTTCCTGTAGGCTGCGAGTGCTTGTCCATGACACCTGCCGCACATCTTGTCAGGGATATTGAGCCGGTATCCCCGCGATCTTATGTCGATATGGCTCAACACATCGTGGCTGCCATGGCAGGTGGCGCAATCAGGCGCCTTCGGATTGCCTTTCTGCATCTCCCGCCCATGCACGCTGTCGCGATAGACGAGATATTCAATGGCAGGCCCCTTGTCGAAGGTCGTCCCTTTGCTGTGGCACACCACGCAGTTTACCTTTTTCAGCCTCTTCCCGTGCGGGAGTTCCGTAACGTCGAGATGACAATCCACGCACGAAAGCTTTCCGTGGGCCGACCCCCTCAGTGTCTCTTCACTCACGTAGACCGATCGCGCTCCCCCGGAGGCGTCCGTGCCTCTCAAATCCCTTTTTCCGTGGCACATCAGGCACCTCTGTTCCTGCGCGCCCGCAACCATCGGGAGGAACAGAAAGAGACAGAGGGGAAGAATAAATCTAACCCTTGTCATTGCCGTAGAGCCTTTCATATTCGAGGGGATGGTCTCTCCGCATCTCCTCCTTCGATATCTTCCCGGTGAGCCATGACCTGCTCATAGGGAAAACCTGGGGGTTCAGATGGACGTTGTAGAGGTGCCAGACCACAAGCACGAGGAAACCGAGGGTGGCCTCGAAAGAGTGAACCAGATGATTAAGGTCGATGAGCCACTTCGGAAAAACCATCATGAAGAGCGTCTCGAACCAGAGCATAAAACCGGAGAGGCCGAGTAGTATGACGGCAAGGCCGGCGGCCCAATACTGGAACTTCTCTATGCAGGTGAACCTATCGAAAAGAGGCATCTCCTTCCTGACGCCCAGGTTGTGCTTGATGAGTTCCACGAAATCGCTGAGGTCCTTCCTTCCGAATATCATCTGCTGGAAAAACTCGTGCCCTCGCCGCGTGAACACGATCGAGAGAAGGTGATAGGCAAATGTGGCGATCAGGACGACCGCCGCGAGGCGGTGGATTTTCCCCCTGAAGAGCACTCCGCCCTCCAGCTTTATGATCCATTGGGCGAGCCATGATTCGTGATACTTGAGGGTAAGGCCGGTGATACTGAGGATGATGAGAGAACAAAAAAGCAGTACGTGAACGGCTCGTTCTCCCCTGGTAAAGCGCTGTACGTAGTCGGTTTCATCGGCCATGTTTTCTTCTCCTGATCCTGCCGTATACATCGAGGCCAATGTAGGCGACGAAAAAAGCCATAAGGATCCCTATGAACCACACGTAGAACTTACGCACGAAATACATGCCGAGGGAGCTCTCTTTTCTTGCCTCCACGTGAATCCTCCCTAGGGAGGCCGCGTCCTTCATTGCCGGATGGCATTTTCCGCAAGTCCTGCCGATATTCTGAGGGTTTATGCTCGATTCAGCCTCCGCCGCGGGTAGTATTCGGTGTACTTCGTGGCAGCTCGTGCAATTCGCCGCCGTAATGTCCCCATACTTCATGGCAATTCCATGAAAGCTTCCGAGGTAGGTCGAATAGCGATCGGAGGGCAGCCTGTATTTCGCGATGATCGTCTGGTTTTCGTGACATCGGGCGCACGTGGCAGCCACATTGGCAACATACACCCCGGCCTTCGGATCACTCACCCGGGTGAGGGTATGCTCTCCGTGGCAGTCGGTGCACGTCGGACTCTCCATTTTTCCTTCCCTCAAGGCCCGCCCATGGATGCTCACCTTGTATTCGTTGTAGATCTCTACATGGCATCGGCCGCACACCTGGGGGATATTCCCCCTGTTCGTCTTCGACTCAGGGTCCTTCGGGCCGAGAATCAAATGGCTTCCATGGCAATCGATGCAAAGGGCAGCCTGCACCTGTCTCCCTTCTTTGATGAGACGCCCGTGGACACTATTCTCATAGGCCTTTATCAGATCGGGTGAAGGGAGCTGATGTGTTTTCTGCACCTCGGCATCCGTATGGCACCTCGCGCAAAGGATGAGCAGATTTCCTCTGAAAACCGTTGATCGCCGATCCGACGCGGGCAGGATGTGATGCTCTCCGTGACAGGACGCACAGGACGGAGCGTCCTTGTCGCCCCGGCGAAAGGCAGCGCCGTGGACACTTCTTCCAAAGTGACGGGCCGCTTCCTCGTGACACCCGGTGCAGTCGACCAATGCCAGCGGCCTCCTATGGGGAAGAGGGGCTGCGTCGCGATGGCAGTTGATGCACGCGATGGTTCGGTGAACCGAGTCCCGGAGGCCCGTCTTCATGAGGTGTTGAGGCACCGTATCCCGGCCTGCGGTTCCTTTGGATGCCTGCCCTTCGTGGCAGGAGATGCAGCGGGCGTCCTTTTCCGAGGAAAAAGCCGGCAGGGGCAGGAGGAAAAGAGCAATAAGGGAAAAAAGCAGCGATGTTGGCGTCTTTACCATGAATTCTGAATGGTACCCTTCTTTGTGGGTAGGCCGCTCATACCCGGCCACCTCACTTACCCTTATCTACCCGCTATCCTCCGGCTGCTTTCTATTACAAGCCTGAATGGAGGGGGTTGTCAAGTTTTTAGTTGAAGCTGAATGGAACCGTGCACTTTTTTGCAAGTCGCGTGCCCCTCCTTCCGTCTTTCGGGATCCCGTGGATAGGAATGCTTTTGGCGGCGGAATAGTCTTCCCGCCGCGGTGAGGATTTATGTGCCCACGGTTTCCAGGGTGATTTTCCGCAACGGACTGGGGCGTTATGCGCAATGGAAACCGTCCGCCCCAACCTCAGACCACCCTCATAAGGCCGGTATACCGGGGAACAATTGCATTCCCCGCAGGGACATTGCGTACCTGCGGACCTTACCTTCACGGGGCCGGCCGGGTACCCATCGGCATCTATTGACAAGAGGACCGGTTATTGCATCTAATTTCTCCCATGCGAAGAATATGGTACGGGAAGGGGAGCGTCCTTCTCCTCTCGGCGGCGCTCCTGGTGCTCTTTTGCGCCGGGGTGAGGGCTGCCCCCAGGACCGAGGACTGCCTGGAGTGCCATGACGCTTACGGGAAGTATGCTCATGGCGGCGTGGCGTGCGTCGACTGCCACTCTACCATAACGTCCCTGCCCCACGCGGACAAGCTGCCTCAGCCTGCGTGCGCCGCCTGCCACAAAAAAACCGCGGACTCTTTTAGCCGGAGTCTTCACACAAAGAGGGGCTTGACATGCCTGAGCTGTCATAACGCGCATTTTCCGCAAAAGGATAAGAAGTATTGCGCCTCATGTCACGCAAACGCTTCCCACGGGACCCTTCCGTCGAGTAAGAACCACCTGGACCGGCTTATGTGCATTGCCTGTCACGGAAAGGTGGACAGAACTGAAGTGAGGGTACATTTGGAGATCAAAGACGGAAAGAGGCTCAGGGCGGCCGCGATTGACAGGGACGGCAACGGCCTCATCGATCAGGCCGAATGGCACGCCCTCGAAGACCTGCTTCACACCGAGTACAAGGGCGGATATATCATGGAGAAAACGTATCAAGTCAGGGGTGATCCCCATACGGTTACGGCGAAACCGGCTGCGTGTGATGCATGCCACGGACCGGCCGGCTTTTTTACCACGGGAAGCCTTCAGATTACCGGCCGTAAAAAACCGGAAATACCTCTGGATACCCGCATATTCATTCCGGAGCTCCCCTCCGCAAAAGAGTTCGGCAGGACGGTGCACGGACGTGCCGGGGTAGTATGCGCGGACTGCCACCTGTCGCAGAGAAGGATAGCTGAAGGCGGGTCGGAGAACGTCCATGTGTGCAGGAAATGCCATGAGGCAGTGCAGGACGTGTACAGCAGGTCGGTCCACGTGAGGGTTGGAGCGACGCACTGTGTGGACTGCCATAACCCTCACCGGGTCACGTCGTACAAGGAGCTCGGGGCCAAGGCACGAATTGCGGTCTGCTCGCGGTGTCACAAAGATTATGTGAGGAGACACGCCTGGTTGCCCAACACATCCCTTCACTTCGATTACCTCGAGTGCGCCACGTGCCACAGCCCCCAATCAAAAAAAAGCCTGGTCTTTTACTTCGTCCGGAAGTCTCCCGCCGGAAAGGTCAAGCTTTCTTACGATGAACTGGTCGCGCTCACCGGCCAGGACCCGGCACGAGCGTTCGGGGAGCAACAGGGTTCGCCCGATGCGCAAATCGGCCGGCTTTTTACCCTTCTCGCGCAGCGGGACAAAACGGTCACGATCGATGCGTCCATCATAGTGACAAAGGCGTACCACGATTACTCGGAGACCCATCCCAGGGAAAGAGAGTGCGTAACGTGCCATGCCCGGGAGGCCCATTTTTACGATTCCATGCTCCTCCTTCTGCCCGGGCGAAATTCGAGCACCTACATCCCGGTGAAAGGCACCCTCCTTGCCAAATATCCCATAGGAACGTCGGTCGATTTCTTCCTTGTCGGCGAGGAGAAGATGAAAAAAGGCGATGTCTACAAATTCCTCCATTTGAGAGGACCCTGGGAACTGGGACTTAAGTTGATAGATTTCTTCGGCCTTATGACAATCCTAGTCGTTCTCGTCGGGGTGGCCGTGCACGTCGTGCTGCGCCTTACGGTGCGGAAATGAAACAACAGGAGCTCCACCCCCTTCCACTCAGGATCTGGCACTGGGCCAACACGGCGCTCATCCTTCTGCTTATCATCACGGGCGTGCGTCTCATGATTCCCGACCTCCATCTTATGCCGGACTACAGGAGCGCGGTTATTCTCCATAGGCGGGTCGGCTACGCCATGGCCGGCAGTTTCATATTCTGGCTCCTGTACGGCATCGCCAACGGCAGCCTCAGGAAATACTACCCCATCCGCTCGCGGGACCTGAAAGGTCTTTTCCTCCAGGCCCGATACTATGCCTTCGGCGTCTTTACGGGGGCAGCGAACCCCTTTCCCGCAACGGCAAAGGAAAAGTTCAACCCCCTGCAGAAGATCGCCTACCTCTCGACCATGCTTGTCTTTACGCCCGTTATCGTGATCACCGGCATCTTTTACAGCAATATCCTGCTTTTCCGCAACATCATAGTGCTCGTTGGGGGCCTTCGCGTCCTCGACGCCATTCACCTGGCCACCGCCTATATCTTCGCCGACTACTTCATCGTCCATGTCTATATGTCGACCATGGGCAGGAACCCCTTTTCGCACGTGTTGGAGATGTTCACCGGCCGGCCTGATCATCCGGATCCATGAAAACGCTCCTTGTCCCGGTTCTCCTGCTGGTATGCTCTATTGCGGGCCCGTTTTCCGCGTATTCCGCAGAACGTGCACGCCCTTATACCCTCGATGTTTCCTTCGACATCCCGGCTTCTCTCATCAAAGGCGTCGCGAGGATAGCCGTGGCAAAAGGGGAACATCTGAAGCTCTACAAGACGTGCGGGAAAATGGGTGTCATGCGGTCCGTCGGGTAGGCAGTTTCCACATGCGTTTGCCCTGGGCCGGTTGTATCGGCCGGGGAAATATGCTATTTTCACATTCACTTGCGAAAAGAAGGGAGAACACATGAAAACAACGATAATTGCACTGGTGGCGGTCGCCGCCTTCGCACTGGTCTGCTGTAAGGAAAAGCCGAAAAACCAGGAGGGCCTGGCCCCCCAGGGCACGGCATCCAGGTCCGGAATGCAGGTCGGTGCGTCCGGTCCCGGAAACGCCTCTGAAAGCAATCCAGCCGCGGGCCTCGCGCCTCAGACTTCGGAAGCCCCCATCCGCCCGGCCCACAAGGGCAGGGTCATCTCAACCGCGGATGCTGCCGGGTACACGTATATCGAGATGGAAGAGAACGGCAGGAAGCTCTGGGCTGCCGTGATGGAGACCAAGGTCAAACAGGGGGACACCGTCGAATTACCGGACCTTCCACCCATGGAGAACTTTTACAGTAAGAGCCTCGACCGGACCTTCGATAGGATAATTTTCTCCCCCACAGTAGCGGTCAATGGGAGGATGCAGACCGCCGTAGTCCAGCCCGGGAGAGTCTCCGCAGCCAACCCCCACGGGGGCTTGAAGGTTGAGGAAGTCCCCGCCGGCGCCGCCATGACCCAGCCGGGGAGTACGTCCGCAGCCAACCCCCACGGGGGGTTGATGCCTCATGAGATGAACGCCGGCACAGCCCACAAAGGAAGGGTGGTAGCAACGATGAACGCCGCCGGGTACACGTATATCGAGGTGGAGGAGAACGGCAAGAAGCTCTGGGCTGCCGTGATGGAGACGAAGGTGAAGGCAGGCGACAATGTGGAGTTCCCGGATGGACCGCCCATGGAGAATTTTCATAGCAACAGCCTCAACCGGACCTTCGAGAGGATCATTTTCTCCCCGGCCATACTGGTTAATGGAAAACCCGGAAACGTCTAGCGAAGAATTCCCTCCTCCGGCGTCTGCCGATGGGTACTACCAGCGTGGATACGGGAGGGGCTGAGACGCGTTTCTTAGGCGGGATTCTATGATGAGGTTTATTCGCCGGATGCGGCTTTCAAAGCCTCCCAGACGCCAGGGATAAGACGATCCTTCTCCACGTAGGCGCATCCTCCCCGCTCTCTCACCTTTCGCTGGCAGTTTTCTTCCACTTGGGAGGTGATTACGATAACACGAGGTGGTGTTTGGAGCTGCAAAAGCCTCTCGAGCAACTGCCATCCGTCGAGTCCGGGCATGACGAGGTCAGTCACCACGAAGTCGAAGCTCTCCTTTTGCGCGCTTTCGAGCGCTTTCCACCCGTCTTCCACCGCGGTTACAACGTATCCCGCCTCCGACAGGGATTGGGCAAGGGCCCATCGGATCAAGTACTCGTCATCGACAATAAGCACTTTTTGTGGTTGAATGAATGCTTTTCCCATAAAAGATCTCTGGTTTTCCTCACTGAACATGCAATGGTCGTGCCGGAGCATTTGCCTCCGGAAACACAGCCGTGATCTCGTGAAGATATATAGGGCCGTAAAGGCTTTCGGCCGAAACGGCGCGCTGAGCGACCCGCCGCATTGGTGGTTTTCACGCTGTACCTGAGAGCTTTCTCTCAACTTGAGGCTGTTTTCTACGAGTCTTGACAAACCGGAGAGAAAATGATCATTAACTATTCCTATGTTCCGAAAGAAGTGCCCTAAGTGCTTTATCCCGGTCTCCTTTCACTCACGGAGTGCGGCCTTGGGAAAGCTATCGGAAGTCTGTTCTTGCCAACAGCCGTGTTCAGAAGTTTGGTCTCGTCGAGCAATGCCTTAGGTGACAGGAGAGCGGATGGGGGTTCGACCCACGCAGGTCGTTTTCATCGTCTTTGTTCTCGGAATCGCGGTGCTCGCGGCCGGGGCCAGAGCGGACACCCGCTTGCCCGAGGGCACCCGGAGACCTTTCACGATCGGCCTGACCCCGGAGCAGAACGTCTTCAAACAGATGGAGCGCTATGCCCCGCTTGCCGAGTATCTCTCGGAAAAGACCGGTCTCGACGTAAGGTTAAAAGTCTTCATGAGCTACGGAAAAGTCATCGACGATTTTGTTTCCTCGGGAGTGGACGGCGCCTTCTTCGGAAGCCTCGCCTATGTCCTGGCCCGTGAACGGACAGGAGTCAGGGTCCTCGTCCGACCCGAGGACCGGAACGGCTCGTCCCTCTACCACGGACTGGTCTTTGTCCGGAAGGGCAGCGGGATCAGGCATGTGACCGAAATGCGGGGAAAGCGATTCGCCTTCGTGGACCCAGCCAGTACTGCCGGTTTCCTTCTCCCCCTCATCTACCTCCGCAGCCACGGCGTCAAGGATTATAAGGGCTACTTCGCAGAGACCTACTTCGCAGGCACCCACGAGGACGCCATATATGATGTGCTCAACGGAAAGGCGGATATCGGTGCAGCCAAGAATACCATATTCTGGCGGCTGGCGGGTGCGGACCCGAGAATTAGCAGGGAGCTGAAGATTCTCACGAGGTCCCCCGACATGCCGGAGACTGCCCTGGCAGTGAGGAAGGATCTGGATCATCAGGTGGGCACGGCCATCCGCGACACCCTCTTGCAGATGCACAACGATCCCTTGGGCCTCACGATTCTCAGGGACCTTGGCGCACGGAGGTTCGTCCTGACCACCGAAGCGTACTATGAGCCCGTTGTCGGCTACCTCCGTCAAATAGGGTGTAGTCCTAAGAACTACCGCTATCCGGGCGAATAGTGAAACGAAGAATCATCATAGGCCTCGCCTGCTTCACCTTGATTTTCTTCCTCGGCGGGATCTATATAATCAACGCCATACAGAAAACAACTTCTGCCCTGAACGATCTCATCAAGCTCCACCAGGTGGAAATCCTTAGAGAACAGTTATTGAGCGACGCGAAGCTGACCCTGTCCGACTTTGCCTTCCAGAACACGCGCTATGCCAGCAAATCGGACACCGTCGTAGCAAATGTGGTTCATATGGCCGGCGTAGCAAAGAGGTGCTCCACGTGTCACCACTCGGCGGAAACGACGGGGAAGATTGCCGAGCTGAGAACCAGGATCCAGTCGTACGAAGAGGCCCTTAGCCGCGTCCTGACCGTGAGGGCGAGCCCCTCCCGGCTCATATATGAGGAAGACGGGGCCTTCCGGGCGGGCCGGGAGCTCATAAACCAGCTCGATTCCATGACACTTCTCACCCGGAGCCGGTTGGAGAAAAAGACCGCATCCTCCCTCAAAAGGATAGGGGAGATGAAGAGCCTGCTCTTCATCCTCATCGCGGCCGGACCTGTATTTGCCGTCGGGCTGGCGGTCATTTTCATCCAGGGTTTCACCAAACCGCTCAACGAGATCCTTCGGGCGACCCGAAAGGTAAAAAACGGAGATCTCGAATTCAGGATTCAAGGTCTAAGGGATGAATTCGGAGAGGTGGCGGCATCCTTCAATGAAATGGCCAAATCCCTGAACGAGCACATGCAGAACCTACAGCGGGCCGAACAGATGAAGGTGGTGGGGGAGATCGCGGCGGGCCTTGTCCACGAGATCAAGAACCCTCTCACGGGGATCAAAGCATCCATGCAGGTGCTCCTGGAACAGGAAAGCTGCGAGGAAGAAGACAGGGTCGTCCTTTCAAAGGTACTGGATGCCGTCATGGGAATCGAAGGCTTGATGAAGAGTCTCCTCAATTTCGCCAAGCCGCCCAAACCCCGGTTGGTGCCGGTCGATATGAACATGGTCCTGGAATCCACCGTCGCCTTCTCCCTTCCCTACGCGTCCGTCGGGCCGAACGGCCCCCGGGACGTCATAGTTGTGAAGGATTTCGATCCTCACCTCCCCTCGACCCTAGCCGACCCGGGGCAAATGCAGCAAGTGTTCCTCAACCTTTTCATGAATGCCCTAGAGGCCATGCCTGGCGGCGGCACCTTGACGGTGCGGACCTCTGCCGAACCCGGCGGAGGGCTTAGAATCGAGATCCGCGACACGGGAAAAGGGATCGATAGGAACGCACGAGAAAAACTCTTCGTGCCCTTTTTTACCACCAAGCATAAAGGCACCGGTTTGGGCTTGGCCGTGACCAAACGGTTTGTAGAAGCCCACGGCGGAACCATCTCTGCGGACGAGAATCCGGCGGGAGGAACGATATTCAGGATCCTCCTCCCTCCCGCCGGCCCACGATGACGGCGCCATGCTACGCCATTCTCCTACACAACAGGCTCGCCATCGGCTGGAAGGGAGAGCAGGGATAAATCGGATGCGATCGTAAATGCTCTATTTGCACGCGCCTATGGAGCCGGGTGCGCACGTACGGCCGTCCATCCATAGGGCAGCGGCGAGCCTCGCGCTGTTGAGGTTGGCTCCGGCGAGCTTCGCGTCGACGAGCTTCGCAGCCGTGAGGTCCGCGCCCGAAAGGTCTGCGCCCGAGAGGTCCGCATTGAACAGGTACGCGCCCGAGAGGTTGGCGCCCGAGAGGTTGGCGCCCGAGAGGTTGGCGCCATTGAGGTCCGCGCCCGAAAGGTCTGCGCCCGCGAGTTCTGCCGCGTAGAGGTCGCAGCTCCTGCACCGCTTCGTTGTCTTAATTTTCAGCACGTCATTCCCGTCGAATGTATGCCCTGCCCCCGTTGCCATGAGCACAACGGCACCCAGGACGATGCTCCGAAGCCAAAGACCCTTTCTTGCCATATTCCCGCCCTCCTCCTGCCTCGCCCTCTATGGCGCCGCCTGTTCTACTTAACCGGGGTAAATTCCTGAACCCGGCTATTGCCTCTGTCGGCAATGAAAACTTCTCCATTTTCATAAATACACATCTGAGAGGGATAGTAAAGGAGACCCTCGCTCCATCCCATGCCCAACTGCTTCCCGAGGAAGGCGCCGTCATGAGCCATAATCCCGATATCCGCCCCGTTAGCGTCCGTAATGTAGATTGTTCCACGGCTGTCGGTGGTGAGGCTTACAGGGAAGGCCAGGTATTCCTTGAGAAGGCCGCCCAGGGGGGAAAAAGCGTTCGTGTTTTTGGCAGCGGAAAGCACCACGGCTCTCACGGAGTCGATCAACAGAACCGTGCCTTTCGGATCGACTGCAAGATCGGAGAAGAACCCGTAATCCTTAGGAAATGCGATCTCCGTCCGGTATTTCCCGTCCGGATTGAGGAGGAGTACCCGGGCAGAGAATATGTCAAGGACGTAGATATTGTCGTCCCTGTCAACCTTAAAGCTTCTGGGCGCAACAGCCGAGCCGCCCGGCGCTCCTTCGGCGGTCACGTAGCCCTTGAAGGCCCCGTCAGGGCCAAGGCGCACGATGCGCCGCTGTTTGCCGTCCAGGGCGAGAATATCCCCTTTGGAGGTGACCTGAATACGCACGGGCTGCGACAACTGGGGAATCCTGATCTCAGTGCCGGCCTTGAGGGTGTGGTCCTGGAAGGCATATCTCACAAGGCGGTCGTTTCCCGTATCTCCCACCACCACACCATATTTTTCACTGCACGCCACTCCTTCTGGATGGTCCATGCCGATCCCCTTGTCATCCTGGTAGACTGACTGATCATACCGCAACCGCGCTGTTTCCGCTGCCGGCAAAAGGAGAGGAACGGAGAGAAGGGCTATTATGAGAAGGGCTCTCGGCAGGATCGCCATGGCGTCATCACCTCTTGTATTGTTTGTGGCACTGGACGCAAAGATCGGTAACGGTCGGGAAGGGGATAATATAGCGGTATCCCGTTCCGTGCGATCTGTGGCAGCTCAGACAGTCCACTTTCAGGTTTTTGTTTCGCATGTCGAGGGTCTTTCCTCCCATGGGGTGGCTCGTGTGTTTAAGCCAGTCGTGGCAGGTCCCGCACAGCTCGACATTATCAGGCCCCTTCAGCAGCAGAATACGGTCCGACGCGTGCGGGGAATGGCAGGCGAAGCAGTTGCCTTCCTGCACGGGAACGTGCGTCAAGGCCCCTTTGATCACCTGCCCCTTTTCAGCGGCAGCGGCTTCCTGCTTCTCCCTCACGGCAAGCTTCTGCTGCACCGCCATCGTATCGCCATGACACCTGCCGCAGACGGTTTTGCTGTCCCCGTTGAGAAGGCCCTTGTTGGGGGAAGCGTGGGCCTGATGGCAGTTCAGGCAGCCATTCTTGCCCAGTAGCGGCCAGTGGATGTGCTTCTTGCCGAAGGTTTCGTTCACCATCGTGCTGTGGCACCCGCGGCAGAGCTCAAAGGCGGTCTTCTTGATCTTCAAAGGGGTCGAAAAGGTGGGGGCTTCGTGACACTGGCCGCACATCTTCTTTTCCACCGGAGAGTGGACGTTATCGAAAAGCATACCGCCTCTGTTCGAGCCGTGCGGGTCGTGACACTGGGTGCAGCGGGCGGCAACTACAGGATAACCCATGTGCGCTTTCGCAAAAGCCGGGCCGTTGGCCTTGTGGCAGTTGAGGCAGAGAGCGACCGTATCACTTTTGAGGAGATGGCCCGACTTCACCGAGGCATGAGGGTCATGGCACGTGACGCAGCCCTTCTCCACCGGATTGTGTGTGAATTTTACCTTGGCGAGCCTGGCGCCCATCTCCTTGTGACAGTCGATACAGAGGCCATTACCTGCGTTCAGGAGATTAAACCTGTTCGCTGAGCCGTGGGGATCGTGGCATCTCACGCAGTTTCCTTCCGACACGACCTTGTGGACACTCCGCGCCTTCTCCGGAATCATGGCCCTGTGACACTTGAGGCAGATTTTGCCCGGCTCGTCCTCGAGCAGCTTTCCGTGGGAAGACGTGTGGGGGTCGTGACATCCCGTACACTGCCCGGTCCTGACCGGGGTGTGTACAAATTGTCTTTTCAGGGTATTCTTAAACGTGTCGTGGCAGTTTAGACACCCTTTCCCGCTCGCGTCGGGCTTCAACTTAAACTTGTTTTGCGTCTGGGCAGACCCCTCCGAAGGGACAAGCAAAAGCATCGAAACGAGCACGCAACCGACGAGCAGGCGGACGTTCATGTACTCCCCTTTTCTCCCTTTCATTTTCCCACCACGTGGCACTCGTCGCAGGACCTTGATGCAAAGGGCGCGTGAGTGATGACTTTGAAGAACTTGGGGTCCTTCGATGCGTGTGGCTCATGACATTTTTTACAGTCCATCATGGCTGCCTCGATGCCCAGATGCGCCGTACCGAAGGACGGTGATTTTGCGTCGTGGCATTCGGCGCAAAGCGCCTGAATCGGCTGGGCCAGCAAGGTCGTCTCTCTCGAGACGTGAGGCACATGACACCGCAGGCAATCTCTGGCGGCCGGGGAATGGGCTTTTTCTTCGCTCATCCGCGTCTTGAGCGTTTTATGGCAGGTGAAGCACATATCGGGGCTCCCTGCCAGAAGCAGCTTGTTCAGCTTCGCCTTGTGGGGACTGTGGCATTTCGTGCACTCACCGGTGGTGAGCGGCTTGTGTCTGCTCCTGGCCCCCGCCATTGCCTTTCCCATATCGTCGTGACACGAAAAACAGAGTGCGTCCTGTTTGCGGGTAATCATTCCGGCGATATTGCTCCCGTGGGGATCGTGACACGTCTGACACTCGCCGGCAACGAATGGGGCGTGGTTGGAGCCTCCCTCCGCTTCTTTCATGAAATCCTTGTGGCATTGGGCGCAGAGATCGGAGCCGGCGGACCTGAGCAGCTTCTTTTCAACCCCGCCGTGGGAACGATGGCACGCGGTGCAGGTGCCTTCCGCGACGGGCCTATGGGTGTAAGTCCTTACAAAGGCGGCCTCCACGTCGGTGTGACAGGAGTAGCAGATTTTGTCCGCCCTGTCCTTCAAAATGCCTGCCGCGTTGGACCCGTGAGGGTTGTGGCAGGCATTGCATTCCCCGCCGACAAAGGGAGGGTGCTCGTTCTTTGCCTTTTGCTCCTCCTTCGTCTTCGCGTGGCATGAGAAGCATAGGGCCTCATCCTTAAGGTTAAGAAGGAATTTGTTTTTCCCGGCGTGGGCCTGATGGCAGGAAAGGCATCCTTTATCGCCGTTCACGGGGGCGTGGCTGACCACGACCGTCTCCTTCATCGCGGGATGGCACTCGAAACAGAGGTTGTTCCCCTTGCCCGCAAGAAGTTTCGGGTTCTCCGAAGTATGAGGGTTATGGCAGGAGAGACACTCGCCATCTTTGAAAGGCTGGTGCTCGATTGTTCCGCCCTTTTTCAGGCCCGCGGAATCATGGCAGTTGGCGCAGAGCTTGGCCCCTTTCTCGGTCGTCAGGAAAGGTTTCTCCGATTTTGCCCCCTGGTGGCAGCTCTCGCACTGGCCGCCGGAGATAGGGTCGTGAGCGCTTGTCTTCAGGAGCTTGGGCTGCACGGACGTGTGCGGATTATGGCATCCGACGCACGATGCGCTTTCCACCGGATAGTTTCCATGAGCTTTCTGGAACTCAGGCCGTCCTTTGTCGTGGCAGTCGAGGCAAAGCGCGGGCTCCCCTTTCGCCAGAAGGTTCTTTTGATCCGAGCTGTGGGCTACGTGACAGGCATTGCATCCCTTGGCGGATCCGGTGTTATGGACAACTTTCTTTTCGTAGTCTTCCTTCTTATGACACCCATAGCAGGCCGCGCTCCCCTCTTTCTTCAGCAGGTGACTCCCCTGTGAAGCGTGCGGGTCGTGGCAGATCGTACACCGCCCTCTCCTGAGGACCGTGTGGACGTTTGATTTATTCAAACCGATCCGCTCTTTGGTGTGACAGCCGAAGCAGATCTCATTCCCGTTTTTCTTCAACAACAGCTTCGGGACGATACCGTGGCGGAGGTGACAGGCCTCACAGTTCTTTTCCTTTACCACGGCGTGGACATTCTTCATTCCCAGATACTTGTCGGCGAACTTCTTGTGGCAGTCAAGGCAATCCTTTTTGGCGAATTTAGGTCCCGACGAGCCGCCCGGCTTGGAAAACCCAAGCTTGCTCTCTGCCATGCCTGTTCCCGCGAGGAGGAAGAGTATCGAAAGGCAGGCCGCAAAGGAGAGCAAGGCCCGCGCCCGCCCGCATCCCCGCTTGCTCCGGTCATTCTTTTTCCTTCCATCGCCGTCCGTCGTCGCAGCGAAGCGCTCTTCCATCGTCTCCTTCTCTATGCCGTAGTTTTTCATGGCTTCAGGAATATCTTAATCTCCGCCGCCGCCCTTAGCTTGGCGATATATCCATCCATGGCCTGTTTCAGCCTCTCATTAAACATTATCTTTGCGATCTCTCCCCTCGCCTCTTCGTAGGGCTTAGGTTTTGGCGGTATTACTGCCTGGATGGACAGGGCGTAAAAGTAACCCTCAGGGGAGGCGTACACCCTCAAGTCACCCGGCTTACTCCCGGAAACAACCTTCCGCACACCCTCCGGCAGGTCCGGCGTCGTCACCGGATTCCCGTCGAACACCAGGAGGTCCTTGCTATTCTTCGCTGCCTGGCCTTCCGCATTTTCGACGAGCCACCGGAAGTCCGTCCCATTGCGGAGCTTTTCGACGGCCCCTTCAGCATTGGCCTTTTTTTTAAAAGCAATGCCTGAAATCTTCATCATCTCCGGGGTGGTGTAATCCCTGATATGCTCCTTGTAATACTTCTGCACGTCTTTTTCGGTGAGCTTCACATCGGGCACCACCGCTTTCTGCACAAAACTCCCGAAGACGAGGGTATTCTCATATTCCCTGACCTTACGCGTGTAAGCTGCTGTCTTGTCCAACCCCAGCCTGAGCGCCTCTTTCCTGAAGACCCTCCTGTAGAGCATCTCATGGAGGGCAGGAGCTATTTTCTCGTTGAGTTTCTTGGCTTCGGCCGCCTGCTCCGCTCCGTGGTAAAGCTGGTGGCGGAATTGTTCCGCCAGGTCCGCGACCGTGATCGATTTTTCTCCTTTTATCTCCGCAAGGACCCGCCCATCTTTCAAAAACTTCTCAAAACCGGGATCTTTCGCCTCGAAATCGAGGTAGTCGAGGACGGCCCTGTGGACCACCGTATAACGCGTGATAAGGGTCTGACTGTAGTGCTGCAGGGCCTCCACCTTTGCATTTTTCAACGCCTCCTGCCGGGCCCGCTCTCTTTCCCCGGGGCTGTCGACCTGGCGGACGTCCTCCAGTTTCACGACCGCATATCCCGCCGTTTTTGCATTTTCCGCAGCCTTGATCGGTACGATCGGGCTTACAGAACCGGGCGCCATCTTTGACACGACGGCCGCGATCGCGGGAATGACCTCCTTGATTTTCAGGTACTGCCCCTGGTCTCCTCCCTTCGCGGTCCCTTCCGCCACGACCCTTTTTGCAAGGTCTGCGAACTCTTCACCTGCCTTCACCCGCTCCAGCATCTTTTTGGCGTCGTCCTCACTCGCGAACATGACGGAGATGAGCTTCCACTCCCTGGTCGCCTCTTTATAGAGCCTCTCCGCCTCCTTTTCAGGGACGGCCAGGTTTCCCACCTGCTTCTCCATCAACTCCTCGCGCAGGGCCGTGCCCGCAAAGGCATCGACCATCCGCCTTGTTTCCGGCAACTGGTCAAGACCTATTTTTCTCCCCTCCTGCACCGCGAGCCTGCTATCGATCAGGCGTTTGAGCACTTCAAAGACGTCTCTCCTGCCGGCCTTTGCCCCCCCTGTCGCCTCACGGCGAAGAGCGAGGGCGCTCTCCAGGTCGGCAAGGGCAACCGGCTCACCGTTGACAAGGGCAACCGTCCGCGTCCCGTGAATAAGCGGCAATGCCTTCTCCGACGCATAGACCCCCCTCGCGCCGCAGAGAAGAACCGCCATGATCCCTATCGCTCCCAAAGAAAAACGCCGCACCCTGCTCTTCATCGCTTCACCAGCATGCCTCCGATAGAATCGGCCATTTGAATCGCCATCGCATGGGCCGTATTGACCTTACCCCAATCGAAAAAGAACACGCCGTCGTCCCCTTGATTATAGCTTTCAGAACTCCAGACAACCATCCGGTTTTTCCTTTCGATGAGCTGGACCGTAAAATTGACCTTCGCAACGCCGACAGGGCCTTGATAATCCTGGTAATCGAGCACCTCCCCCCCCAGAACGAGATCGGCCCCTAATACTGCGAAAAGGGCTTGCGCGTCTTCGAGCGACACACCTTCGTCCATGATGATCCGCATGTTCAGGAACGCCTTTCTGACCAGCCCCGGCTCGATAACCTCAAAATTCCCAAGGCCGTGTAAAGCCCTGACAAACTGGAGGACCAGCACATCTCCCGCATTCTTTCTGTCGCTCTTGTTGAAAAAGGGGGCAACCGCCACCGTGTACTTCTGCTCCCCTTCCAGATCCGATCGATAGGCAATCCGCGGCCGGAACTTTCTTTCTGCTTTCGCGGTCCCTCTTCTCCCCTCTTTCCGGGCCATCCGCGAGGCCAGGGATTCCCCGATCATCCCCAGGGCTTTACGAAGAAACACACGAGAGTCGTTGATGAGACCGAGGTTGAGGATGCCGGGGTGGTCGTCACCCGCCATTCCTACCCCGTCTACCCACAGGATGGTCGGTGCATCGCCGGTCGAGACCAACCGGGAGGTAAGCGCTATCTTAGGGACAACTCCCTCGCTGTAAAGCTCGATGGACGTGAGAAGAGCGCCTTCCACGCCGGTCTCCTCCTTCAGCGCATGCGCGATCTCCTCATCTATTCCTGCCGTGTAGCGGACCCGATGCTTAGCCATGAACCTTTCGAGGGTATCTTCCTCAAGGAGATGGAGGCCCCGCTGCCTCAGCTCTTCCGAGAGAGATGTTTTTATAGACTTTAAAGGGACCGCCGACCCGCTAAGGTTCTCGAGGGGAAAGACCGCAATCGAAGCGACAGGCGCTCCGCGTGGGGCGGGTTGTTGCCGGAAACCTCCGCAAGCCGCGAGACAAAAGCAAAGAGCGAGACCTGAGAGCAGCACACCCGGCAATCTCAATGGCCGCCGCAAAAAACTACTTAAAAAGCTTAGTGATGAGCTCATCTACTGCTTTCTCGGTAATTTTGTTCATGGGCTGTCCCCCTCCACCGAAGAGGCGGTCCGTCGTAGTGATGCCGCCCTTGGTGGAAGATGCGGACCAGACGACCCTTCCGCTCTCCGTTTCCACCATCTGGGCGCTCAACGATATCACGTTTGCCATGGCGCTACCCGACCTTATCTCGCCATATTCCCTGACCGTCCCCGTGATGACCGCCTGGGCCTTGAGGATACCGCCCAGCTTTACGATGTCTTCAGGCGAAGGGACACCGGGCATTGTAACCTCCCCCCTTGTAACCCCCCTCGCAACCTCCCCCACCGGAAGCACATAGAGGGCGCCCGTTGCCAGAAGCCTATTGATGAACACATCCCTCACCCTATCGGCAGCCGTGCTCTCCCGCGTCAAATTGACGAAAGGCATCACGGCGACAGTTTGGATCGCGCCGAAATCCATCTTGTCGTCGCGAAAAGTTTCCCCATGAGTCCCGCAAGCCGTCAGAGAGAGGAGCACCAAAAGGAGGGGCAGAACGATATGGACCATTCTCATGTTATGTACTATAGAAGCCACTGAGCACTTTATTATAGCCTTGCCGTCGTTGTCAATCATTAAAAGAGTGATATCCTCAACTCAGCGTTAATGCCCTTCGACTCTGTGATCAGACCCGGGGATTTACTTTGAATCGACTGATACGACAGGTCCAGGAAGGATCTCCCGTTTATTTTATATCTCACACCGGGGGAGAAGATCGTCGTTGACTGTCCGACCTCCGGTGTGACGCTTTCATTGTATGAGAACCTGAACTGAAGGGCGCCCTCGGGAAAGGGCGACCAGTTAAACCCGTAGTTCTGCATCGTCCGGACCCCCACCCCGGTCTCACTTAGTCTCTGGACTGACGCGAAGAGGTACATCGTCCTGACGGGCGTGTAGGCACACGTGGCGGTCGCCTGCCTGGTCAGGGTCGAGGTGGAAGGGACGCCCGCCCCAGAACGGTCCGTGCTCGTGTCCGTAAAGAAGAAGGTCCACGTCATGGTTTTGTTGGGGACGATATTGGCGCCCACGGTGACGGTATTCGAATCGAGTTTCGACCCATCCGGCTCTGTTGCGCTAATACGACCTACGTTCAAATTCACGTCGAGCCCCTTATACAACCCGGCCGCGTTATTGAGAAAGAACGACTGAGTGTCCTGAGGCTTCCCGCCCAAGGTCTCATCCCTCCCGCTCACAACGATGCTGTCGGTGAGCGCCGGAAGGGGGGTTGCTATGAGGGAGGCAGTATAGATGTAAGCGTTCTCCCGCTGGTTCGCCTGCTCGCCGGTCTCCCACGCGAATCGGGCGCTTGTGGCAAAGATGCTGCTGAAGCGGTAGTTCGATGAAAGCCCGTTGGTAAGGGTCGAGGTTTCCAGGCCGGAGCTACTGTTCTTGCTGAGAAAATATGAGGATTCGTAGTCAAGAAGTGAGTTGGTGAGGATCCGGTACCTGACCGTCGTGTTTGTGACCTCAGATGTGGAATCAAACCTTTGCTTTTGCGACTGCTGGAGGGTTTGCGTCACAAAGGCCTGAAGCTCGGTCACGAAGATGTCCTGGAAGCTGCTTGCGCCGGTCACCGTGGCCGCCAGAGGGTTCACCACGACCTTGATGTACCTCGTCTTTACCTGGGCGATCGGGATGTCGAACCTGTTCTGAAAAGCCCCGAAGGCCGCCGGGAAGACGGTCTGGACCAGGGTCCACGTGAGGTTGTCGCTGCTCGTGTAAATGTCCCAGGAGAAAGAGGCGGCTATAGTGGCGGGGAGAGTCCGGTCGACCCACACCTGAAGGTCGTTCACTTCCGCCGGGTTCAGAAAATCGAGGCCTATGTCCCGCGGCTGCTGGGGTGGCCCGGGAGGAGGAAGACCTATGTTGATGCCGGCAGACACGGTCAAGTTGGCGTCGATGAGGGCAACGTTGGGGCTGAGGGCGCCGAGGGTGGGCGTGTTTGTGAGAGAGAAAAGGCCGCTGTAAGGAAAAACCTGGACGCTCGCCGTCCCGCCTGCACCGGTCGCGGACGTGGTAACCTCGTTTTTTATCACATTGAAGCTCGTGCCAAAGAGCAGTCGCCCGCCGAAAAACGTATTGTTATAAGTCCCCGTCCCGTTCTGGGTCACGTTGACTGTGTCGGCGTCGTGTAACTTGTCCTGCGTGTCGATATAGGTACCGTAGTAGCGAAGATCGAGCCCTTTGTAAGCATAGTGTGAGATGAGCGTAAGGTTGTCGCTCGCTGTGTCGTTGGTCGTATGGCGCAGGTCGTACGTGTCGATATGATCGTATCTGAAATTGAATAGGGGCAGACCCGCCGGCGTCCAGTTGAACAAGGCCTGGTAGTCCTTATTCACCAGCGTAACCGTCGGCGTCCGGGACGCCGCCTGCTGCTGCTCGTTCAGGAAATAGCCGATAGCCGCGGTATAGATCGGGTCTTTCAGGGTAAGGGTTGCGCTGGGCAGAACGTTCGTGCTTGTCGAGGTGACCTCCTGCTGGCCGGTCTGTTTCTGATTTGTGACTTCCTTTTGAAAGACACCGGTCGCATCGAAGGTCAGCTTCGGAAAAATAGTCTTGTCGATGAGAAAGGTGTAGCGCTCCTGGTAACTCACGGAATCGGATTTCACCGTCTGACCGCTCTCCGTCGTTTTGGTCGAAAGGTTGTTGTACTGCTCGTCTATGAGGCCGGATATGGAGTCGGCCATTGCGCCCCCAGGGGGCAGTAACGGCAAAACCAGAGCGACCGCCAATAGTATGGAAAACGTCCTGCCATTCACGCTATTCTCGGCCGCCGATCAGGCCTTGTCCTACCTTCCCCCCATTACCGCGACCTGGTGAGGGGCCTCGCCGACGTCGATAACTGAAAGGGTTTTCCTGCTGATGAGATTCACGATATCCAGTCTCATCGAATCCCGACCGACCATAAGCAGGTTATTCATGTCGCCGTCTATGGCCATGTCGGTGACGTCTCCCCCGGCACCGATGTAGTCGACGGGCACTAAGGCGTTGGGGTCATAGACCCCTACGGAGCGGTCGCCCACCCTCCCCATGTAGATGAGACCCGTAGCCGTATCGATCTTTATCGAGCGCAAGCCCATGGTCACGGGCATCCGTTTGACGGAGAGTTTCCCCGTGTCTATGAGGCTCATATAGGGGGACCACTCATGGACCACGTAAAGGGTATCCCCCTGACTGTTGATCTGGCATCGAAGGGGGCCCGAGTCCGTGCCGATGGTAGTCACGAGTGCCCTGTTGGCGATGTCGATAACCGAGACGGAGCTCGACATACGGTTCAGCACGTAGGCTCTCCTGCCCAAAGAGTCGACGAGCACCCATTCAGGTCCGTTTCCGACTGTGACCCTCCCCCGCTCCGCCAGAGAGGCGGTATCGATGATGCTCACGGTGTTCGAGCCTGTGTTCGTGGACAGGAGGGTTTTTCCGTCGGCCGTGAGGGCCAGTGCCTCGGGACGATCGCCCAGGGTGAATCTGATCCTGTCGGTGATCTCGCTTGCGATCACATCGACAACCTCTACTGCGTCGGCCGCGGGAACGGCCACGTAGGCCTTGAGACCGGTCTGATCGAGGGCAATCCCCGCCGGTCCCCCCTCGGTGGCGATTACCCCTGCGACCTCGCCTGCCTTCTTGTCGAAAATCGTGATCGTATTCGAGGCCCTATTCGTCGCGTACCCTGTGAGACCGCTGACAGGCCGGGGCGGAATGCTGACAAAGAAATCAGGCCTGAAGCTGAAGCCACCCCTTACGGCTCCCCCGGTTCGAAAGGCGAAACTTAAAACGGAGGCCCTCCTTTTCTCCACACGGAAGGGAAAGGAGATCGTCACAGGGGTCTGGGGCACCAGAAGCGCCGCCTCGCCCCCCTCGCCCCGCAGAAAGGCGTCTTTCACCTTGAGCCTGAAACCTTCATAGAGGCCGGGGGGCAGCTCGGCCTCCCCCAGAAAGCGCTGCCTCGTCATCTCTCTGCCCCGGAGATCCGTAAGCTTAAGGCTGAACGGATACTCGCTTCCATCGACACTCCTGGCGAAAATCCCCTCGATGCCGAACCTGAGTCTGCCGGCCTCCTGGACGAAGGGCTCCACGTAGAGAAGGACCTCCCCCTCATCCTGGAGAGGCGGCTGTATCTGGGGGAGCATCGACTGGCAGCCGGTAAAAAGGAAAAGAAGCGCAAAAACAACCAAAGCGCGAAGGTAAAGAGATCGACCCGGCAACGAGCCGTGAACAGCGATCCTCCGTGAACGTCCCCTTCTTACGCCCATGCTGCCCCCCTTTTTTCCGAAGCAAATGTTGCGATGAGCCGGCCTAACATGTTCATTAGATAACTCCGCAAAAGAAATTGCAAGAAAAAAGAGGGCCGGCATCTGCCGGCCCTCTTCTATTCCCTTATGGCATGTCATGCCATGCGCGAAACAGGGGTTCTAGTCCTGGGCGTGGCATTTGTTGCAAAGCGACCGCTGGAAAGCCCCAAAGACCGTCACAGGCCGGTCGTAGTAGGCAGCCCGCACCTGAGTCGAGAGCATGCCATCGGCGTAGCTCGGGTTACTGGCTGTCGTGTCCGTGCCCGGCCAAACAGCGGCGCCGGCGGTGGTTACGTAGGTGATGAACTCTCCCTCGGGATTCCACCTGAGGGCATCCCTCCAACCCGATGCGTGGGCTCTGTGACAAGAGAGGCACGACGCCTGGTCCGACGAGCCGGCTCCGGCTTTCGCGGCGGTAACCGTTCCCGTGTTATCCGCGAGTGGGGCCAGGACCTTCACGTCGTTGCTGCCCGTCATGAAGGGGACGAGAGAGAGGTATGCAGTCGCAATGCTGCCGGTCATGTTGCCGGAGCTGACATAATTGTTGTAGTTGGTCTGCTCGGTACCCGAGCTCAGGACCGCACTTGCATCCACCGGGTGATAGTGACTGCCGGAACCATTTAGGAACGCCGTGTGGCACGTGGCGCACCAGGCGCCCCAGGGCTGCTGGTTTCCGCCGGACCCTACACCGTAGGCGACCCGGACCTGGTTGGTAGCCTCCGTCTGGTTATAGGTTGACGGTGCGATCGCCATGGGCACCCCGCCGTAGGGGATCTGCACGGCGGCAGCCGTGTAGGTAGCGTATCCCGCAAGGAGCCGGTAGACGCCTACTGCCTGGTTCGTGCCGGGGGCCTGCACCCCGGCTGTCCCTATCCCGGGAACCGAAGTGGGGTACGAGCCCGAGCCGATGATCGGAAGGGCAGCGGTGATGTTGCCTAACATATTTTGAATGGCTCCCGTGGAGTCCCTTCTCATCTTGTTGTGCGGGTCGTGACAGGAGTTGCAGTATAAGCTGGTAGAGGAGAAGGTTCCGCCGGGCGCCGTCGCGTAGCCCGAAAGATTCGTCATGCCGTAGTCCGCAGCGATGATGTTGTGGCCATGACCGCCACCGGGGTTGCTCGTCGTGGAACCGTGCGACGAGTAGCTAAAATTCATCAGGAGCCAAGCGAAATCCCCGCCTGGGTTCCGATTCACCGGGATCGAAGACGGGTTAGTCCCTCCGGAAAAGGGCCAGGTCATAACATGGTAGCTTCCGATTGAAGGATTCGCGTGGCAGTTGAGACACGTGGAACTCTGGTCGGTGCCCGTTAAGAGCATCGGGCCTCCCGTTGCCGATCCCGGCGCCCCGCCCGTGACCGTCGGATTAGGCGTATTATGCATGGCGTGGCAGCCGGCGCAGTCGGCGACGCCGCCGGAATGGAAAGCGAAGGCCGTACCGCCAAGGCCGATCGCACATACTACTAAAAACATTGTAAACCATAACTTCAATCTCATCACATCCTCCTCAACTTGTTGTCCTCTCTCCGGCAGCCCGGCCGTCCCTTATCTGGACCCGTCGGCTTTGTGCCCCCACCTCTCGCTGGGTTTACCTTTTTCGGAGGATGGGTGAACCAATTCGATCAAACCTAAACTCCCCTTCCCTCGTAAACGCTCCTGCAATCCTGCTTTGCCCGCCTCATCACCTCCCTGCCGGTTTTCGACTTCTTTCTTCTCTTGAACAATATATTTGTCATGGCGCCTCACTAGTAGCTCACCGTGTAAACGTTAACCCCTCTTTTCGCGTTCTGGGTCACATATACCTTGCCGCTCGCGTCGACGGCGACATCGTCGGGGGCTATCAGATTCCCCCGCTTGGCCCCTCTGTATCCGAACTGGGTGACGTACTTGAAGTTCCCGTCAAAGACCATAACGGTCGATTTCAGCCTATCGACTACGAGGTAATTTCCCCGGCTGTCGAGCGCGATCCCCCTCACGAGGTTGAACTTGCCGGGGGCGCTTCCCGGCCTGCCGAAGGAGGCCATTTTCTTGTCCGGATAGAGTCGGTAGGCGGAAAAAAGGACGGGGATGGTAAAAAGTATGCTCCCGTCATCCGCTACGCCAAACCCCAACATCTCCACATCTTCTCTCATCGTCTCTTTCAACGAAAGCATAGAAAAAATGTCATACCCATCCTTGAAGGCGCCGTCGGGATCGGTCACGACGACCTTGAGCCCCATAAGGTCCGCCAGATAGAGCCTGTTGTTGAGAGAGACCATACGGCCCGGTGAGAAACCCGAGAACTGAGAAGGGAGGTTCTTGATCTCTATTTTTCCCGTAGGCTCTCCCCTGAAGTTGCACCGGACGACGGCGTAGCGGCTCTCAGGAGGGGGACCGTATGCGAGGAGCAGGATGTCGCCCTTGCTGTCAACCGAAAGATCGGCAATTGATCCGACTGCGAGGTCGTCGCCAAAGCGGTAAATCTCCATACCTCGCTCGTTGAAGACCCGGACCTCATTTCCGGAAAGCACCGATATTTCATGCCTTTCCTTATCGCTGACAACCCTGGGCGCGCTATAGAGTATAGGTCCGGTAAAATTCGAGAGGCTGTAGAGAAAAGTTGCCTGTACCCCGGCCCTTAAGTAAGCGGGGTATCCTGCCGATAAGAACATCAGAGCAAAAGCGACGAGGAGAGTTTGCCCCGTTCTGCTGATTCTCTTGTTCTTCCCCGGCCTCATGGTCCTCTTGAGCGTCCTCTCCATATACATTGAGCCTTGGTGTCCTGATATATGCCTTGGTGTCCTGATATGCAACTTGCATTCCACAAAGCATTATTCCGGAAAACAGGCTCTATTCCTAAAGATTCCAGGGCCTGCTACATCCGGTAGCCGATTCATAGCGATATTTCCCCCACCCTACTGGGGAGCTATACGCAGTCTTACATGAGTGAACAGGTTAAGTTAACTACGCGTGCCTTGGGCAGGCTAGGCGTCGGCGTTGATGCCGAATTTTTGCATGCGGTATCTGAGGGAATCCCTGCTGATGTCGAGGAGCTTCGCGGCTCTTGTCTGGTTTCTTGCGGTCATGTCGAGGGCTTGTCTCACGAGGGTCTCTTCCAGCTTTTCCATCGAGATCCCTTCCGGCGGAATGCGGAAACCCTTTGCGAGCCCGTCAGGGCTCTGCGCCTGCCCCAGCACATCCAGGGGCAGATGCTCCATAAGCAGCGTGTCCCCTTCTCCCAGGATCATCGCTCTTTCGACGACGTTTCGCAGTTCACGCACATTGCCCGGCCAGTGGTAACCCAGGAGAAAGGTTTCGACTTCTTTGGAGATCTTCTGGACATTCTTGTGAAAATCCTGATTGTATTTATGGACGAAATACTCCGCGAGCGGGAGAACATCATCCCGCCGGTCCCTCAGAGGAGGAAGTCGGATGGCGACAATGTTGATCCGGTAAAAAAGATCTTCTCTGAACCGCCCTTCCCCTATGAGTTTTCTCAAATCATTGTTTGTCGCCGTAATGATCCGGACGTCGACGCTGATACCCTTGATCCCTCCCATCCTGCGGAACGTTTTCTCCTCGATCAGCCTCAAAATTTTCGCCTGCATGCCGGGATTCATGTCCCCTATCTCATCGAGGAACAGAGAACCTCCGTCGGCTACTTCGAGAAGGCCCTTCTTCACTTCTTTGGCGTCGGTAAACGCTCCTTTCTCATGACCGCAGAGCTCATTCTCCAGCATATGCTCGGCAACACCCGCGCAATTCACGGTAACAAAGGCCATGTTCTCGCGCCTGCTCCCATAATGAATGGCGCGAGCAATGATCTCTTTACCAGTCCCGCTCTCCCCCTGAATCAAGACGGTTGCCGCGTCATTGGCAGCCACCTTCTCCGTCATCAGGAGGATCTTACGCATCGCCTCGCTGGCGCCGACAATGTGAGAGAACCCTGCATGCTCCTTTCCCGCCTGTCTGAGGTATTTCACTTCCCTTTTGAGACGAGATGTCTCCAGGGCTTTTTCTACCGAAAGGAGAAGTTTGCTGAAGTCGAAGGGTTTGGTGATGTAGTCAAAGGCCCCTAACTTCATGGCCCTCACTATCCGATCCACGTCCTCGAAAGCGGTGATCATGATAGGGATAATGCCCTGATCTATCTTGAGCGCCTTCTCCAGGACCTCGAAACCATCCATCCCGGGCAGCTTGAAATCGATGAGTACCAGATCGGGGGCCTCCTCCCGCACCTTCTGCAGCGCTTCTTCGCCCGTTTCAGCCAGCACTACCCGGTAGCCGGCCTTTTCTAAATTCTTCTGAAGGCTCCACCTGATCAGGTACTCGTCATCCACTACCACGATGGTTCTCTCAGTCATTGAGTTCCCCCGAGGCTATCTCCCTTCCTTTCGTTCTCTTTCACTTTCTTTAAGATAATCTCCCGGACGCATCGGCGCCCGACCCTATGCCTCGCGTTCCCATAAAAAAACAGCTTAACATGTCCCGCGCGCCAAAGTCTCTTGTCGTCTGCAAAGGCCCTCATGTCTTTACCCATTTCAATGAGGGAAAGTCAGGGCGGTAAATTTGGGTTGACAGGCTGTTTGCCAGCCACTATACTTGACGCAATGAGTGAGGAACCTCGGAATAACTCTGTGCTGAAGCTGTGGCGCAAAATCCCGGAGCAGGTCCGGCACTTACTCGTACCTTGCGTCATCATTCTGGGGGGTTCCCTTGTAGCCCGGCACTTCTTTGTCCCTTCCGATTTTGGCCTCTATGGTCACTACAGGGCGTCCTCCGTTGTGCAGAACGCGGAGAGAGAGATCAAATTTGCCGGCAGCGCTGCGTGTTCCGATTGCCATGATGCCGAAGTGGCAAAGAAGAAGAGCGGCTATCACCAGGGGGTCTCCTGCGAGGCGTGTCACGGCCCCGCAGCAGCCCATACCCAGGACCCTGAAAACGTCAAACCCTATGTGCCGCGGGCCCGCTCCCACTGTCTCCTTTGCCATGAGTACCAGTCGTCGCGCCCCACCGGTTTTCCGCAGGTAGTCGCCGACTCCCATAACCCGGTGAAGCCGTGCATCACGTGTCATCAGCCCCACGACCCGAAACCACCGCAGGTACCGAAGGGATGCGACGCGTGTCACGCGAAGATCCAGCGCGTCATTGCCGTTTCGCGCCACGCAAACGTCCAGTGTACGATATGCCACGAGACGGACAAGCAGCACAGCGTGCTCCCCAGGCAACACCCGCCCAAGACACCCCAAACGAGGGAGTTATGCGGGGGGTGTCACGCCCAAGACGCGAAGTCCGACAAAGAGATTCCGAGGGTGAACATGAACAGCCACGGCGAAAAACACCTCTGCTGGGAGTGCCACTACCCCCACATGCCGGAGGCCCATTAAATGAAAAAGCGGGATGAAGAAGCCGTGAACAAGGGGAGAAGAGGGTTCTGCAAATTCGTCCTTCTCGGCACCTGTTCCCTGATAATTCCAGGGGCCGCCTTTGGCGTCACCCAGAAGAAGCCTGCCGCCGGCGCATGGTACGGCACTACCTACAAACCCACGGAGCACCTGTACGGAATGGGCATACAAGTCGATCGCTGCATCGGGTGCGGCCGGTGCGTCGACGCCTGTAAAAAGGAAAACAACGTGCCCGACGAGCCTTTCTACTTCAGGACATGGGTGGAGCGGTACGTGATAGCGGAGGACGGCGAAGTGACGGTCGACAGCCCGAACGGAGGAAGGGACGGCTTCAAGGGGCCGATCTCGGAAAAAAGGGTTCTCAAATCCTTCTTCGTTCCCAAGATCTGCAACCAGTGCGAAAAGCCCCCCTGCGTCCAGGTCTGTCCGGTAGGCGCTACGTACAAGACACAAGACGGCGTGATACTCGTCGACCCCGAATGGTGCGTCGGTTGCCGCTACTGCATCCAGGCCTGTCCTTACGGCATGCGCTTTCTCCACCCCAAGACGCGGACGGCAGAGAAGTGCACGTTTTGTTACCATAGGATAGTAAAGGGCCTTAACCCTGCCTGCGTCGAGGTCTGCCCCACCCAGGCGAGGGTATTCGGAGAGTTGGGGAAGATAGCGAGTCCTCTCAGCCGGTTCAGGCGTGTGAACAAGATCTCGGTGCTCAAGCCCCACCTCAATACGGAGCCTAAGGTATTCTACGCGGACCTGGACATGGAGGTGCGGTAGCATGGATAACGTCTCTGCAAACCTCTATCCGCTCCTCAAGCAGGTTGTCGGCTACATCTTTCCGAATGAGATCGAGCTTCACTGGAATCTCCTGATCGTCGTCTACCCTTACATCACGGGTCTCGTGGCGGGTGCTTTTATCCTTGCCTCACTCGTGAAGGTCTTCAAAGTGAGGGAAGTACAGCCGACCTACCGGCTCTCCCTGCTGACCGCCCTTGCATTCCTGATCGTTGCCCCCTTGCCCCTCGTGGTTCATCTCGGCCATCCGGAGAGGGGGTTCGAGATGTTCCTTACTCCCAGCACCAGCTCGGCCATGGCCATGTTCGGCTTCGTCTACGCATGGTACCTGATGTTCGTACTGCTTCTCGAAATATGGTTCGACTACCGCCACGACCTTGTCGTCAGGGCAAGCACCGAAAAGGGCCTCAAGAGACTCCTGTACCGGGTTCTCTCCCTTTTTTCTCATGACATATCGATGAAGGCTGTTCTCTTCGACAAGAAGGCAGTGAACATCATAACGATCATCGGTATCCCTTCCGCCTTCCTCCTCCATGGATACGTGGGCTTCATCTTCGGATCGGTCAAAGCCAACCCGTGGTGGTCGAGCGTCCTCATGCCCATCGTTTTTCTCTTCTCTGCCATCGTGTCCGGGATTGCCCTCATGCTCCTCATTTACATGATTGTCAGCCTCGTTCGAAAGATGGAGCCTGACATGGCCTGTCTCGATAAGCTCGCGAGCTTTCTTTTCTACATGATGATCGTCGATTTTGCCCTCGAGGGCCTCGATTTCGTGCACCGCGTGTACCAATCGGAGGAATCGATACAGATCCTTTCCCAGCTCATATCGCAGCGGCTCTTCGTCAGCCTGGTGGTCCTCCAGCTCCTCCTCGGCATGCTCGTTCCGCTCTTTACCATCGGAGCCACAAAGGTATTTCGTCCTCCCGATGAGCTGAGACGCCTCATCTACTTCATTTCCGCCCTCCTCGTCCAACTCGGTATCTTCACTACGAGATGGAATGTCGTCATGGGGGGCCAGCTCTTCTCAAAGAGCTTCAGGGGGCTTACTGCGTACAAGATAACCCTGGGGGGCCTCGAAGGACTTCTCGTCTCCCTGGGTTTCCTCATCCTTCCTTTCCTCATCCTCTTCATTCTTATCAGGGTCCTGCCGCCGTGGGGCGAGTTCGAAGAAGAGGCATCTCAATAGGCCGGGGCGGGGCGGACAAAGGATATGGCGCCGTGGACGAAAAAACCTACCCTTTAAAGATGGTCGCCTGGGAGCTCACCAGGAACTGCAATCTCGATTGTATTCACTGTAGGGCAAGGGCAGGCGCCGGGCCCTACGACAACGAGCTGACCCTCGAGGAGTGCGTGCATATCATCGACGATATCGCAGCCTTCGCGACCCCGACCATCATCCTGACGGGCGGCGAACCTCTTTTGCGAAAGGACATCTTCAATATCATCGGCCATGCGACCTCGAAAGGGCTTCGCACGGTCATCGCGGTGAACGGGACCCTCGTGGATCGGGCCGTAGCCGTCAGGCTGAAAGAGACGGGCATCCTGCGGGTGAGCATGAGCATAGACGGCAAGGACCGGGCGACCCACGACAGCTTCAGGCGGGTTTCAGGCGCCTTTGACGCTGTCATGCAGGCGGGACGGATACTCAGGGAGGTCGGATTGCCGTTTCAGATCAACACCACGGTGACGCGACTCAACGCAACGGACCTCGCCGCAATCTACGGGCTCGTCAAGGGGATGGGTGCAGTTGCCTGGCACACCTTCCTGCTCGTGCCCGTGGGCAGGGGGGAAGGGCTCAAGGGCGAGGAGTTGAACGCCGCAATGTACGAGGATGTGCTCAACTGGATGTACGAGCGGGAGGAAGAGCACGAGATAGAGATGAAGGTGACGTGCGCCCCCCATTACTACAGGATCGTCACGGAAAGGGGAGGGACGCCGAAAAGCGCGGGCTGCCTTGCCGGAAAGAGTTTTCTCTTCATCTCCCACACGGGCATCGCACAGCCCTGCGGCTACCTGGAGTCCCCCTGCGGCGACATCCGCAAGGACGGCGTCCGGCAGGTATGGGAAGGGTCGGAGCAGTTCGCCCGTATCCGTGATCTTCGTAAGTATAAGGGCAAATGCGGTCGCTGCCGGTTCCTCTCCATCTGCGGAGGGTGCAGGGCCAGGGCACAAGAGTTGAAAGGCGACCTGCTCGAATCCGAGCCGTACTGCTCTTACGGGGCTTAAGTAACCGCAAGGCTCGCTCAGGAAAGATTTCGCCTCGCGTCCAATCGGGACTTTATTTTGCGAAAACGGGAAAGCTTGAAAAGCCTTGAAAACTGGCGCCGAAGGCGGGAATCGAACCCGCACGGGGTGTGAGCCCCACCGGAGTTATCGGCTATTTTTCGCAGTTCCCTACCAGGTATGGGCACACTTTCAGGCACACGGAAAGGACAGAAAAGGAAGGTGTATCAATGAAAAGAGACCTTTTCCCTGTTGGAATCGGCAATGAGATCGTTTATGGCAATATCGAAAGCCGTGGCGTGCCCTTCCATATCTGTATTCTCATCTTTCCCGAATAGTGTTACTCTACCTACAGGGGTTGAAGATTGCCAAGTGATCTTTTGCAGAAACTTACCGTAGTCTACGACGATACGTTCCTTATAAGGTACGACACCGTCGACTGTGAGAGCCCGGACAGGATATCCGCCATTCTCTCTCGCATAGAGGATATCGCCGATTTCGTGCAGCCTGCGCCCTGTTCCGTTGCCGACCTGCTCCTGTGCCACAGCCGAACGCTGGTAAACGGCGTGTGCGAGGATGGGGGTCTTTTCGAGGTCGCCGCCCTGGCCGCGGGAGGCGCAATAAGGGCGGCGGAGACCTGTATTGAGGGCCCCTGCTTTGCGCTCGTCAGGCCCCCGGGCCACCACGCCGGCAACAACTTCAACGGGGGTTTCTGTTTCTTCAACAACATCGCCGTCGCCGTGAAGAAAATGCTCGCCGCCGGTGCGATCAAGTCAGCACTGATCGTGGACATAGACCTCCACTACGGCAACGGGACCGCCGATATCTTCAAGGATGACCACAGGGTGAGCTTCAGGAACATCTCAGCCCCCACGACAACAGGGTTCTTCCAGGTGCTGAAGCAGGCGGTGGCCGATGGCGGGAAGTATGATGTAGTGGGCTGCTCCGCGGGCTTCGATACCTACATCAGAGACTGGGGTAATCTCCTCCTCACGGAGGACTTCAGGAAGATCGGCGCCATGCTCGCATCCTCCAACCCCCGCTTCTTCTCCGTCCTCGAAGGCGGGTACTATGTCGAGGATCTGGGTAAGAATGTGCGGGCTTACCTGGAAGGCATCGGTTCGGCTTGTTCATAGCCTCGGTAGTCGCCTTTTGTGCCGGGATCTACCTGCAGACAGTCTACCCCCTGCCCCCGCACCACTTTTCTTTGCCGCCCTTACCATAGCCGTTGCCATACCCCTCGTCGTGGCCAGACATGGCAGGAGAAATCTCCTTCTCTGCTTCTCCTGGAGAGGACATCCATCCGCACGAGTAGCTTTCCTGAAAAGGTGATTTTTTCTTCGGACACAGACATGCAACCTTTCACTCGCTAATCTCGAGGACAGGCGTGCCTCTGATTGGCCTTTGTGTCACACGAGCGATTCTGATATAATCCTATCGACCCTCAGCGACAGTTTAATCGTAATTGTTGCTCTAACAGGTACCAAAGCGGAGGATGCGTGGCTGAGCAGAGCAAGCAACCCGATATGGAGCAGAAGCAAGCCAACGAGACACCCGTCGAGCAGGCCAAGCTGACCGATGAGCTGCGCGAGAGAGCTGTGCCAATGGAGGCGGATATCTATTCCTCGACCCGCGAGTTAGCCGAGACGAGCCCGAAGTTAAAGCAGGCCAATGAGGAACTGACCCAGCGGGTGAAAAAGTGATGGAAGCCCATTGGGCGCCTGTCGCGGACGATCTTATAAGCCCTTGCGAGCACATGCTCACGTTATATCAAGGTTATTCTTTCAAGCTACCATACAACATCACTCCACGATGGCTCCCCGGCTGGCAGATGTAACGTTCTTCGCGTAGCGGGCGAGATACCCTCGCCTGACTTTGCAGGAAGGCAGTTTCAGCGAGCTCATGCGGCGTTCGATTTCTGCATCATCTAGCTCAACGTTCAGTGTACGGTTGGGTATGTCAATTTCGATTATGTCGCCATCCCGCACGATCGCTATCGGTCCGCCCTCGGCTGCTTCGGGGGAAACGTGGCCCACGCACGCCCCACGCGTGGCGCCAGAAAAACGACCATCGGTGACAAGGGCCACCTCCTCACCAAGGTTTACCCCCATAATGGCTGCGGTGGCCGAAAGCATCTCCCGCATACCAGGTCCTCCCTTTGGACCTTCGTAACGAATGACGACAACATCACCTTTGATGATTGTCCCGTGAAGTATAGCTGCCACTGCGTCCTCTTCCCGTTCAAAAACCCTCGCGAGTCCTCTATGGCGGAGCATTTCTCTTGCAACAGCCCCCTGTTTAACCACGGCGCTTGCCGGTGCCAGGTTACCCCAGAGGACAGCGATGCCGCCCTCGGCATAATATGGATTTTCTATGGAACGAATAACGTCACGATCTTTTACCCCGGACCCCGTGAGATTTTCGCCGATGGTCTTACCCGTCACAGTCGGGCAATCAAGGTCGATGGCATGAAGCCTTGTCAGCTCCATCATGACAGCCGATATCCCTCCGGCACGATAGAGGTCTTGCATGTAATAGGCGCCGCCGGGGCTTATGGGACACAATTTAGGAGTTTTTTTGCTGATCTCATCAAACAGGTTAATGTCAAGAGCCACCTCGGCCTCATAGGCAATCGCCAATAAGTGGAGCACAGTGTTCGTGGACCCTCCGATAGCCATGTCCACGGCAATAGCATTCCTGAACGCTCGCTCGGTCAGGATGTCCCGGGGCAGAATATTGCGCCGCACCAACTCCATAATCTGTTCGCCTGATTTCCGGGCCAGAACCTTTCGTTTTGCCAGATACGCAGGGATAGTCGCGTTCCAAGGAAGGCTCATGCCTATCGCCTCCGACAAGCAGTTCATACTGTTAGCCGTGCCCATGATGCCGCAGGCCCCGCACCCAGGCACCGATTCATTTTCCAGTTCGTCCAACTCCTCCAGGGTCATCTCGCCGGTGGCGACCTTCCCCAATGCCTCGAGGGTCTTACTGCCGTCGGTCCACTTTCCCTGGAACCAACCGGCATACATGGGTCCGCCTGCGACCATAATGGACGGAATGTTGAGTCTGGCCGCGGCCATAAGCATACCTGGGGTAATCTTATCACAGTTAGTGATCAGCACAAGGCCGTCGAGGGCATGGCCCACGGCCATCGATTCGATGGAATCAGCGATAAGTTCCCGGCTGGGCAGAGGATAACACATACCATGATGGCCCATGGCGATGCCGTCACAGAGCGCAATGGCCGGGAATTCGAGTGGTGTTCCGCCGCCGCCGGCCACGCCAAGCTTCACGTGATAGGCGATATCGTTGAGATGTATGTGGCCGGGAACAATCTCATTAAATGAGTTAACGACTCCGATGAGCGGCTTCTTGAGGTCCCCATTGCACAGACCCGTTGCCTTAAAGAGCCCCCTGGGGCCGGCCTTCTCGAATCCCGTTTTGACCAGGTCACTGATCATAGCGCGACCTCCACGCGTTTTGACGTTATTGGAAAGAACGCTCCTTTCTCACAGTTGCGATACATTTAGCATCCTCCTCTCTAAGTTTGTCGTCTGACAAGCCGGCCCGTTTGTCGATTCAGCTTTTGGGGTCCTTTCCTTAAGCCGATCCTGCCGAAGCCCTCCGGAAGGGTTCTGCTATCCCCCAGAAATGAGAGTGCACAGGACAATCTCATCGCCGTCCTTCAACACGGCGTCAAGCCGCCGCTTGCCGAGATTCGTGCAGGGCCGACCATTCAATAAAATTAAATTGGACTTCTTTATATCATGAGTAGCGGAATCATATACCGCGTTTCGAAGGCTGTCTCCGCACCGCTCACATACCGCTTCCAAAGCGTGCCCCAGCGTCGTTGCTTGCGTGTCGAATTCAAGGGAGATACCCTCACCAAAGAAACCCCTGAATTTCAGATAGCCACCCACAGTAATCCTCACGACGGGCCATTCCTTCCCTGTTTCTTGTGAAACGGACGCCTTTGCCCCACTCTTCTCATATTTTTCCAAGGGCTTTTAGCACAACAGACGGGGTGACAGGGAAATCGTCAACCCATGCACCTATGGCGTTGTGGACGGCCGGTCCGACTAATGCAGGAACGACTGCCGCAACGTCTTCACCGATTCCTACAAGCCCGTAAGGCCCGTAGCCCATTCCGGTTTCGACCAATTCCGTTCCAATCAGGCCCACATCATTCATGGTGGCGATTTTGTAGTCCAGCAGATTCCCGTTTAGCATCACTCCCGTTACAGGATCGTGAACGATTTCCTCGAAAAGTCCTCGACCCACACCCATGTATGTCCCGCCATACTGTTGTCCCTCGCAACCCTCCCAGCTGATCACCTTCCCGACGTCATTGACATTGACTACCTTGGTAACAAATACCTCACCCGTTTCGGTATCAACTTCCACTTCCATGAAATGGGCCTGCCGACAGAACCGTACACGATAGCTTGAATAGGCGCCCTGCTGGACGTGCCAACTGTAAGCGAAGAGCGGTATCATGAAATCGCAAATCGGCGCTCCATGACCGAACTCGGGACTGTAGCAAAATGGCCCCGCTGAACCGGCGGGCCGAACAAATTCAGCCAGAGGAAGTCGCTCTGAAGGTTTGGCCTTCACGTAAATCACGCTCTCTTTGATGTCGAGATCATCGGGCTTATACCCCGGAAAGGCAGGCGGGAAGCTCCCCCTTCGGGTCTCCCCGCTCGGGCTCGTCGCCGCCGCGAGAATTTTCTGTTTCAGAAGCCTTGCGGCATGTCTTACGGCAAACCCGTTAACCGACATGTTCGTGGAAGAATCGGGAGTCATTGTAAAGAAACCGGCATCCGAGTGCGGCCTGTAACAGACATCCTCTATCCGCATTCCGAGTTCATCCGCCGCGATCTGACAGTATGCTGTTTCTGCGTTCTGACCGCCGTCGGCTCTCATCCCCAGAATCCTGGCGGTTCCGTCGTTCCGTTCGATGCGTATGGCGATTTCGCCCGATCCTGATGAGTCCTCCCATTCGTGGGTCCATGTGAAGCCAAGGCCATGCATCCTTCCATTTTCAAGCCTTCTGCTTCCCGCGGAATGCCACTTCTTTTCCCAGTCTATCGCAGCCTTACCCTTCTCGATGCATTCCCTCAAGCTGTCTCTGACCTGGAAACCCCTCTCTGCCTTTGCTCTGTTGAGCCAATCCAAGTCGTGTCCATCCGCGCCGTCGTTCTTGAGGGCCACCTCAAGAGGGTCAAGGGACAGGACGTCGGCCACGCGGTCGAATACCAGGGTGAGGCTGTGGGTATTGGAGTTTTGTTCGCACCTCACAGGGACATTTATGCCCCTGTTTACCTGGACCGCTTCAAGTTTTCCGTAGACGTTCGGTATGCGGGTGTTCTCGATGAAGTGTTTGGCAACGCCAAAAACAGGCCACAAGAGATTCGACAAGATTGCCTCTACTTTCACCGCAGTGATGGTCCCGTCCTTTCTGGCGCCCACTTTGTAGCGGTAGACGCCTTCATCCATCTCACCCCCATAGAAATCCTCCCTTCGGGTAAACACCCATTTGACGGGTCTCCCGGTTCTTTTCGCGATGAGAGCCGCACAGTAGTGTCCCCCCATGTTCCATGGCACCTGGCTCCATCCGCCGAAGCTTGCTCCCTGGTAGGGACAGTGCATGATGATTTTGTTCATCGGAATTCCGCCAAACCATGACGATATTGCCCGCTTGCTTATGAGGGGCCGCTGCTGTTTTACCCACACTTCGGGGAATGCCCCGTTCCACGTGAATACCCCGCACGGCCGCTCCGGGCCGATCCAGGTATGGAGTCGCCTTCTCGAGGTGAATTCAAGAACAGTGTCCGCTTCGGCGAAACCGGCCTCAATATCGCCCAACCGATCAACGTCTAGAAACCCCTGATTGTAATAGTTGCTGTGAGGATACTCCTCGGGGTTTGACAGTGCAGACTCGGGTCTGAGAGCCTCCTCCACATGCAGCACAAATGGTCTCAGCTCCCATTCAACATCTATTTTGCGTAGGGCCTCCTCGGCTATAGCGTCGCTGTCGGCTGCTACGGCAACACCTACTTCCTCACCTTCGAAATGGGCAACCCGGGACAGAACGGGCACGGACGAAGAATCGTGGCCACCCAGATCTGCTTCTCGCGGCAATTCCGGATCGTCGTATCTCAAAACGGCCCTCACTCCCGGCAACGCCTCGGCCCTGCTTGTATCCAACCTTTTGATCTCTGAATGAGGATAAGGCGACGTGAGAAACCGCATGTAAAGCATGCCTGGCAACTTGATATCGATGGTATATGTCGCTTTTCCGTTTGCCTTTTCGTATCCGTCCAGACGCTGGACGTCCCTTTTACCGATGTGAGTATAGTATGTCAAGGGATACTTATCGGCCTGGACATTATCCATTACTTCCTGAATCATCTTCTTTTCTCTGTCAGGCATCTGTCGTCGGCCTCCTTTCGAATTCTCTTTGCGCCACGTTGCTCTGACCTACAAACATCACCACCGGGTTCTCTGGAACCACCCTATAATGCCCCTCTTTGAAGAATGCTCGCCGCCTCAGCTACGGCCTTGGGGTGCTGGGGGTAGGTGCCGCAGCGGCAGAGGTTACCCGAGAGGGCTTCCCGTATCTCTTCTTCTGTCGGGTCAGGGTTTTTGTCGAGCAGAGCCTTTGCGGTGACGACAAACCCGGGCGTGCAATAGCCGCACTGCATGCAGTGGTGCTTGACGTAGGTTTCAATGAGGGGATGGTTTGCCTGGGCAATCCCTTCGACGGTCTCTATGGTCTTGCCGTCGCATTCGATGGCAAGGGTCATGCAGGAGAGAATGGGCCTTCCATCCATGATGACCGTGCAGGAGCCGCATGCCCCCCGGTCACAGAACATCTTGACGCCGGTGAGGCCTAGGGTGTCGTGGATGAGGCCGTAGAGGGTCATGTTCGGCTCAACCTGATAATCGTAACGCTGGCCGTTTATCGTGAGGCTGATCGAGCCGCCGGGCTTAGGTAACGACTCCGTGCCGTGCTCGGCAACCACATGGGCCTTGAGCGCGTCATGGGTCTCGAAGCGGGTCGAGCAGTAGGGGCAGAGGTAGTGTGCTTTCATGATTCCTCCTTATCTCAACGTCCGTAAGAAAATCGATTGTTTGATCCTGTTTTCATAGTCGTTCCTGAAGTATTTGAGCGTATCGAGCACGGGGACGGGGGCTGCCTGGCCGAGACCGCAGAGGGAGGAGGCCATCATCACCTGGGAAAGTTTCTCCAGGGTGTCCACATCCTCCGCAACGCCCTCGCCTCTCACGAGCCTTCCGAGGATCTCCACCATCACCTCGGTCCCCTCTCTGCAGGGGGTGCACTCGCCACAGGACTCCTCGTTCAGGAACTCCATGGTCCGGTAGACAAAGTCGATCACGTCTCTGGTAGTATTGAAGACCATGACGGCGCCCGAGCCTAAGACGGTCTCATAGGAGAGGGGGGTCTCCACCATCGAGGCGGGGACGACGCCTCCTGTCGCGCCTCCGATCTGGACCATCTTCACATCTTCGGCGCCCGCCAGGGTGAGGAGATCTGACAGCCTGCTTCCCATGACTAGCTCGTAAACACCAGGTCTTGTTACGTCACCGCACACGGAAAAGACCTTCGTACCCGCGCTCGCGGGGGTGCCGATCGAGGAGAACCATGAGGCGCCCTTTTCGATGATAGCGGGAATATTCATGAGGGTCTCCACATTATTGACGATGGTGGGCTTGCGGAAGAGACCGCTCGTGGGAGGGAATGGGGGACGAAAGCGCACCTCTCCGCGCTTGCCCTCGATAGAATTCATGAGTGCCGATTCCTCACCACAGACGTATGCCCCGGCACCTTCCCGTATCTCAATGGGCAGATTGATGAACCCTTTCGCAGTCGCCGCGTCAAGTGCCTTCTTGAGTCCATCAAAAAGATAATGATATTCCCCCCGGAGATAGATGTATGCCTTCTTTGCCCCTACCGCGTACGCGGCAATGGCGATACCTTCGAGGAGAGAAAACGGGTCGTGCTCGATGATGTAGCGGTCCTTGAACGTCCCCACTTCCCCTTCGTCCGCATTGCAGATGACGTACTTCTCGTCCTCAGGGGCAGATTTCGCGAGTTCCCACTTTGCACCGCACGGGAATCCTGCGCCTCCGCGCCCCCTCAGGTTCGAAGCCTTTACTTCAGCAATGACTTTGTCGGCTCCCATCTTAAGGCCTTTCGCGAGCGCCTGAAACCCGTCTCGTTCCATATGTACGGAGATATCGAGAGGATCGATTACGTCTGCGTTTCGAAGAACGATTCGTTTCATAGTATCCTCCCTACCGATACGAGCTCAGAATATCAATGATCTTCCGCGGCGTCAGGTTCCCGTAAACGGTGTCGTCCAGGAGCATGGCTGGAGATTGATCGCAGGCACCGATACAATTTGTAAGCTCAAAGGAGAAGTTTTCGTCAGCCGTTATTTGGCCGGGTGTGATACCGATGACTTGTACGATGCTGTCGATGATCATAGGGGCGTTTTCAAGATAGCAGGGAAGACTCTTGCATATCCGGATCACGTGCTTTCCTTGGGGCTTTGCAGAGAGGAATGAATAGAAACTCGCGACGCCGTAAACCTCGCTCAAGGTAACATCTGCGATTCTGGCAGCATCCACCATTGCCTGCTCCGACACGTGGCCTTCGGTTCGCTGCCTCTCTTTGAGAAGGTTGAGGAGCTTTTCCCTCGCGGCATCGTCGGCGGATGGTTTCACCTTCAGTTCCTTCCTCTCGGGTACGCCCTCTCTCTTCTTTACCCCTTCCGGCCACATGAGGGCGGAGGTGGGACAGTACTCGATGCAGATGCCACAGTCCTTGCACACCTCCTTGTTGAGAGGGACATCAAAATCCACGACAACCTTCGAACCAAATCCCCGATATGCCATGCCGTAAACATTCTGACCAGCGATCTCGGTGCAGGCCCGGATGCACTTCCTGCAGAGGATGCAGCGGGACATGTCCCTGAGTACGTACCGGCCTTGTTCAGGAGCATGCAGGCGAGGCTTCTTTACATGGAATTTGGAAGGGCCTACTTCGAGATCTGAGGCGAGTTTATGGAGGCTACACTCCCGAGCCTCAGTATCGGTCACACAGGTACCCGTATGGCCCGTGAGCAGAAGCTGTATGGTAGCACGGCGAGCCTGCACGACCCTTGGGGAACGGGTACTGATGACCATCCCATCTCTAATGGGTGTATGGCAGGAGCCCACCAACGTCCGAGAACCTTCCACCTCGACCACACAGATCCGGCAGTTCCCCGAAGGTTTTATTCCTTCCTGATGGCAGAGCCGGGGTATCTCGATACCGGCCTTGTCCGCAGCCTCAAGGATGGTCATGCCCGGAGGACTACTCAGAGTCTTTCCATCCATCGTAAAAGTAGCATCATTCATAGTTTACCTCGCCTCTTTATTCAACTTGCACTGCTAAGTCTCATGCACACCCCAGAATCGCCCTTTTGATCATAGTCTTCGCCACAGGGACCATATATGCGTTGTGGGTCATGGGCCGTGCATCAACAACACATGCAGCGCCTGCTGCCTCTGCATCGGACTCTGTGATGGTTTTGCCCATAATGGCCTCCTCTGCCTTCAATGCCCGATATGGCTTCACGTAAACCGCATTGAGGCAGATCCGTGCCGAGGTCACCCTGTCGCCGGATGTTGCGATTGCTGCGGCGCAATTGACAATGGGGAAGTCTATAGCCTTTCTCAATGCGAATTTCATGAACGCGCTCTTGCCGTTATGAGGAGGAAGGATGATCTCTGTGACGATTTCGTCAAAGTCGAGGACAGTCGTTCTTGCCGGCAGTACCTGGAAGAAATCCTCTATTCGCAGGCTTCTCTTCGTCGTCCTAATCGTTGCATCGAGAGCAACGAGGGCCGGAGCAATATCGCTCGGATGAACCGCGTAGCATCCTTTCTCCACGCTTCCGCCGAAGATCGAATGGTATCTGTTGTCCCCTTCGATGGCATAGCACCTCCCCCCACCTTTGCGAAGGCACGGGAATCGATTGTTCGGATTCCTGTAGTACCAGCACCTGATGTCCTGACTAATGTTGCCTCCAAGGGTGCCCATCTCACGGAGGTGGGTTGAAGCAGTCCTGCGAGCGGCCTCTGCGAGCGCAGGGTATCGTTCGATAATGGTATGGTTTTCCGCGATATCCGCCAGCCTAGTAAGGGCACCGATAAAGAGTCCGTCGCCCTGCGCGGCGACACCATCGAGACCCGGTATACTCTTGATGTTGATGAGAGCCTCCGGATAGGTGTGGAGGATCTCGTCTTTCATCTTGCCGAGAAGGTCCGTACCTCCGGCGATAATAGCAGCGCTCTTCCCGTATCTTCTCAACATCTCAGTCGCTTGATCCAGCGACGTTGCGTTCACATGGGCAAAGTTCCTCATCTGTCCCTCCTATCTACTCTCGTGATCGTCAAAATCACGCCGCACCCGAAACTACTTGCCGGTAACCAACTTCCCTGCGACGCCGGACAGCAGGATTGCGAGGAGCAGAATCATTCCCTTGATCATATCGGTGAAGTAGCCGGGCACCATCAGGATAACCAAGCCATTAACCGCCACCACGACAATCAAGACACCGATTAGTGTGCCCCAGATATGGAATTGACCTATCCGAACGGTGGCTGCCCCAATGAATGCCGCGCCAAAGGCGTCTAGCAGGTAGAGAGCCCCCTGTGTCGGATTGCCCGACATAGATGACGAAGTCAGGATTATACCCGCAACAGCCGCACAAACACCGGAAAAGAGATACCCAAGCAATCTGTGCCATTCTACCCTGATCCCTGACAGCCTCGACGCAATCGCATTTCCTCCTATCGCTTCCATCCGTCTACCGGTAGGCGTGTACGTATGTATGAACCATATGATCGCAAGCAGGCAGATCATCACAATGAAGCGAATAGGGATGCCGTAAAGGTCCCCTCTTCCTATGAAGTCGAAACCATCAGGCAGATTCCATATGGCTATGCCCTTCGTGATGCTCAAACCCGCTCCCAGTATGATGCCCATGGTCGCAAGCGTACAGACGAAGGGAGGAAGTCCTACGTAGGCTACAAAAAAACCATTCATCAGTCCGATCAATAGACCGGTTCCCAGGCCACTCAACACCGCAACAGGAATGCCCGCGTTGCTGACCAGCACTTTGGCCACTACTACACCCGTAATAGCGGCAGTGGCGCCTATAGATAAATCAAAGTCCCCCATTTTGAGACAACAGGTCATGCCTGCCGCCATAATGGAGAGAATGGATATCTGTCCAAGGAGGTTCAACACGTTGTTCGCCGAACGGAAACCCGGCAGAAGGATACTGAAGACCGCGATCATAATCAAAAGCCACATTATGGTACCGTACTTGCCGAAGAAGACAAGTGCCTCGCGGCGTGCTATTTTATTCCCTTTGATTTGCATTATCTTGTCATCCTTTCTCTTGACCTTTGAATTTCCTTATCCTGCACGCTCGTACGCAGAGATCAAGTGTAGCTTGCGGGTCTGTTTCATCGCCTGGAAGTTCGGCGGTCATCACACCTTGATCCAACACCAGAATGCGATGCGACATCCCCACCACTTCCCTAAGATCAGAGGATATCAGAATGACTCCTACACCCCTCGCGGCAAGCTCCGTGATAATAGAATAGAGAGAGAACTTGGCTCCTACATCAACACCCTTGGTAGGTTCGTCCATTATCAGGATTCTGGCGTTGTTACACAGCCATTTTGATAGCACAACCTTTTGCTGATTCCCCCCGCTTAGCGAGTTTACCTGTTGTCTGAGATCGTGAGCCTTGATATTTGTCGCTGACGCGAACTGCTGGCCCATAGTTCTTTCTTTCCGACGGCTAAGAACGGGAATTCGAGACCAGCGCAAAATTTTGTCGAGGCTGGCCAGCGTGATATTCTGCTTCACATCCATCGGCAGAACCAGGCCTTGAGCGTGCCGTTCCTCAGGAACCAGGGCAATACCGTACCGGATAGCGTCGGTCGGCGATTTGAAAACTACTTTCTCCCCATCCATGATAATGTCCCCTTCATCCTTCTTATCAGCGCCGAAGAGGAGGCGGGCGAGCTCAGTTCGCCCCGATCCTACAAGACCCGCGATACCCAGAATTTCTCCCCTGTGAAGGCAAAAACTCACATTTCTCACGGCGTTTCCCCTGCACAGGTTGTTCACTTCAAGACAGACATCGGTCGTCGGACGGGCTTTGGGCGGAAATACGTCCTTGAGTTCCCGGCCCAGCATCATATGATAGACCTCGCCGGGGTCCAGGTCGCGCACGAAGGCCGTCCCCACCTTTCTTGCGTCTTTGATAACAGTCACCCTGTCGGCAATCCTGAAAATCTCCTCCATGCGATGCGATACATATACGATTGCCTTCCCTGCTTCCTTCAGGTGAGCGATGGAATTAAAGAGCTCGTCCACCTCGGCGTAGGTCAATGACGTTGTCGGTTCATCCATGAAAATAATCCGAGATTTCTGGGCCAGGGCTCGGTTAATGACTGTCTTCCACTGGTCTATGACCGGCAATGATCCGACCGGCACTCGAAGATCTGCGTTAATTGCTACCCCTTCCTGGATGCATCTCGCCATTTCCACCATCTTTGATATCCGCACAATACAAAGACTGTTTCGCGGATACCTTCCAAGGAAAATGTTCTCCGCCACCGAGAGATGAGGTACAATATTAAGATCCTGATGTATAAAGGATAGACCCAGAGCCTGACTCTCTCCAGAATTGGAGATATCCCTCTTCTCTCCGTCTATCACTATGTCGCCTTCGTCCTGCCGGTACACACCCGCGAGGATTTTGATCAACGTGGATTTCCCCGCACCATTCTCACCTATGAGCGCGTGGACTTCGCCTTCTCGGACATCAAAATCCACCTTGTCCAGTGCGCGCTGTCCGGGAAAGTCCTTCACTATCCCCCGCGCTTCCAGTAACACTTTCCCACTTTCCGTCATAGCCGTCATGTTACCCCCAAACCGCCTTTCCTCGGCATATACCCAGGAAAAGACAGCAGGCAATCAGATGAAGCTCCCTCCTCTCACCCTTCCCATGAAGGTTGAGAGGAGGGAAGGCCACTCCCCTATTTCACCGCAAAATCCGGAGCACCCGTGTATCCGCAAGGGTTCACGAAATACCCCTTAGGGGGGAGATTTTCTTTGCTCACCAGTCTCGGAGGAAATGCGTAAACCTTTTGACTCGGCACCTGCTGGCCTTTGAATATCTTGTCCAATAACGCGAATGTCTGAGCGTTAATCTCTTTAGACATACACGCGAACCCGCTTGCCGCGTGGAGTGTAGGAAGCTTTGCAATCTGGGTATAGGTGTTTGGGCTGTCATCCACCGTGGTGACTACCACATCATCACGTCCAATGTCATGGGCGGCCCTGGCAGCATTAACACCAAAGCCTTCCCATGCCCCCCATATCCCCTTTATTTCTTTGTTTGTGTCCCCCAAAAGAACGTTCTTGGTCTGCTCGTAAGCCCACTGAAACGGGTCTCCGGTAAGGGGGTAGAAGAGTTCCTGAGCGATTTTGAGATTATAAGCTTGGAAGGTGGCCTTGGCAGCAGCCTGCCTCACCTTGTGTATGTCCAGCAACGGGATATGGAGTGTCACGACTTTATCACCCGGCTTCAGTTTTTCAGCCATAAACTCGGCAACAGTCACGGCCATGGCTGCATCCATGGGACCAACTTCTGCCACGACACCGGGAAACTGCGCTCCCTGGCATGAAATGGTAATGACCGGAATCCCCTTGGCAAAGGCCTCTTTTATCTGCTTTTCGCAAACTTTTACGCCCAGGAAGTGGATGATAATGGCATCATAGCCCGCCGATATCATGTTTTCCATATACGTTACCGCTTCGGGAAAGTTATCTTTCAGATCAAAATATTGCAATTGCCATTTCCTCTGCTTCGCGGCCTGCATATGCAAATTGTTGAAAACGGCCGCGATCTCGATAGATGCCATCGTGTCTATCACACCTATTTTGATCTTCTTATTGCCTTTTGGCGCTATCTTGAACATTTCAGGACCCGCCGCAACCACGGTGGTTGCGGCAAAAAACAGTGCAAACAATACAATCAATATTCTCTGACCTGCCCTGACAATACCGTTCATCTTCATACCTCCCGGTTTTTTGTTATATGCCGTTAGCTTCCCCAAAAAAGACCTTTTCTATTACCGGATACTATCACCCCACCCCACTGTACGCTCCCTATGGTGGCTCACCCCCTTTCCGGGCTCGGACTGTATATTTTCCAGCATCGCCGGTCTCGGCAGCTTTTTCCTCATACCGGCGATCTCATGTCACCAGCATACATCAGTCAAGCCAATGGTTATAAACAGGAAACCGCTCAAGGGCCTCCTCGCCGAGTTTCTTCCTGAGGCTCGTATTATCCAATGCTGCGTGCATGCCAAGAGCACATATGAATCTCACTTGCTCATCGCGCACACCACTCTCTTCAAGAACCTCCAAGAGGTAGGGGAGCACTTCGGATGCCCGTGTCGGCCTGGTGAGGTCATCAAAAAGGATGCATATTTCTTTCTTGCCCTTTATGATAGGTCGTAACGGAGATAATGATTTCCGGTAATCATCTCTGTCGAGAGCGTCGAGGTCATCCCCTCGCATACGGAGCACTTTCACGCGCCGCCTATCAGGCAAGCGCAGAGATAGGGCCTCACCGCCTTCCCAGAGATGATGAGCCAGTTTAACGTTCACTCCAGCCTCCCCTGTGTTTGGATGCGAAGGCGGGTGGTCGAGGCATCCACACCTTGTTGACCGCGTGATTGACAGTCGTCGAATCCATCTCCGATTCCATAGGATTCCGTCTATTCAAAGTCCCTCCGACGTTATGCTAAGCGCCCTCAAAATTTTATCCGGCGTAATGGGGTCACAGTCGATCCACTTGCCTATCGCATTATGGACTGCACCGCTGAGAAGATAGGTCGTGACCGTTGCCACATCCTCGCCCACACCAACGGATCCATACGGCCCGTAGCCCATCCCTGACTCAATGAAGCGGGTTTCTACACTACCAATATCATTCATAGTGCTGATTTTGTAGTCGACCAGGTTCCCGTTGAGAATTACTCCCGTCTCCGGGTCCCATACGAATTCTTCTCTCGCGTTGCGGCCGATGCCCATGTATGTACCGCCGTATTGCTGGCCCTCTACCGCTTCCGGCGAAAAGGCCTTCCCCACATCGTTGACATTGACAACTTTCTTCACCTCAACCGCGCCTGTCTCGATGTCTACCTCCACTTCACAGAAGTGAGCCTGTCGACAAAGGCGGTGGCGGCCTTCCTCCACGCCAAGCCCACCCTGCCGGTGCCATGCCCAAACAAATACCGGCGCATGAGTGGTGTTCTGTATAGCCGCATATTCTCTTTTTCCCATTATGCTTCCTTCAAGATCCTTCACGATTTCTGCAACAGTTTTGCGAGTTTGTGGATCCGTTTTGACATAAATAGCGCTATCCTTAACGTCTAAATCCTCCGGCTTTACATTGGAAAAAGCAGCCGGGATGTCGCGTTCTATCAGATGAACCGTCCCCGTGGCCAGTTCAAGCAATTTTTGTTTTGCCATCCGCGCTACTTTTTGCATCACGTATCCGTTTGTGCACAGATTACATGACCCGTCAGGCGTCATCAGCGGCAGGTAAACATCATCCTGCTGGCGAAAAAAAACATCCTTCAGGCGCATCCCCATCTCCTCTGCCACAATCTGACAGTACGTTGTCTCGGCGTTGACCCCTACGTCTGCTCTCATTCCGACAACGTTCACGGATCCGTCCGCCTGGATCATCAATCCCGCAACCGCTGCGCCCCTAGTGTCATCCCATTCGTGCGTCCAGGTAAATCCCATCCCGTGCATCTTTCCGCTGGCGAGCCTGCGACTACCGGGCGTGTGCCATTGCTGGTCCCAGTTCATGGCCTTCTTACCCGACTCGATGCATTCCCTCAGGCTGTCTCTTACAGGAAAGCCGTGTGTTCTTTTGAATTCAGCAAGATATGCCATGTCCCTGCCTTGGACACCATCGTTCTTCATCGCAACTTCTGTGGGATCCATACCAAGTTCAGCGGCTACGTGGTTAAAAACATGGGTCAAGCCGAAACTTGCCGGCAACTGTTCGCACCTGAGGGCATGACATGGTCCCTTGTTCACTTGGGCAATGAGTGTCTCCGATTCCAAGTTAGGTATCCTAGTGTTTTCAAATAAGTGGCTGACCGTCTCGAACCCCATGTTCTCGTAAAAAGTCCGGACCCTTACTGCAGTGATGGTTCCGTCCTGCTTCATGCCCACTTCAAAATCAGATTCCATAGCATCCAGAGACCCAAAAGTGAAATCTTCCCTCCTGCCAAACACCCATTTTACGGCCCTTCCCGTTCGCTTGGCGATGATTGCACTGACACAGGTCGGAACCTGGCTGTAGTCGATCCAGTTCCATCCACCGAACATTGCCCCATTATAAGGGGTGTTAACCTTCACTTTGCTCATAGGAATGTCAAACCAATTATGCACAGTCCACTTATGCTCGTAAGGGTGCTGGTGGTGCACCCAGAGTTCCACGCAATCGTCCTCCCACCTTGTGATGCCGCTGAGCATTTCCGCATTCGGGCATCCGTGATACTTTCGCTTCGCTTGGAAGGTAATCACCTTGTCAGCTTCCTGAAAACCCTTTGTCACATCACCGAACCTGAAAATCGGTCCTCCAAAGAGCGAGGGGATTCCATTACGTGGCCCCAACCACTCTGGTCGGGCAGGTGGAGCGTTCGGGGCAAGAGCATCGTGCGCGTCGAGCATGAACGGCCGTACTTCCCATTCGACGGCGATGAGACCCAAGGCCTCATCGGCAATATTTTCTGTATCGGCCGCCACAACCGCCCCTAAAGGCTGGCCCTGAAAATAGGCACACGATGCGAGAACCTCTTCCTCCCCCCCGTAGGTGCTCACTATTCTCTTCCCTTCTATCTCTCTGTCGTCATACCTGAGAACAAGTCTGACCCCGGAGAGGCTCTCTGCTTTACTCGTATCCATTTTCCTTATCTTTGCGTTGGGATAGGGGGAAGTCAGGAACTTGGCAAAGAGCATGCCGCAAAGGGTAATGTCCCTCGTGTATACCGCTTTCCCGCTGGCTTTCTTGTACCCGTCGATGCGCCTAACCCCCCGCTTTCCTATTATACTGAATGTTTCAGGCACGTACCTGTCGTGCCCCAAGGGATTCGAAGGCATCTCTTTCGGTTCGAAACCCATATCGTCTCCTTCCCTTCAATACCCAATATGCGCTGCAGCACTGCCTACGTTGGTAAACCGCCTCCGCCATCTCATTCGACTTCAGCAATCCCCATTTCAAAGGCTTTCACGTTCAAGGCAAGCTGCTCCTTATTAAAATTCATTCGAAACCGATCCTTGAAGCGGTCTTTGTCTATTGGCAGAAGGCCCGCTCCTACAAGGG